>JBLNBS010000140.1:0-22314 GCA_050260175.1 Patescibacteria group bacterium | reverse complement strand
GGGCCATCTCAACAAGCCGCCGCGTGGGTTCCCTGAAGAACTCCCGCCACATGGCGAGGCTCATGAGCAATCCCCGCTGGGTGGCGTAGTCGTCGGCGATGTGCAAAAAGTCGATCCGCCCTCCGCCCGCGGCCAGGAGGGGCTCGTTATAGGCGATCGCGTAACGGAGGGCCTTGTTCACCAGGGCGTGGACCATCGCGGGCGCCGCCGCCATGTCGAGGAGGATTCTTTCCATGGACCTCAACTGGGTTGGGATATAGAAGACGCTGGCGTATCCCCCGACGAGCGCGTTATTCCCGTTCTTGCGGCAAGCGGCCGCAACCTCGGAGTAGTCCTGCCAGATGCCGGGATCCGGAAACTCGAAGGCCTCGATCTCTTCGGGGGTCATCGCGCCGTCCAGCGGGTAAAAGGCGACTTCCTCGTAGGCGCCGGTCGGGTTGGCCACGCGGCGCAGGCGGTTTCCCCAGGGACCGTCGTAGCTGCCGTCGCCGTAACGCCGGGAGGGCATGCGATTGACCGGCATGATGTAACGGAGATCCACGCCCAGACCTTGAAGGATCGATTCCGTATCATCGGTGCCGAAATGCGCGGCCAGCCTGGCCCAGGCCTCGGGTGTGGCCTGCAGGTCGAGCGGCACGCGATCGGTTTCCTGATGGCCGACTGCTGCCAGGACCCGCTCTCGTCCGCTCATGGCTTGGCGCATCTTCTGATCTTCCCCCTCTCACCGTGCAGACCTGTGTCACAATGGCTTTGCGGCGTATCGGAGTGGTAAATCCTATCATTCTGGCGCGAAACGCATTCTGTGTAATCCGCGGAATCTGCGTCTATCGGTCCATACGGGCCTGTCTTTTACCGCTCCAGCGCGTTAGCGGCGCTTTGTAGCCTGGCTAGGCACCTCTCCCGCCCGATGGCCGCCATGGTCTCAAAAAGGCCCGGCGTGGCCGTCCGCCCCGAGACCGCCACGCGCATGGGCATGAACACCTCGCCTTTTTTGAGTCCAAACTCTGCGGCGAGGGGCGCCAGGGCCGATTCCAGGGAGGCCTCGTCAAAGACCTCCAGCCCTCTCACGATCTCCACGGCCCGTGTCAGGATCGCCCGCACGAGTACTGGTTCGGTTTTCTTACCGCAGAGGAGGTCGGACGGGGGCAGGGGGATCGTCTCCTGGAGAAAATACCCCAAATGATCGGGCGCCTCAGCCAGGGTGGTGAGACGCTCCTGGACGAGGGGGATCAGGCCCGCGAGATAGGCGAAGCGCTCCGGCGGGCATGGCTCGGGCAAAAGCCCCGCCGCCTGTAAAAAAGGCAGGCAGCGTCGGGCCAGATCCTCGGGTTGGAGTTTGCGGAGGTAAATGCCGTTGAACCAGTCCAGCTTGTCAAAGGACAGGGCCACCGGCGCTTTGCTCACCCGGTCCAGGGTAAAGACCCGCGCCGCCTCGTCCGGGTCGTAGATCTCACGCTCCTCCTGGGGATGCCAGCCCAGGAGCAGGAGGAAGTTGAAGAGCGCCTCGGGCAGATACCCCTTCTCGCGGTACTCGCGCACACTGGTGGCGCCATGGCGCTTGCTCATCTTGCCGCTGCCGGATGGATTCAGGAAGACCGGCAGATGGGCGAAGACCGGGGGTTCCCAGCCGAAGGCGCGATAGAGGAGGATGTGCCGCGGCGCGCTGGACAGCCACTCGTCACCCCGCAGGACGTGGGTGATCCTCATCTCATGGTCGTCGACGATGGCCGCCAGATGGTAGGTGGGAAAACCGTCGGACTTGAGCAGCACCATGTCGTCCAGGGTGCGGTTCTCGACCGTGATCTCGCCCCGGATGGCATCGGCAAAGACCGTGCTGCCGGTGAGGGGAGTCTTGAACCTGACTGCAGCTTTTTCCCCTTTGGCCAGGCGTCCCTCGGCCTCGTCCCGGGGCAGCCCACGGCAGAGGCGATCGTAACCCGAGGGGGATTTGGCCGCCTCCTGGGCCGCACGCAGTGCGGCCAGCCGCTCCGCGGTGCAAAAGCAGTAATACGCCTTGCCCTCGTCGATCAGGCGCCTGGCATGACTCTGGTAGAGCGGCAACCTCTCCGACTGGAAATACGATCCGTATGGCCCCCCCACCTCCGGGCCCTCGTCCCACTGCAGTCCCAGCCAGCGCAGGCTGTCCATGATGTCCTGCAGGGCGCCGGGGACGAACCGGTTACGGTCCGTGTCCTCGATGCGCAGGATGAAGGCCCCGCCTGTGGCCCTGGCCAGCAGCCAGTCGTAGATGGCTGTCCTGGCCCCGCCGATGTGCAGAAGACCCGTGGGGCTCGGGGCGAAACGGACGCGGACGGGTGCGGTCATTCTTTAAACCTCCGGTCATCCAAGGTGGATCCGATCTTCGCCCGGCGTGCGCGATCTCCTCCCGCCAGAGCGGAGATGCACGGGATGACGCAGCGAGAAAAGGGACCCGGTCAGGGTCCCTCGTATCTTTGCTAGCAGCGGCCTTTGGGCTTTGCTTTCGCCTCCTGTTTCCCTGGTCGGGGATTGGTCTCGGCGGCAATCTCCGTATCGGGCCTGGCGGGCGCCGCCGGCCTGCCCAGGTACTCGTAGTCCGCGGCCTTTTCCTTCTTGCGCTTGGGCATCGCTACCCTCCTTGTCGGCCAAGGTTACCGGAGCGGCGCGGTGTTTCACGCCCCGCTCCAAGCACTATTCTCCCCGCGGGCACCGGGGCGAATACCCCCGCCGTTCAGGATCGACGCGCGCGGGCCGCGAGATCGAGTCCGAGCCGGCCGGCCTCGCGCCTGACGCGTTCCGCGTCGAGATGGATGAATTCGCCCCGCCGCAAAAGAAAGCGCCCGTCCACCATGACGTCGGTGACGTCGAAACCCTCCGCGGCGTAGACGAGGTGCGAGACGGCGTTATGCAACGGCGTCAGATGGAGCCGGTCCAGATCGACCATGATGAGATCGGCTCTGTAACCGGGGGCGATGGCGCCGATAGCGGCGGACAGCCCCAAGCAGGCCGCTCCACCCGACGTGGCCATGCGCAGGGCCGCCTGGGCCGGCACGGCCGTGGCGTCCCCCTCGCGGACCTTGTGCACCAGCGCGGCCAGATGGATCTCGCGCCAGAGGTCGAGGTTGTTGTTGCTCGCCGCGCCATCCGTGCCCAGGCCCACCGGCACGCCGGCGCGCAAGAGGCCCGCCACGGGCGCGATGCCCGAGGCCAGCTTGAGATTGCTCCCGGGACAGTGGGCCACGCCGGCCTTCGCGCGGGCGAGGATGCCGATGTCTTCGGCGGTCAGCCAGACCCCGTGCGCCAGGAGCACCGGCCGGGTAAAAAGACCCAGTTCAGCCAGGTGCGCGGTGGGCGTCCTGCCGGTGCGCGACAGCATCTCCCGGTTTTCGCGCTCCGTCTCGGAGACATGGATGTGGATGGCCAGGTCATGCCCGGCGGCGGCCGCGATCGCCTCGCGCAGGAAGCCGTCCGGGCAGGTGTAGGGGGCGTGGGGCGCCAGCATGGCCGTGAGCCGCCCGCCGGCCGCGCCCCGTAGGCGGAGGGCACAATCGAGGCCCATCGCCAGCTCTCTCTCTGCCTTGGCAGGATCGAGGCCGATCATGCCGTACGACAGGGCAGCGCGCATGCCCGACTCCTCCACGGCGCGGGCCACATCGTCCGTGCGGAAATACATGTCCGCGAAGGTGGTGGTGCCCGTGCGCAGCATCTCGAGCGCGGCCAGCAGCGTGCCCCAGTAGACGTGCTCCCCGGTGAGCCCCGCCTCGGCGGGCCAGATCTTTTCGGACAACCACTCCTGCAAGGGGAGGTCGTCAGCATACCCGCGGAGCAGCGTCATGGCTGCATGGGTATGAGCATTGACCAGGCCCGGTATGACGATCCTGCCGCCGGCGTCGATCCGCTCGTTGGGCGTCCAACCCGGGGGAATTGTACCGACATGAAGGATGACGCCATTTTCCACGGCGACCGCCGCGCCGGGGTACGGCTCGAGTTCCGGGCCGCACAGCACCAAGCCGTGCTCGATGAGGGTCTTCATGGACAACACTTCCTTCCAGGCTCAGGCCGCGGGAGGTTCCGTCAAGGATCGTTTTTGCGGCACCACCTATGTAGACTGCCATGTCGATCCGGCTTATCCCTTTGCCGGCGCTAAAAAACCACCCTGCTCCGGGGACGTCTCTACAGGGGCGCACAGCTGTGCGCCCCTCCGGATCCGGCCTGGTTGGTTATTCTCCAACTATTAGGCCACTTGCCAGTTTCATGCGGTTTCCACAACTCTGGGTAATCTGCGTAATCCAGTAGAGAGACGGGTTTTTCACACCGCCTCTAAGCCTAGTCCTGGGCCCAGCTATTCAGGTACCTGGCCTGCTCCGGTGTGAGGGCGTCGATCTCCACGCCGTGCGCCGCCAGGGCCACGCGCGCCACCTGGTCGTCGACCTCGGCCGGCACCATATGTACCCCCGGCTCCAGCTCCGCGCGATTGAGGTAAAGATGGCGCAGGGCCAGGGCCTGCACGGCAAAGGAGAGATCCATGATCTCCACGGGATGGCCGTCGCCGGCGGCCAGGTTCACGAGGCGGCCCTCGCCCAGGAGATAGAGGCGCTTGCCGCCGTCCAGGGTGTACTCGTCCACGTTGGGCCGGACCCGGCGGACCCGCCCCCCGGCGAGGGTATGGAGCTCCGACTTGGCCACCTCCACGTCAAAGTGGCCCGCGTTGCAGAGGATCGCCCCGTCGGGCATGGCGGCGAAATGCCTGGCGCCAAAGACGCCCGCGCAGCCCGTGACGGTGATGAATACATGGCCGGCCGCGGCCGCCCTGGCGGCTGGCATGACCTCGTAGCCGTCCATCAACGCCTCGAGGGCTTTGACCGGGTCGACCTCGCAGACGATCACCCGGGCGCCCAGGCCCTTGGCGCGCATGGCCACGCCCCGGCCGCACCAGCCGTAACCCGCCACCACCACGGTCTTGCCGGCCACGAGCAGGTTCGTGGTGCGCATGATGCCGTCCCAGACCGACTGGCCCGTGCCGTGGCGGTTATCGAAGAGGTGTTTGCAGCGCGCGTCGTTGACCGCCATCATGGGAAAGCCCAATACCCCGTCGGCGGCCATGGCCCGCAGGCGCCGCAGACCCGTGGTCGTTTCCTCGCAGCCGCCGATGACCCTGCCCAAGAGGTCGCGCCGCTCGCCGTGGAGGGCGGCGGAGAGATCGCCGCCGTCGTCGATGATGAGATCCGGCTCGGTACCCACCGTGGCCAGGATGTGCCGGTGGTACTCCTCCGGCGTCGCGCCGTGCCAGGCGTGGACGGCCAGACCCCGCTCAGCCAGGGCCGCGGCCACGTCGTCCTGGGTGGAGAGGGGATTGCTGCCCGTGACGACGACTTCGGCGCCGCTTTGCGCGAGCGTCAGGGCCAGGTTGGCCGTCTTGGCCTCGAGATGGATGGAGAGGGCGATGCGGCGGCCTTTGAAGATCCCTTCGCAAGCCAGGTCCTCCCCGATGCGGCCCAGGACGGGCATGTGGGCGCGCGCCCATTCGATCTTGTCCAGGCCCGACGGGGCCAGCGCGGGATCGCGGATGGTGGATGCGGGCATGTTTACAGCCTCCTGTCTGCCCGGACGTTTGTGGGCATGCGATTCGCCCGTCAGCATTCGCCTTCCGCGTATGGTAATCCTGCCGGGCTCGTCCACCAATCGTCCATCGCTTATCGCGGCGGCAAGGGAGCCACAGGCCATACATGCCGCCCGGTCCGCGTGAGTCCGTAATCGAACTCACCCCCGGCCCCCTCCCTCCCGCGGAAGAGAGGGGGTATCGGAAAGAAGGGGGTGAGTTAATCTGATTTCACAACACTCCTAGGAGTCTGTCCGCGTAATGCCACCGGCACCCATATATCGTGTAACCATGCGGCACATGATACCAGAGTTTGTGCTCCGGTGGTCGTAAAGCGGGGTTAGTCGCACAAACTCCTAGAACGCCAGCGAGACGCCGGCCACGAAACCATGCTCGGTCTGGGACGGTACGTAGTAAACGGTGCCATAGAGGGAAAAGTCCTTGCCCAAATCCACGGAGGCCATCGCCTCGATGTAGAAATCGGTGTCCCAGGGGTAAAAGCTGGCGCCGACGCCCAGGCCGAAGGTGAGGGCTTTTACATCGAAGGTGTAGAGTACCGAAGCGTTGCCGTACGAGAAAGGCGCCAGGGGGAAGTACATGTATTCCCCCCTGATGACGATGGGATGCAGATCCAGGACGGCAAAAGCGCCGAACGCGTAAGGCCAGGTGTTGAAGATATCCGTCATGTACTGCACGCCGACGGCCAGCTTATCCGTGAGCGCGTAACCGAGCCCCAGGGTGAAGTCGCTCGACGGCCCCCCGCTGTAGTAGCTGTAGTCACCGAAGATGAAGAACTCCCCCGCCTCGTCCACCTCGAACGGAGCCGCCATGGCCGTGCCGGCGAACGCGAAGACCAGGACGAGGGCCAAGACCGCGCCGATCAAAGACTTCATGCAAGATCACCTCCTTCCCTCGGGATTCACTTATTGCCTTATGCCAGACGGGGATTGTCTGATTCCTGCTGTTTTACCGCAGAGACGCAGAGAACGCTGGGGTTGATAAACTCTTGGAGATAAAACGACCCCGATCGTGAACGACCGGGGTTGCACTCTCTCATACACTCGCGCGTTTATCCGCATGGCGGACGCGACCCGTGCCACTCGCGCAGGCGCGCGGGGATGTCGCCCCGGGCCACCCCGTATTCGGTGATGACGGCGTCGATCAGGCGCACCGGCGTGACATCAAAGGCGGGATTCCAGACGGGCACGTCCGGAGGGGCCACGAGTGTCCCGCCCACCCGCCTGACCTCGTCGGGATCGCGCTCCTCGATGGGGATCCCGGCCCCGGAGGCCGTATGCGGATCGTAGGTGGACATGGGCGCCGCGACGTAAAAGGGGATGCCGTGCGCCGAGGCCAGGACCGCCGCGCCGTAGGTGCCGATCTTGTTCGCCGCGTCGCCGTTTTTGGCGATGCGATCCGCGCCCACCAGGACGGCGGAGACCTTGCCCCTGGCCATGAGCGCCGCGGCCATATTGTCGCAGATCAGCGTCACGGGGATGCCTTCGGCCATGAGCTCGAGGGCGGTCAGCCGCGCGCCCTGCAGAAGAGGCCTGGTTTCATCGGCATAGACGCTGACGCGCTTACCCGCGGCCACGGCGGCGCGGATGACGCCCAGGGCCGTCCCGTGGCCGGTGGTGGCCAGCGCGCCGGCATTGCAATGGGTGAGGACGGCGTCGCCGTCTTGCAGGAGTTCCTGCCCGTGCCGGCCGATGGCCTGGTTGGCGCGGCGGTCCTCGTCCATGATAGCCCGCGCCTCGCGCGCCAAGATCCCGGCGGCGGCGGATGAATCCGGGCTTTCCCCGAGCTTTTTCAGGGCGCGGTCGAGGGCCCAGGCCAGGTTGACCGCGGTCGGCCTGGTGGCGCGGAGAACCGCGGCCGCCTCCCGCACATAGGCCTCCACGGGGAGGCCTTTGGCCTCCGCCTCCCCCGCCGCCAGGGCCAGGCCGAAAGCACCCGCCACACCGATGGCCGGGGCGCCGCGCACGCTCAGGGACCTGATGGCCGAGGCGACCTGGCGGAAATCGCGGCAGTCGAGATAGACGGCCTCCCCGGGCAGCCTGGTCTGGTCCAGGAGGCTCAGGCGGTCGCCGCGCCAGATTATGCTCTCGAGGCTCATGACGGATCGCCGTCCGGCTCCGGCAGGGGCGGGCCGGAGGCGCAGCGGCAGGCGCGCTCCCCGGGCAGCTCCAAAAGGGCGCCCACGAACAGGCGGCGCAGGCGCGCGGCGTTGGCGGACATCAGATCCAGGACCTCCTGGTGGCTCAGGGCCTGCCCGGCCATGCCAGCGGCATAGTTCGTCACCATGGCCGCCGTGGCGTAGCACATGCCCGCCTCCCGCGCCAGGACCACCTCGGGCACGGTGGTCATGCCCACCACGTCAGCGCCCAAACGGCCGAGCATGCGGATCTCGGCCGGCGTCTCGAAACGCGGCCCCTCCATGCAGGCATAGCAGCCGCCGCCGTGGACCCTGAGCCCGGCGGCCCGCGCCGCGCGGAAGAGCGCCCGGCGCACCTCGCCGCAGTAGGGTTCGGTGTAGTCCAGGTGCGCGACGCCCAGCGCACCGCCGGCAAAGAAGGTGGCGGGCCGCGACTTGGTAAAGTCGAGGAATTGGTCGATGATCACCGCGTCGCCGGGGCGCATCCTCCGCCTGAGGCTCCCCACGGCCGCCGTGGCGATGACGCGCCGCACTCCGAGGCGGCGCAGGCCCCAGATGTTCGCGCGGTAATTGACGAGATGCGGGGGCACGGTATGGCCCGCTCCGTGCCGCGGCAAGAAAACCACTTCCAGCCCGCGGTAGCGGCCCCGGCAGGGGCGGATCTCGCCGAACGGCGTGGCCACCCTGTCCTCCCTCACCTCGGTCAGGATCTCCGGGTCGTAGACGCCCGAACCGCCGATGATGCCGATCATTTCCCCATCCCCCCGTCTTTCACGCCCGGGGCTTGCCCGCCTCTTCCCAGACCCTGACCCACTTTTCCCTGGACTGCAGGAGATAGTCGCGGTCGGGCGAGAAGACCTCCAGGGTGACCGTGCCGTCATACTCGTACCGGCGCAGCATGCGCGCCACCCAGGGCCAGTTGATGCGGCCGGCTCCCAGGGGCAGGTGGAGGTCGTCCTGGCCGCCGTTGTTGTCGTTGACATGCACGTGCACCACGCGCGACTTGAACTCCCCGAGCAGCCTGCCGGTGATGTTGACCTCCACCCCCAGGTTGGCGTGGCCCACGTCGAGATGGAAACCCAGCTCGGGAAAGGCGTCAAAGATGGGTTTGAGCTGCCCGGGGGTGTTGAAAAGGGGCGGCATGTTCTCGAGCATCAGGCGCACACCCGCTTTTTTGGCGAGGGCCAGGACCTCGCCCAGGGTATCCCGCAGGCGCTGCGCGGCCCATTCCCTGCCGTAGAGGGGGAACCTGGCATAGGGGTGGACGTTCACGAGGCGGATGCCGGCCCCGGCGAAAAAGTCGAGGCACTGCCGGAAATAGGCGAAGGCGCCCTGCCTCAGATCGGGAATGGGCGAGGCGAGGGGAAGATAGTACGGCGTGTGGCCCACGGCCTTGAGGCCCGCATCAGCGAGCCGCCCGCGGATCTCGGGGGCGTTAAGGCGATGGGGCATGGCGAATTCCGGTTCGAGGGTGAGATCGATGAAATCAAAACCCTCGCTGGCGATCCTCTCGATCTCGGCCCCCAACTCGGCCATGGGGTGGTTCATGGCGCCGACCTGCATGCTGTCCTCCGGCAACGATCCCTAAGAGTTTGTGCGACTAACCTGATTTATTGCATTCGGAGCACAAACTCTGGTATCAAGTGCCACGCGGTACCACTGTATCTAGTGGTCCGTGGCATTACGCGCACAGGCTCCTAACGCCAGTGTCCTCCTACAATTCGGCGGCAATGTGGGGAGTCCTGCCGGGGACCGGCATCAATCAACGCTCCTCGTACTCACCAGGCAAACGCCCGTGCCGGCCAGGTTCTCGCGGAGGACCTGCCCCAGCCTGACGGGCGGTACCGCGCGCACCTGCCTGATCTCCTCCATGGCGGCAAAGAGGGAGCTCTTCGGAACCGGCCGGGCCGTCCTGACCGGCAGCAGCCTTTCCCGGCCGGCGAGCGCGACCACGCTCGTCAGCATGCGCGCCGGAGACTTGGCCTCGCCGATGGCGTACTCCTTGCCGCGGGCGCAGCCGTGCCCCTTTGCGATGTATGCCCCGCCCTCCTCGGCGACCGCGATCCGGCAGCCGAGGGGACAGGCGATACAGGTCAGCTCAGGCAACGGACTCACCGCTCTTTCGCGCCTCGATGCTGACGTCGAGCCTTTCGTCGCCGCCAGCGACAAGTTCGGGCTCGACCGTATAGCGAAGCATCTCCCCGGGCGTGACGATCCGCTCCCTGCGGCGCCTCCGGCCCACCCGGAGGAAGACATCCCGCTCGGGGCGGCTCACCCTGATATAGAGGGTGGTGGGCCGGTCGAGGGCGACCTTTTGGGGTACGACCGAGCGGATGTTGCGGCCGGCCGACACCTCCAGGCAGGCCGCGGGGGTGTGCCGCCCCAGGGCATACCGGGCCGCGGCGCCTCCCGCCAGGGCGGCCTCGAGGCTGACATCGTCCACGAGGTCGTGGACATGCGCCACGTTACCGCAAGCAAAGATGCCCGGCACCGAGGTCATGTAATGGGGATCCACCCGGGGCCCCGCCGTGGCGGGATCCAGCTCCACGCCCGCCTGGAGCGAGATCTCGTTCTCGGGGATCAGGCCCACCGACAGAACGAGCGTATCGCATCCGATCGTGTAAGCCGACTCCCGGATCGGGCGCAGTTCACCGTCCACGGGCGCGGCCACGATTCCCTCCACGCGATCCCTGCCCAGGACCTCGATGACCGTCTGGCCCAGACGGAGCGGAATGCCGAAGTCCTCCAGGCACTGCACGACGTTGCGCGTCAGGCCGCTCGTGTACGGCATGAGTTCCAGCACGGCAAGGACCTTGATCCCCTCGAGGGTAAGCCGGCGGGCCATGATCAGGCCGATATCCCCGGATCCCAGGATGACCGCGCGGCGGCCGGGGAGATAGCCGTCGATGTTCATCAGCCGCTGGAGGCAGCCCGCGGTAAAGATACCGGCCGGCCGGGTCCCCGGGATATTGATCGCGCCCCGCGTCCTCTCCCGGCAGCCCATGGCCAGGACGACCGCCTTGGCGGCAAAGGAGACGAATCCCAAGCGCGGGTTCATGGCCAGCACGCGCCGGTCGGCCGTCAGGCCCACGGCCATGGTCTCCATGAGGAAATGGATCCCTTCTTCCGCGCGCGCCAGGCCGATGAAACGCTCGGCGTACTCCGGCCCGGTCAGCTCCTCTTTGAAGTACCTTAGGCCGAAGCCGTTATGGATGCATTGCTGCAGGATGCCGCCGGGCTCCTCCAGGCGATCCAAGAGATAAATCTCCCGGAGCCCGGCTCGGGCGGCGGCCACCGCCGCGGCAAGCCCGGCGGGTCCCGCGCCGATCACGACCAGCTCAGCCGGGATCTCGCGCATGCCCTACCCCTCCCCCCCGCCGCGCAGCCAGCCCGCGAGGAGATTGCTATCCGCGCCCCGCTTCGTGACCTCGGCCGGCGCCAGCCCCAGCTCCTCCCGGAGGAGCCTGATGATCCTCGGGGTACAGAATCCCCCCTGGCAGCGTCCCATGCCGCACCTCGTGCGCAGCTTGACGCCGTCCAGCGTCGCCGCCCCGCGGCGGATGGCGTCCCTGATCTCGCCCTCGCTTACGAGCTCGCAACGGCAGACGATGCGGGCGTACGCGGGATCCTGCGCCACCAGGGCGGCCTGCGCCTCCCGATCGAGAAGCCGCAGCCGGACCAGGCGGCGGCGGGGATTCCAGTCGCGTTTCGGCCGGAGCCGCAAACCGGCCTCGCGCAGCAGTTCCACGAGGTGGCGCGCGATGGCGGGGAAAGCCGTCAGGCCCGGCGAATCGATGCCTGCCGCGTGGAAGAACCCGGGCACACCGGCGGCGGGCCCTATGATATAATCATCGCGGTCGCTGGCGGCGCGCACCCCGGCAAAAGCGGTGATCGGTACCGCGCGGCTCAGGGATGGAACCAGACGCCGGACGACGCCGCTTATCTCCTCCCAGCCCCCGGCGGTGGTGCGCGTATCGGCCGCGTCATCTGTCTCGCGCGCATTGGGCCCCAGCATGATGTTGCCGTCCACGGTGGGGATGACGAGGATCCCCTTTGAGCGCGGCGTCGGCAGGGGGAAGATCGTCCGCCTGACCAAGCCCTCGCACGCGCGATCGAGCAGGTATTCCTCGCCCCTGCGGGGCCTGATGGCGAACGATTCGTCCCCGATCAGCCCGGCGACGCGCGCCGCATCCAGGCCGGCCGCGTTGATGACGAGACCGGCCCGAAAAACACCCTTGCCTGTTCCAACGAGAAATGAGCCGCCCTCAGCCTCGATCCTCTCCACGCTGGTGCCCAGGAGAACCCGGACCCCGTTTGCCATGGCGTTCTCGGCCAGGGCGTAAACCATATCGAAAGGCACGACGATGCCGCCGGTGGGCGCCAGGAGTCCTCCCGCCAGGGAGGGCGAGAGGTTCGGTTCGAGGCGGAGGAGTTCCTCCGGACCGAACAGGGCGAGGCCCGGCACCCCGTTTTCCCTGCCTTGCGCGGCCAGTTCCGCCAGCCTTGGCAGCTCTGCCTCGTCCTGGGCGACGACCAGCGCGCCGTTGTTCCGGTAGAGCACGTCCAGCTCCTCGGCGAGCGCGGGGTAGAGGCGGTTGCCCTCGACGCAGAAATACGCGCGCAGGCTGCCCGGCCGGTCGTGGAGGCCGGTATGGACGATGCCGCTGTTGGCCTTTGAAGTGCCGAAGGAAAAGTCGGCCTCCCGCTCCAGGAGCAGCACGCGGAGCTCGTATCGGGAAAGCTCCCGGGCCAGCGCGGTGCCGACCACGCCGCCGCCGATGATGAGTACTTCAGCATCGAGAGCCATCGGTTCGCTCCTCACTCCAGAGCATAGAAAAAGGACCAAAGGCGCTGCCAAGGCGGCCTTCAGTCCTCTCTTGTTCTCTCGGACCGGATGGACCAACCGGAAGAGGTTGTTTATTCCTCACCTAAAGTTATATTACTGCGGCCGGCAAGATGTCAAGTGGGTATTCGCGCCATGTGGTGGTAAAATCTGTCATAACCGTCAAGCCGCGGTTTTATCCGCCATACCTGCGCCAAAGACACTCGAACCCTTAGGAGTTTGTGCGACTAACTTGATTTATGGTATTTGGAGCACATACTCTGGTATCAAGTGCCACGCGGTACCACGGTATCTAGTGGTCCGTGGCATTACGCGCACAGGTTCTTAGTCGCAATTACTGGCCAAAGAAGCAGCATACTTTGGGATAAGCTCCGCCAATGAAATCCCTCTCCGGCGCCGCCGCGCCCGGTTCAGGCCAGGAGATCGGCCAGTTCGCCCAGGTCGGCCAAGGTCAGGTCCGGCTGGTGGGGCGAGCCGTCCAGGTCCCCGGGGCGGGTCTCCCCGCTCAGGACGAGGATGGCGAGGATGCCGGCGGCCCGGCCCATGGCGATGTCGGTGTAGAGGCGATCCCCGGCGATGGCGACGTTATCCCGCTCGAGGCCGTACTTGTCGCGGATCGCCTCCACCATCTCCGGGAACGGCTTGCCGATCACCTTGGGCCGCACGCCCGTGGCGGCCGTGACGGCCGCCGCCAGCGCGCCGCAATCGGGCACCGGCCCGCCGGAGGTGGGACAGTTGAGATCGGGATGCGTGGCGATAAAAGGCGTACCCCCGCGGACCAGCGCGCAGAGGCGGCTCAGCTTGTCGTAGGTGAATCCCAGGTCGAAACCGAGGACGGCCATGGCGGGATGCGTGCTGTTGGGTTCGAACCCGGCCGCCCGGAACTCCTCCTCCAGATCGGGGGTGCCGGCCACCCAGATCCCGCGGGGGCAGCCGATCCGGCGCAGGTAGCGGATGGTTGCCTCGCCCGAGGTAAAGACCTGCCCGGCCTGGACAGGCAGGCCCAGCCGGGTGATCTTGTCCGCGTAATAGCGCCCCTGGCGCGAGGAGTTGTTGGTGACAAAAACGAACTCCTTGCCGAGCGCCTCGAGCCTGGCGGCGAGCCGGAGCGAACCGGGCAGGATCCTGTCGCCGAGATAGAACGTGCCGTCCAGGTCGAGGATGAAGGTCTTGACGCGGCGCAGCCTCTCGAGCGCCGCCTCCGCGTGCCGGTGCAACTTGTCCGTCAAAAGCGCACCTCCGTGCCACGCCGTGGAGGCAGAATCCGTTTTGGACCGATAAGCACGAAAAAGGGAACGGTAAATCCTGTTAAACCATTGGTGGTCACGTAAAACAGATTACGTCCGGCGTCCTTTTTCCGGGATTTCGAAAGCGGACGCTTGATCGGAAGCGTGCTGCGCCCTTGGCGCCAACATTCATGGCGACCAAAGATGCAGGTACAAAAGTACTTTCGAAATCCGGGTTTATCATACGAAGACGCGAAGGCGCGAAGAACACCGCCCGGAAAACCACGGCGGGGTTTGCTCCGCGGCTTCGCGCAAGCCCGCGCCATCGCGTCGCGCGGCGGCGGGCACGTGCCCCGAGAACCGCCCTTATTCCGGCTGCACCGCGACGGTATAACCCTTCTTGGTCAGCTCGGCTTTGAGCGAGAGGGCGTTGTCCTTGTTGGCGAACGCGCCGACCTGCACCAGGTAAGGCGCCTTGGCGGCCAAGAATATCGGGTACCCCTGCCCGCGCAGCTCATCGGCGGCCTTGGCGGCCTGTGCGTAGTCGGAATAAGGCCCGACCTTGACGCGGAACTTGACGGCCGCCGGCGCGGGCGCCTGGGCCGCCTGGGTCCCGGACTCTACGGGCTCGACGAAAGGCTCCTCAACCTGGGCGGTCATCTCATCGATGGGCGCCTCGATGCCTTCTGTCGAAGCGGGCGTGCCGCCCTCCCCCCCCACCCACCGCTCGAACATGACGCCAAAGACCACGCCGAGGGCGATGGCAAGCAGGGAAAAGAAGACCAACCCGGCCGTCTTCGAGGCCACGTCTTTGATCACCTGCAGTCCCTTTTTTTCCACCCGTCGTCTCCTCCTCAACTGAACTCGTACCATCAGTACAAGGATATGACGGCGGGGGGTTGTTCTTTCCTTATTTGCCGGTCATGCCGTGGAGCCCGCCCGGCGGGCCGCGGCGATGCTCCGCCCCATGGCGAGAGCCCTCTCGTTCAGGGGCAGGAGAGCCTGGCGGTGCTTGGGCAGCGCCTTGGCCAGGGCCTGCATGACATCACCGGTCTCGACCACGGGCGTCATGCAAAGCAGCGCGCCCAGGGCCACCATGTTCGCCACCCGGGTTTCGCCGAGTTCAGCGGCGATCTCGTTCGCCGGCACGGGGACGATTTCCACCTCGCGCCGCCCGGGCTCGATCTCGATCAACGAAGAATTGTAGACCAGGACGCCCCCCGGGCGCAGCCTGGGCAGGAACCGGTCGAGCGAGGGGCGGTTCATGACGACGAGCGCCGTCGGTTCGGAGACTACCGGCGAGCCGACCGGCCCGTCCGAGACCACCACCGCGCAGTTGGCGGTCCCGCCGCGCATCTCCGCGCCGTAGGAGGGGAACCAGGTGACCTGTTTGCCCTCGAGCATGGCGGCGTAGGCCACGAGCTGCCCCATGAGCAGGACGCCCTGCCCGCCAAAGCCCGCGAAGATTATCTCATGCGTCAACTCTGGTCGCCTCCTCGGGCCGGCGGAAATAGCCCAGCGGGTAATAGGGAATCATCTGCTCCTCCACCCATTTCAAAGCCTGCGGCGGGGCCATGCCCCAATTGGTGGGGCAGGCGGAGAGAACCTCGACCATGGCGAAACCCAGCCCGGCCTCCTGGACCTGGAAGGCGCCCTTGATGGCCGCCTTGGCCTGGTTGACGTGCTTGGGATCGTGCACGCTGACCCGCGCCAGGTAGACGGCGCCCTGCAGCGTGGCCAGCATCTCGCAGACCCGGATGGGGTAACCCGCCCGGGCCGGATCGCGGCCCATGGGCGAGGTGGTCGTCTTTTGCCCCACCAGGGTGGTCGGGGCCATCTGGCCGCCGGTCATGCCGTAGATGGCGTTGTTGATGAAGATCACCGTGATCTTTTCCCCGCGCGCCGCGGCGTGCACGATCTCGGCCATGCCGATGCTGGCGAGATCGCCGTCGCCCTGGTAGGTAAAGACGGTCCGGTCCGGCAGGGCGCGCTTGATGCCGGTGGCCACCGCGGGAGCGCGGCCGTGCGCGGCCTCCTGCATGTCCAGGGCAAAGTAGTTGTAAGCGAACACGGCGCAACCCACGGGGGCGATGCCGATGGTTTTTGGCGCGAGCCCCAGTTCGTCGATGGACTCCGCCACGAGGCGGTGGACGATGCCGTGGTTGCAGCCGGGGCAGTAATGCAGCCTGTTCTGCGTAAGACTGGCGGGGCGGCCAAAGACCTTGATCATGCCGCGCCTCCTTTCGGAACGGCCGCCAGAGCCTTGACGGCCTCGTAGATCTCCCGCGAGGCGGGGATGCTCCCGTTCAGCTTGGCAAAGAGATCGACCGGCGCCCGCCCGGCGGCGGCCAGGCGGACATCCTCCACCAGCTGGCCGGCGCTCATCTCCGCGACGAGGAAACGCTTGCCGGCCTGGGCCAGGGCTGCCAGAGCGCCCGACGGGAACGGCCAGAGGGTGACGGGCCTGAAGAGGCCGACCCGGATGCCCTCGGCCCTGAGCATCTCCATGGCCGACTTGGCGACCCGGGAGGTCGTGCCGTAGGCCACCACCACGATCTCCGCGCCCGAGACGCCGTCCTCCTCGTAGCGGACCTCCGCGGCCTCGATGCGGCGGTATTTCTCCTGCAGGCGGCGGTTGATCTTGAGCAGTTCCTCCGCGGGCAGGCCCAGCGAGTTGATCAGGTTCGGCGCCCGCCCGGCGGCGCCGGTGGTCGCCCACGGCTTGTCGGGCGGCGCGGCCTGTTCCCCGGACGGCAGGCTCACAGGCTCCATCATCTGCCCCAGGATGGCGTCGGCCAGGATGATGACCTGGGTGCGATATCGATCCGCCAGCGTGAAAGCCAGGCCGGCCAGGTCGAACATCTCCTGCACCGAGTTGGGCGCCAGGACGATGGGGTGGTAATCGCCGTGGCCGCCTCCCTTGGTGGCCTGGAAGTAATCGGACTGGGACGGCGTCAGCCCGCCCAGGCCGGGGCCGCCCCGCTGGATGTTCGCGATCACGCAGGGGACCTCGGCGCCGGCGCAGTAAGAGATCCCCTCCTGCTTGAGGCTCACGCCTGGACTGGACGAACTGGTCATGACCCTGGCGCCGGCGCCGCCCGCGCCGTAGCACATGTTGATGGCGCTGACCTCGCTCTCGGCCTGGAGAAAAGTCCCCCCCACCTCGGGCAACCGACGGGACATGTACTCGGGGATCTCGTTCTGGGGCGTGATGGGATAACCGAAGAAAAAGCGGCAACCCGCGCGCACCGCCCCCTCGGCCAGCGCCTCGTTGCCCTTCATCATCACGCGTTCAGCCAAATCCGCCACCGCCTTTCGACCATGCTACTCGCCCTTTGACCCCTTTTCCTCGCGGTAGACCTCGATCGCGGTCTCGGGGCACATGCGGGCGCACAGGGCGCAGCTCGTGCATTTTTCCTGGTCGGTGATGGCCGCCGGTTTGTAACCCTGGGCGTTAAAGTGGTCGGCCAGGGCGAGCAGGCCCCTGGGGCAGAATTGCAGGCAAAGCTCGCAGCCCTTGCAGCGTTCCTCGTCGATGATCAACTTCCTCGGGATGGTCATGGGCACGGATATCCCTCCTAAAGATTTCTACCCGCTCTCCCAGGGGAGGAGCATGTAACGCCGGAGCGGCAGGATGGATCCCAGCCTTGCGGCGGCAGCGCCGGCCAGGTCCGCGCGCACGCCCGTCAGGGCGACCGGCAGCCCGAGCAGGGCCGCGGCCTCGTCCACCACCCGCCTGCCGGCGACGACGGTTTCCACCGTGGTCTCGGCCCCCAGGTTGGGATTGGCAAAAAGCCCCGTCACGCGCTGCCCGCCCGCGGCGGAAAGCGCGTCGGCCAGGCGCGCGATCGCGGCGGGCGTGCGCGTCTCCGGCCGGTACGGGTTGGCCACCAGCCAGACCTCGGGCGCGGCCTCGCGTAAAAGCGGGCCGAACCGCCCCAGCGCCCTGGCCCCGGCTGGATCGCCGCCCACGTCAAAGACGACCGCCAGCCCGGGGTCCCGCAGCGCCCCGGTGATGCGCGGCGACAGGGCGGGCAGATCGGCCAGCTCCATCCCGGGTGAGCTGGAGATCACTTCCAGACCCGGCGCGGCCAGGGCCTCGGCGGCATCCCTGGAGCGGAAGTAGGGATTGACGATATCGAGATCGACCAGGGCGACGCGCCGCCCTGCCGAGCGTTCCCGCACGGCGAAGTTGACGGCCGCCTCGGTCTTGCCGCTGCCGTAGGCGCCGATGAAGATGTGGATCCTCGTCTCCGTCATGCCTGCTCCCAGAGTGTTACGGTCAATCCGGCTAAATACTTATCCATCACGCCGCGATCTCCTGCCACGAAAGCGTCCGATCCGCCCGGTAATAGATGCCATCGTCCGCGGCCAGGCCTCACCCTTCAGGAGCGTTCCGGCACCTTTGCACGGCCCTTCTGTTCCGGCCCTTCTTTGCGTTCTTGGCGTCTTTGCAAAGATGCTGATGCCGGGGCCGTTCACGACGCTTTAACAGGTCAAGAGGATTACCGGCACAGGGCGGCGAATCGGTCCTTACGCCACCGTTACTACCTTAATTGGGGGACCCCGTAGATGAAACGCCCCCGGCCGACCCTCATCCTCTCCGCCGGCATCATCCTCCTGACCATAGTTTACATAATCGTGAACCAGAGAAACCTCGCCCCGGCCGGGCCGGGCAGGCTTTACACGGTCGCGCAGGTCCGCGCGCGCCTCATCCGCCTCCTGGACGAACGCGGGCCGCAAGGCCTGGCCTACAGCACGATCTACGAGGCCAATGCGGCGGCGGGCAGGCGCACGGCCGCCCTGGCCAGAGCTCCCCGGCCCCGCATCTACGGCGCGACGGCCCTTTTGGCCAGGAGCGGGGAGAGGATCACTTACGCCGTATACTGCCAGAGCCCGGACTGCGTGGATGACACCACCCGCCTGCTCGTCCTGGAAAAGAACGGACGCGCGTGGCGGGAGAGCTGGCGCTCGGAGCCGGTGCCCGAATCAGGCCCCCGGGAGCGCGCCGTCCTGGCGCGCGACCTTGACGGCGACGGCGCAAAGGAAGCCGTGCTCTACGCCGGCTACGGGCCCTACAGCCTCTTCACCTTGCGGGTATACGATCTCGGCGCGGCCCCGCGCCTCGTCTTCGAGACCACGGGCACCAACCGGGAATACGACCCGGCCGGGCTGGTGCGCGATTTCGACGGCGACGGGCGGCAGGAGATCCTGACCTGGCGGGTGCTGTATCCCGCCCCGTCCGTCCTCCTCTACCTGGTGCGTTGGCCCCAGTACCACGCCTGGGACGGCCGGGCCTTCACCATCGTCAACGGGGACTTCCCCGGGGTATTTGCCCGGGTTGAGCGTGAACTCGAGGCGGAGACGAAAAAGGCCGAGGAGAGCGACCACCCCTCGTTGCGCAATTACGAGAGACCGGCCTGGCTCGATGCCTACCGGGGCTTGGCGCTCTGCTATGCCGGGCGGCGCGCCGAGGGCGAGGCGCTCCTGGCGCGGGCGCGCCAGGCCGGGATCGACACCGCGCGCCTGGAGGACGCGGCGTACATGGCGGCTTTGGAATGATGCAGAGGAGATCACCCATCAAAAACAGTGAATCCCGCCGCCCGCTCCGCGGACGGTACTTGGCCGGCATCACGCTCAACGTCTTCCTCGCGGGCCTGGTCTCGTTCCTCACCGACGCCGCGAGCGAGATGATCTTCCCGCTCCTGCCGATCTTCCTCGCGCTGCCCGGCGTGGCGGGCGGGTTTCCCGTGGCAGACCTCGTGGGCCTCCTGGAGGGCGCGGCCGAAACCGCCGCCGCGCTCTGCAAGCTGGGGGCAGGCATGATGAGCGATCGCGCGCGGCGCAAAAAGCCTTTCATCCTCGCGGGCTACGGCCTCTCCAGCGCCGCCCGCCCCCTGATGGCGCTGGCCGCGACCTGGTGGCACCCGGTCCTGGTGCGCCTGGTGGATCGATTCGGCAAGGGCATCCGTACGGCGCCGCGGGACGCCTTGATCGCGGAGTCGACCCCTCCCGCTCACCGGGGCAAGGCCTTCGGCTTTCACCGCAGCATGGATCACCTCGGCGCCGTGCTCGGCCCCCTCCTCGCCGTGGCGCTACTTTTGGCCCTCCACCGGGCAAGCCCCGGCACGACGGACAGAGAAGGGCTCCTCCGCGCCGTCTTCCTGTTCTCGGCCATACCCGGCGCCGCCACCGTGGCGATCATCGCCTTCTGGCTCCGGGATGTGCGGACGGGATCGGCGGGAGCGCGCGCCCGCCTGTCCTGGAAGGGATTCGACGCCAACTTCCGCCGTTACCTCGGGTGCATCTTCCTTTTTACCCTCGGCAACTCCACCGACATGTTCCTGATCCTGCGCGCCGCCGAGACGATCGGCGCCGGGCGGGGGCCCTGGTCAGCGGGCGTCCGGGCTATGGCCCTGGTTCCTCTCCTCTGGGCCTTCTTCCATGTCTTCAAGATGGTCTCCGCCACGCCGTTCGCCTCCCTCTCGGATCGCATCGGGCGCAAGAAACTGATCGGGCTGGGCTGGGGCGTGTACATCCTTTCCTACGCCGGCTTTGCCCTGATGAACCGCGCCTGGCAGGCCTGGCCGCTCTTTGCGCTCTACGCCATGTATTACGGCTTGACCGAGGGGGTGGAAAGGGCGCTCGTGGCCGACCTGGCCCCGCCGCATCTAGTGGGCACGGCCATGGGCCTGTACCACCTGGCCGTGGGCCTCGCCGCCCTGCCAGCCAGCCTGGGATTTGGCCTGATCTATGCCTCGCTCGGGCCCCCCGTTGCTTTTGGCTGCGCCGCCTTTTTGGCCCTGGCCGCCTCGTTCCTGCTTTTGGCCGGGGTCGGGGAAAGACGGGCGTGACCGGAGGAAATACCGTCGCCGCGGCGAAAACAATACGTGCATCACGTGCATCCCCGCGCGTGGCCGCCAGGGATGCCAGATCTACGGTTTGGTGGAGAGGATGGAAAAGATGGCCCAGCAGTCCGCGATGCACGGCAAGTACCGGCACTTTTTACCCCTGGTCCTCCTGGCCCTGCTCGGCACGACCGCCATGGCCGACACGATCTATAAGACCGTGGACGGCAAGGAATCCGTCCAAGCCGAAAAGGTCGTCGTGCTCAAGGAAGACGCCTCCTCCGTCTCGTACGCCTACTGCCAGAACGGCGTCGTCTACCTGGAAACCTGCCGCGCCAACAAGGACAAGGGCGAATCACTGCGCGTCGAACGGCTGGCAGACGCCGAACGCGCGGCCCTCATCGAGGCATGGAAGAAAAGCGGTTATACCGTCCAGGTCTCCGACGTCTACGACGAAGCGCAGACGCTGCATAACGCCGCCCTCAGGTTCGACGCCCCCCCGGGCTACGTCATCCTGGGCGGCGCCAGGCCTAAAGCCACCTCGATCAGGATCGCGACGGAGGACTTCATTGCCGAGGTTGACTTTGCCAAGATCGCCCGGCTCGACCTCAAGCGCGACTCGGTTACCTGCACGCTCCGGAACGGCCGCAAGGTCTCGGGCACGCTCAGCAAGGAGCGGCTGACCGATGTGGCCCTGGACCTGTACGTCACGGGTTTTGCCTATCCGGGCGGCATACCGGTGGAAAAAAGCTTGAACACGACGCTGCTAAAATCCCTCATCTTCACGGCGTGGCCAAAAAGCTCTAAATAGGGCTCCGTTCCGCCCCGGGGTGGATAATGCGCCGGCCCCGATTCGGGGAAACTACTCTCACCCGGTTATAAGCGGCAACTGGAGCAGGCCGATGAACGATTACCTCGCCTTTCCCCTCATACTCTACTACCCGTTTTTGGCCTTTGTCCTCTTGATTATGGCCTTGGTCTTGGTGCCCGGGGAACGCATGAGGAGGCTCTTCTTGGAGAGCCTCCTCTTCGGCTTCGTCCTGAGCCTGTTCTTTGCCGGAACCATGCATATTCTCGGGGTATTCCGCTACGCGCATACCGGAGCTTTTACTTTCCTGGGTTCTCCCGTCTGGCTCAACCTGACCTGGTCGCCGGCCATCATGCTATATCTCCATTTTCAGCCCCCCATCAACAAATCCTTCCTCTTTTGGAGCTACCTACTGTCGTTTTCGCTGCTCAGCGCCATGCTGGACAACGTTCTGCACGGGCTGGGGCTGCTCATCTATCTGCACTGGTCGCCCGCGGCCAGGTACGTTGTGGCAGCGGCCTGGTTCTACGCGGCAAGCTTGGCCCATGAGCGGTATTTCGAACCCGCCCACGGTTCGACCGGCGATCCGTAATCTCACACTTCCGCATCGAGAAGCGGTGTGAAAAAGGTACCGGAATGTAGATTATGGCGATTAGTACCCAGAGACAAGGAGTTATAGAATCGCATGAAATCGGTATGTCTCTGCCAACGGCGCCCTAAAGGACGCCGCTAATCTACGAAGGACCATGAATGGCCCTGAGGTTGGATGGATTGGTTCCATCCATGACAGCTCCTCGGCCTTGAACGGCCTCACTTCGCCGCCTTCCTCCCGAGGTACGCCTCCTTGATCTCTTCG
>JBLNBS010000139.1:0-4401 GCA_050260175.1 Patescibacteria group bacterium | reverse complement strand
AAGATGATCTAATAGACAAATAATCCGTGTAAATCCTGAAAATCATGTTAATCCTGTTAAATCGTTCCTAATCACGTAAAGCCATAATCTGCGTTCCGGTACCTTTTTCACACCGCTTCTAGAAGAGCTGTGGAGTGGAGCATTTTTAGGAGGTTTTATCGATGAAGTGGAATATCAAGACGATCTCGATCGTCCTGGCCGTCGTTGTCGTGGCCGGTTTCGCCGCCGGCGCGGCCCTGCTCCTTGGCTCCGGCGATTTCGGGCCGGGCCGGGCGGAGGATATCAGGGAGACGGAGAGCTTTGCCGTCCAGGGCGTGGCATCGGTCATCGTTGATACGATCGACACGGCTGTCAGGTGGCATACGGTCGACGGCGATCGAATCCGGGTCGTGCTGCATGGGCGGACGAATCGGCCGGCGTACCGGCCGGTGCTGCGCGCCGGCTTGGACGGCGACGCGCTCTCGATCAGGGTGAGGCCCAAGCGGACCATCCATATCGGGTTCGACCTGACCCGCACGGTGCTGGAGATCTATGTACCGCGCGAAGTTGTGGCTGATGTGGACCTCAGGACCGTCTCGGGTGATGTGAGGATCGACGCCATGCGCGCCAGGTCCTTGCGAATCAGGACGATCTCCGGGGATGTGGCGGCAGGGGATCTCGCGGCGGAAAAAACGAGCTTCGAAACGGCCTCTGGCGACTGGACGGCGGCGGGCGCGCCGGGCGGGTTCACCTGCCGTACGATCTCCGGGGATGTGGACCTGCGTTTCGTCTCGTTCGACGGCGATGTCCGGATTAACGGCACTTCGGGGGAGATCCGACTCGACCTGCCCGAGGGGGCGGATTTTTCGCTGGAGGCCACGAGTGTCTCGGGCGATATTACCAGCGGATTCCCCACGACGGTCACCGGCGGCCGCGGCCGCCGTACGCTCGCGGGCACGGTGGGCCGGGGCTTGCACCGGATCGTGATCAGGACGATCTCAGGGGACGTGCGGATCCAAAAACACAAACCGTAAGACCGGGACCCACCCATCCGGCCGGGCGCCGGATCCGCCAATCCGTCAGGCCCGCCCCGTCCTTTTGGGGGTTGCCAAGGACGGGCGCGGGCTTTATGCTGATCATGGTCGATGATCTGCTTCGCATCCCGTTCCCGTCAGGAGGTTTCCCCGTGGCAAAAGACGGCGGATACATCGCGCTCTTTGACCGGTCCATCAGGCGGCTTTTCCTGGACGCCCTGCGCCTCAACACCCGGCGCCCGGGCATGGCCGTTTTTCTCCTGCGCACGCTCGTCCGGCAGCGCCGGGCGGCGCGCGCCAGGCGCGCCTGGGAACGGCGCGGCACTCACGTGCCGCCCTTTGCCATCGTCAGCATCACCCACCGCTGCAACCTGCGCTGCAAGGGCTGCTACGCCCGCGCCCACCGGTCCAAACCGGAGAGAGAGATGAGCAATACCAGGTTGCGCGGCCTATTCGCCGAGGCTGAGGAGCTCGGGATCTCGATCGTGCTCATCGCCGGGGGCGAGCCGCTGACCCGCCCGGAGATCCTCGGCATCGCCGCGGAGTTTCCCGGCATCATCTTTCCGCTTTTTACCAACGGCCTGCTCCTGGACGGATCGATGGCTGATGCATTCCGCCGTGTGAGGCACGTCATTCCCGTGCTCAGCCTGGAGGGGGACATGCGGCAGACCGACGAGAGGCGCGGCCAGGGGATCTACGCACGGATCCTGGAGAGGATGGCGCTCCTGCGCGAGCGGGGCGTCTTCTTCGGCGCGTCCTTTACCCTGACCCGGGAGAATTTCGACACCGTGCTGGACCGCGGGCGCATCGCGGCGATGCTGGACGCTGGTTGCCGGCTCTTCTTCTTCGTCGATTATGTCCCGGTGCAGGATGGCACCGAGGACCTGGCTCTCACCGCCGCGCAGC
This sequence comes from Patescibacteria group bacterium, assembly GCA_050260175.1. Taxonomy (GTDB): domain Bacteria; phylum Bacillota; class UBA4882; order JAAYXC01; family JAAYXC01; genus JBLNBS01. The sequence continues at coordinate 2,482 of JBLNBS010000139.1, read as the reverse complement.
GCGTCGAGTGCTCCACGAGGCTGGCGCGTTTCCGCGCCGAACTGCCGGGGCTTTTCATCGCCCTGCCCGGCGACGAGGAGCAGTACGGCGGCTGCCTGGCGGCCGGGCGGGGTTTCGTTCACATCAACCCCGCCGGAGCTCTCGAGCCTTGCCCCTTTGCGCCGTTCTCGGACGCCAGCCTCATCGGGACGCCGCTCAAAGAGGCCTTGAACTCGCCACTCCTGCGGGAGATCCGCGCGCATAGCGGGGAGCTGACCGAGACGCGGGGCGGGTGCGCGCTCTGGGCCAGGCGGGATTGGGTCTCCTCCCTCAGGGAGAACGGCTAATCCCCGCGGTTCGATACCAGCACGCCGTTTCCCCGCGCGTAAAGAACAGCGGGCGGGTGCTCCTCGGGGAGCAGGGCTGCCAGGCGCCGCAGTTCGTCCGGGGAGGCGGCCAGGTAGACGCGGCTCTTACCGGCTATCAGTCGCGCGGCCTCGCGCAAGTGAACCACCTCGACCCGTTCTCCGAGGTAAAAAGGCAGCCCGGCATAGTTGCCCAGGCTCGCCGCGATGACCTGTTCGCCCGGCCTCCGCCGGGCTATGATCTCCTCCGCCACCGCCCTTGCGGGGCGGTAAGGCTCGCCCAGGGGGGCGAAGACGTGCAGCACGCCTACCCAGCCCACCAGGGCCAGGAGTACGATTCCCGCGAAAACCACGGTCATGCGGCGGCAGAAATGCAGGATCGCGGCGAGGAGCGCGCCGGCTCCACCCAGGGCCGCCGGGGCGAAAAACAGGGCGCGGTAGACCGGCAGGTAATACGCTGGCACCAATCGCCTGACGCCGAGCAGGGCGCCGAGCAGCGCCAGGGCGATCACACCCAGGGTCGCGGGCAGGAGCCACCGCGCGCGGCCGGCCGCGCCGCGGGACATGAGCGCGTCCCACCACGGGGCTGCCACCGCCGCCGCGGCCGGCAAGAGTGGCATAATGTAGCCCGGCAGCTTGGTGCGGGCGATGGAAAAAAATAGAAAATATACGGCGAGCCAGGCAAAAAAGAGCAGGCCGGCGCGTTCGCGGCTCCGGGCAAAGAACAGGCGTACGCCGCCGAAGAGACCGGGCGTCCAGGGGAGCAGGGCGACGGGGAGGACCAGCAGGTAGTAGAACCAGGGCTCGCCGTGGGCCAGGACGCTCCGCGTGACGAGCGAGAACATGTAGCCGAAGTTCCGGCTGAAATAAGCGGGGCCGAGGCGCAGGTAGATCGCGGCGTACCAGGGGAGGACGAGGATGAGAAAGAGGCAGAAGGCCGCCGGGAGCCAAGGGGTCAGGAGCCGCCTGAAGACGCGGTTGCCCCGGAGTTCCTCGACGGCGATATAGACGAGGAGCGCGGCGCCGGGCAGCAAGACGAAGGCGGGCCCCTTGGTCAGCACGGCCAGGGCCGCGCCGAGCCCGGCCAGGAGGAACCAGCGGGGTTTTCCCTCGAGCACGGCCAGGTGGAGGCCGAAAAACGTCATGATGGTGAAGAGGGTCACGGGCATGTCCAATAGCCCCATGGTGGCCATGATGGCGTATTCGAACGAGCCCCCCAGGATGACGGCGCCGGCCAGGGCCGCGCGCGGCCCCCGCGACCGGCGGATTAAAAAATAGATGAGCACGACGCCGGCTAGTCCAAACAGGGCCGAAAAAAAGCGGGCAGCGAACTCCGTGACGCCGAAGATACGGTAGGAGAACGCGGTCAGCCAGAAGCCCAGGGGCGGCTTTTCGAAATGGGGGACGTAGTTGTAGTGCGGGACGACGTAATCGCCGGAGACGTACATCTCCCGGGCGATCTCGGCGTAGAGGGCCTCGTCCATCTCCCAGAGGCTGGCCCGCCCGAGGCCGATGAAGTAGAGCGCGCCGAAGATCAAGACGAGGATCAACACCGCCGCCAGCTGCCGCTCGAGCAGGCGGGAGAGGGATCGATCCCCATCACGGACCTCGTTCATCATGTTTCAGACACCGCCCTCCACTCGATTGCGCCCGTGTCCGATTTTGTCTCATCAAAAACAAGGGCATTATATCAATTCGTTATTATCAATTCGTTATTCCAGAAAAGACTCCTGCTATATGGGAGTCTTAGGTTCCCGGCACGGTCATGGAATTTCGTTTGGCACTCAGAGATTAAGCATGTCAGCGAGGGGTGGAATGGTCCGTGCCAGGCAAATCCAGCAACCGTAATGATCTACACGCCCCCGGAACCCAGCGTGTCTTTCCCGCCGACGCGCGGGAGGCGGCCTTCCTCCTGGAGGGCATCGGCACGGGCAATGTCTCGGTCGGCGCCCGCGGGGAGCTGCGGGACTGGGAGATCTTCGACCGGCCCGGTAAAGGGGTGAAACTCCCCAATAGTTGATTTATGAAGGGTTTGTGGCGGAAGGGCTGACGATCGTCAAGGCTGTACGCGACCGCCACGACGGTTACCGGCGCAACCCCTGGGACGAGGTGGAGTGCGGGCACCATTATGCCCGCTC
>JBLNBS010000138.1:0-31121 GCA_050260175.1 Patescibacteria group bacterium | reverse complement strand
GTCGTATAGGCCTTGGTCGAGGCCACGGCAATCTCCGGGCCGGCCATGGTCAGCATGAGGTCGTCGGCCTCGCGCGCCACCGAACTGCCGATGACGTTCGTGATCGCGAGCACGCGCGAGCCCTTTTCCTTGGCCAGGCGCAGCCCGGCCAGCGTGTCGAGCGTCTCGCCGGACTGGGAGATGACGACGGTCAGGACGTCCGGGCCGGCCATCGGATCCCTGTACCTGTACTCGGAAGCCAGGTCGACCTCGACCGGCAGCCTGAGTAAGCGTTCCAGGATATACTTGCCGACCAGCCCGGCATGGTACGCCGTGCCGCAGGCGACCACGGCGATCTTTTTGTACCGGGCCAGGTCATCGCGGCCGAGCCGCAGTTCGGGCAGGGTCACGCGGAGGTTTTCGCGGTCGATCTTGCCGGCCAGGGTCTCCCGCAGGGCGCGCGGCTGCTCGTGGATCTCCTTGAGCATAAAGTCCTCGAAACCGCCCTTTTCCGCCGCCACCGCGTCCCACTTGACCTCAAAGACGGATTTGTCCACCCTGCGGCCGTCGGCCCTTTGCACCTCGACCCGCCCGGCCGTGACATCCGCCAGCTCGCCGTCGTCGAGGATGTAGACCTCGCGCGTGTATTCGAGCAGGGCCGGGATGTCGGAGGCGACGAAATTCTCCCCCCTGCCGAGGCCCACGATGAGCGGGCTCGTCAGGCGGGCCGCCACGATCCTGCCCGGCTCGCCGGCGGCGACCGCCGCCAGGGCAAAGGCCCCCCGCAGGCGCGGAAAGGCGCCGCGCACCGCCGCGAGGAGATCGCCGTCGTAGTACTCCTCGAGGAGGTGCGGCAGCACCTCGGTGTCCGTCTCCGAGACAAAGATATGCCCCTTGCGCTGCAATTCCTCGCGGAGTTCGAGGTAGTTCTCGATGATACCGTTATGCACCACGCTGAGGCGCTGATTGCAGTCGTTATGGGGATGGGCGTTCCGATCCGAGGGCCGGCCGTGCGTGGCCCAGCGCGTGTGGCCGATGCCGGTCCTGCCCGCCGCGGGTTCGGCGTCGATCGCCTTGCGCAGGGCCGCCAGGCGGCCGACTGTCTTTCTGACGAAAAGGCCCTCGCCGCCGCCGATCACCGCCACGCCGGCCGAGTCGTAACCGCGGTATTCAAGCTTTTCCAGGCCGCCCAGGAGGACGGGGACCGCCTCCCGGGAGCCGACATAACCGACGATGCCGCACATCGTTCATCACTCCTGTACAAGAGGTGCCTTTCAAATCCGGATCATGATAATAAAATGCCCGGGCGGCTGCCCGGGGATGATGCATGCAACCCTCTTTCTATACGGCAAAGCGGACCGGAACGTCTCCTACAGGGTACGCTCCGACCGGACCGCCCCGTGCGGTCCCATATTCCACCCGGCCATTTTGTCCCGGCCGTCGCCGGCCGTCTTTGGCTGGCCTCTGACGGTGGTGGTCCACCGGGGGTCACCCGCCGATTCGGATACCGCGGCGCAAGCCGCCGCATCCTTTCGAGATCCCCCACCTCGTCGACTCGTCCTCCAAAACCTCAGGCGAAGAGAGCGAGCCCTGGCGCTTGGTCCTTTTGTCTCCTAACCCATTCCCACCTTCTTTGCCACGATCTATCCGGTCCCCCTTTCGGCGCGGCCCGGCGGGCCGTCCGTAATGAGCCCATCATAGCACAAGCCCCGATCTTAGTAAATGCCCCGTGAGATCAGTCCCGATACCCCAGTTCCTTCCCGATCACCCCGGCCACCCCGTCGACGATGCGCCGGAGCTCACCCTCGTCCGGCCCCTCGGCCATCACCCTGATCAGGTTTTCCGTGCCGGAGGCCCGGACAAAGATCCGGCCCCGGCCGGCCAAGTCCTCCTCGGCCGTGGCCACGGCCTCCCGGATGGCCTCGTTGCACGTGAGAGCCTCCTTGGCGGCCACGGGCACGTTCTCCAGAATCTGCGGAAAAGTGCGCATCGCGGCCGCCAGGGCGGAAAGGGGGCGGCGGGTGCGCGCCATGACCTCCATCACCTTTAGCCCGGTGAGGATGCCGTCGCCCGTGGTGTTATGCTCGAGGAAGATGATGTGACCCGACTGCTCCCCGCCGATGGCCAGGCCGTGTCGGCGCATGGCCTCCAGGACGTAGCGGTCGCCGTTGTCGGTCACCACCACGCCGCCGCCCGCCGCGCGCAGGGCTTCGTGCAGGCCGAGGTTGCTGTACACCGTGACGGCGATGGCCCCGCCCGGCAGGCCGCCTCCGGCCAGCCGATCCAGGGCACAGATCGCCATGAGGTGGTCGCCGTCCACCACCTCGCCACTTTCATCCACGGCGATGGCCCGGTCCGCGTCGCCGTCGTGGGCCAGGCCCAGGTCGGCGCCTGCCGCGATCACGGCCTGGCGGAGGGCGTCGGGATGGGTGGAACCGCAGCGGACGTTGATGCGGCTCCCGTCCGGCGTGTCGTGCAGGGCCACGACCTCGGCGCCCAGCTCCCCGAGCACGGCCGGGGCCGCCCGGTATGCCGCGCCGTAGGCGCAATCCACCACGACCTTGAGGCCGGAGAGATCCGCCCGGCAGGCCTGGCAAAGGAAGCGGGCATACCCGCGCCAGGCGTCCGGTTCGTCCAGGACGCGGCCGACCTCGAGCCCGGTCGGCCTGGGGAGGCGGTCGTCCTCCAGGTGCAAGACGCGCTCGATCTCGTCCTCCACCTCGTCCGGGAGCTTGAAGCCGTCGCCGGCGAAGAACTTGATGCCGTTGTCCGGCACCGGATTGTGGGAGGCGGAGATCATGACGCCGGCACTGGCCGACATGGCCCGCGTCAGATAGGCGACGCCGGGGGTGGGCAGGATGCCGAGCCGGACGGCGTCCGCGCCCACGGAGGTCAGGCCGGCGATTAGGGCGGCCTCCAGCATCTCGCCGGAGAGCCTCGTGTCGCGGCCCACCAACACGCGCGCGCGCCCCCCGTCGCGCGCCAGGACGGAGGCGCCCACGCGCCCCAAATGAAAAGCAAGCTCCGGCGTGAGTTCGCGGTTGGCCACACCCCGCACACCGTCGGTCCCGAATAACCTGCCCATAGAGCCCAATCCTCCCCTGCGGCGCCGGTTCGCGGCGAAAACAGGCGGCATGCAGATCAGCATCTTACGCCGCCGCGCCCCGTCCTGTCCCTATTCTCCCCATTTTGAATGTGATGTGAAAACCCGAGGGCTTACCCCGTTCCGGCACGATGGGGGCAAAGCCGGCCCCGGCAAGCGCCAGCGCGGCGAAGATCCCCGCCGGCCCGAAATCGACGACCACCGGCCGCAGGCGCAATGGTTCACGGCCGCGTCCGACGGGAGGCGGCGTCTCATCCACAGCCTCACGGAGTTCGACCCAAAAGCCTCAGCCACTGGTTCAAGGGTGCATCGGCCGCCCCGGCCAGAATGTGCGGCGCAGATCCTGGAGCACGCGCTCGCGCCCGTTCTCCACCAGGAGCTCGGCCAGGGCGTGCGAGAGTTCCATAGGTGACAGCCCCTGCGTGAGGCGCCCGTCAGCCGCCAGGCCCAGTGTGCCGCGTTCCTCGGAGACCACGACGGCCACCGCGTCGCTCGACTCGGCCAGGCCGAGCGCGGCCCGGTGCCGCGTGCCCAGGCGCGGATATAAACCTTCCGCCTCGGAGAGGGGCAAAAGGCAGCCTGCGGCGGCGATGCGCTGGCCCTCGATGAGGACCGCCCCGTCGTGGAGAGGCCCGCTGTTGGCAAAGATCTGCCGGAGCAGCTCGGAGCTGATGGCCGCGTCCAGCCGCACCCCGCTGGCCGCGATCTCGCCGAGATGCTGGTCGCGCTCGATGACGATCAGCGCCCCGACCCGGCTCTGCGCCAGGTTCTCGGCGGCCTGAACCACCGTGGTGATGAAACGCGCCTCGAGGGGATGCGAGCCCAAAAGCAGGCGCGAAAGGAAGGTCCGCCTGCCGAGCTGCTCGAGCGCCCGGCGTAGCTCCGACTGGAAGAGAACCGGAAAAGCCACGAGCAGCATGGGCCCCAGGAGCTGGAGCAGGGAGCTGAGAAGCGGCAGGGGCAGGCTCCTGCTCGTGACCTGGATGATAAAGAGGACGGCCAGGACGTTGAGAAAGGCCAGGCCTTTGATGCCGCGCATCATCAAAAAGAGCCGCCAGATGAAGAGGACCACCAGGAGCAGATCGAGGGTAGCGGGCAGGATGCGCCAGGGATGGGCGGAAAAGTTGGCCAAGAGCTGCCGCCAGAGGTCAAGCATCGCGGCTCACCACCCGGTTGGCCAAGGTCCCGATCCCCTCGATCTCGATTTCCACCAGATCGCCGGGGGCGAGTGGCCCGACGCCCGGGGGGGTGCCAGTGGCGATGACGTCGCCTGGCAGGAGGGTCATGACGTGCGAGATGAAGCTCAGGAGGGTGTATACGCCGAAGATGAGGTTGGCGGTGGTCGAGGACTGCCTGGCGCGGCCGTTGACCCGCGCCTCGATATGCAGGGCGTGCGGCGCTAGATCCGTCTCGATCGCGGGCCCGATGGGGCAAAAGGTGTCGAAGGACTTGGCCCGCGTCCACTGCCCGTCCTTTTTTTGCAGATCCCTGGCGGTCACGTCGTTCAGGCAGGTGTACCCGAGAATGTGCGCCGGGGCCTCGTCGGGGCCGATCCTGCTGGCCTTCCTGCCCACCACCACCGCCAGTTCCGCCTCGTAATCCACCCTGCGGCTCATGGGGGGCATGACGATCTCGTCCCCGGGGCCGATGACGCTCGTGCCCGGCTTGATGAAGAGCATGGGCTCGTCCGGCAGCGCCTCGCCCATCTCCAGAGCGTGGTCTCGGTAGTTGAGCCCCACAGCCACCACCTTGCCCGGGGCCGCGGGGGCCAGGAGGACGGCTTGGCCCGGGTTCACGGTTTCACCGGTGGGCGCGAGCACCATGAGATCCTCCCCGCCGAGCAGGCGCAGTTCATCCCCGGCCGCCTGCGCGTATCTGGCCACCCCCCGGTGAGCGATCCTCACGAGCCGCATCCCGTGCCCTCCCGCTTGCCGTATTCTCCAAAGCGATCCTGCGCGAGATGTTCGCGCTCTACGCACCATCCCCTGCTCGAGAGAGCAGGAAGAACAGGCAAGATCACCCTGTCAGCCCTCACTCCCACTCGATCGTTCCCGGCGGCTTGCTCGTGATGTCGTAGACCACCCGGTTGACGCCGGGCACCTCGTTGATGATGCGGTTGCTCATCAGGGCCAGCAGGTCGTAGGGCAGCCTGGCCCAGTCGGCGGTCATGGCGTCCCGGCTCGTGACGGCGCGGATGGCAACCACATTCGCATAGGTGCGTTCATCGCCCATCACGCCCACGCTCCTCGTGTCCAGGAGCACGGCAAAGAATTGCCAGGTCTCCCTGGCCAGGCCCGCGCGGGCGATCTCCTCGCGCACGATGGCGTCGGCGGGACGCAGGATCGCCAGGCGCGCCGCGGTCACCTCGCCCAGGACCCGAACGGCCAGGCCGGGGCCGGGAAAAGGCTGGCGCCAGACCAGTTCCTCGGGCAGGCCCAGTTCCAGGCCGATGGCGCGCACCTCGTCCTTGAAGAGCAGCCGCAGGGGCTCGATCAACTCGAATCTCAGATCGGGCGGCAGGCCGCCCACGTTGTGGTGGGTCTTGATCGTCACGGCCTGGCCCTTGTGGCTGGCGCTCTCGATGACATCCGGGTAGAGCGTGCCCTGGACGAGGAGGTCGATTTTGCCCAGCTTGCCGGCCTCTTCCTCAAAGACGCGGATGAATTCCGCCCCGATGCGCTTCCGCTTTTGCTCGGGATCCGTCACTCCCGCCAGGGCGGAAAGAAACCGCCCGGCCGCCTCGACATGGATCAGGTTGAGGCCCAGACGGTCGCGGAAAGCCTCCACGACTTCCCCGGCCTCGCGGGCGCGCAGGAGGCCGTTGTCCACGAAGACACAGGTCAGCCTCTCGCCGATCGCCTTGTTGACCAAGAGCGCGGCCACGGATGAGTCCACACCGCCGCTCAACGCGCACAAGACCCGCCGGCCGGCCGCGCGCGCCCGGATCTCGGCCGTGGCTTTTTCGATAAAGGCCGCGGGCGTCCAGTCGCCGCGGCAACCGCAGACGCCGTGGAGGAAATTGGCCAAGATGGCGTCGCCCCGCGCCGTGTGCGCCACCTCGGGATGAAACTGCACGCCGTAGATGCGCCTCGCCTCGTCCCCCGCCGCCGCCACCGGCGCATTGGCCGAGGAGGCCAGCACGCGGAATCCGGGCGGCGGCTCCTCCACCTGGTCCCCGTGGCTCATCCAGACCTGGAACCGGCCGGGCAGGCCGGCAAAGAGGGGCGACTCGGCGCCGATCTCGATCTCCGCGCGGCCGTATTCGCGCCTGGCCGCGCCCGCCACCCGCCCCCCGAGCATGAGGGCCGTCACCTGCAGGCCGTAACAGATGCCGAGCATGGGAAGGCCCAGGGCGAAGATACCCGGATCCGGGCGCGGTGCGTTCTCCTGGTAGACGCTGGCAGGCCCGCCCGAGAGGATCAGTCCGGCCGGCCGCCGGGATTCGATCTCCGCCGCGCTCATATCGTGGGGTACAATCTCGCAAAAAACCCGCGCCTCCCTGACCCGTCTCGCGATGAGCTGGGTGTACTGGGAGCCGAAATCCAGGATGAGGACGGTGTCCAATACGATCCCTCCTAGAACCGTTCTTGGACCGATAAACACATAAAACAGGGAACGACATCACATGATTTACATGACCAATGGGATTAACAAGATTCAAAATTAAGGTCATCAATAAAAATTATCTAATAGACAAATAACCTGTGTAAATCTTGAAAATTATGTTAATCATGTTAAATCGTTTCTAATCACGTGAAGCGATTATGCAGATTAGGCAACATACCGATTTCATGCGATTTAATAACTCCTTGTCATCTGGGTGTTAATCGCATAATCTGCGTTCCGTTACCTTTTTCACACCGCCTCTAGAAATTGCCGCCGATCCCGCCATGCTTCGCATGGTACACGTAATATCTTCTCTGGCCCTCTTTGCGCCTTAGCGTCATTGCGCAATGTAATTCCAGGTCGTAAACAACACTTCAGACCCGGCACCGGCCATGGCCTTGCAGGATCTTATCTATTGCCGTGCACTTCCGGTTTGAGCACGCCGATGTAGGGGAGGTTGCGGTATTTTTCCGCGTAATCCAGACCGTAACCGACCACGAAGCGATCCGGGACGACGAAACCGTTGTAGTCGGGTTCGATCTCCACCAGACGCCGCGAGGGCTTGTCCAGCAGGGTGCAGATGCGCAGGGACTCGGGCTGGCGGGCGCGCAGGTTGTCCGCGAGGTACCTGAGAGTGAGGCCGGTATCGACGATGTCCTCGACCAGGATGACCGTCTGCCCCTCGATGCTCTGCTCGAGATCCTTCAAGATCTGGACCTGGCCGGAGGACTTGGTGGACGCGCCGTAGCTGCTGACCGCGATGAAGTCGCACCGCAGCGGGATCCTCATCGCCCTGATCAGGTCGGCCATGAAGACAACCGCCCCCTTGAGTACGCCGACCACCAGGGGAACCCGGCCCCGGCAGTCGCGCTCAACCTCGCCGGCAAGCCGCGCCACGCCGGACGCGATCTCCTCCCTGGTTAGGAGTACTTGCAGTATGTCACTCTCCACGAGCAACCCCCCTAATCTTTCTACCCGCGCAAATTGCGCTTGCTCCGCTCGTGCGCGTGCTCGTGCTCGAATCGGAATCCACGGCACTACGCGCACATGCCCAAAGCATGCTGCGCCTTTGCCGCCGACAGGCGACCAAATTCCCGGGCGGCAAACGCACTTTTGAAATCCAGGATCGACCCGGAGCGAAGCGGTGTCCGCCGCGGCCCGCGTCTTGCGTGATTGTGGACACTAGCGCAGTTTCACCGGGATTGATGCGACTCTTTTATGCCCATCGTAGAGGATCGCAGGCGGGATGTCAATCGGAGGCGGCGGCGGCGAGATCGGTCCTTTTCGCGGTATCTTTCCGCCTGCCCATCCTGGCCGTGACGAGATGCCGCGCGCCGTCGTCCGTGAGCGGGATTCTGTTGTCCGGCAGGGGAAGACCGTCCAGCTCAATCACGGCCACCCCGCGGCCCACCCGGTCGGGATTTTGCACGGTGATCTCGTAGACCGTGCCGCCATAACGGTAGGTGAGGGTGAACCCCTCCCAGGAGGTGGGTGGCACGGGATCGAGCAAAAGCTCGTTCCCCCGCCTCTTGCACCCCAGGATCTCCTCGAGCCAGACGCGGTACATCCAGGCGCTGGAGCCCGTGTACCACGTCCAGCCTCCCCGCCCCGCCTTCCCGGGCAGGGCGTGAACGTCCGCGGCGACCGCGAAAGGCTCCACCTGGTAGAGCTCGGCATCCCGCCGGGTGCGGGAGCGTTCCACGGGATTCAGGAGGCGCAGGATGGCGGCGGCCCGGTCGCCGTCCCCGCGCCGCGCGTGGGCCATGGCCAGCCAGATGGCGGCATGGGTGTACTGGCCGCCGTTTTCGCGCACGCCCGGCGGGTAACCCTTGATATAACCCGGATCGAAATCATCGCCCTCGAAAGGAGGCGAAAAGAGCAACACGAGGCCGTCCTCCCGCCTCACGAGGCGCTCCTCGGCCGAGGCCAGTGCCCGGGCCACGCGTGACTGATCGCCAGCGCCCGAGATGGCCGCCCATGATTGGGGCAGGGAATCGATCCGCATCTCCTCGTTCCGGCGGGAGCCCAGGGCACTGCCGTCATCAGCGTAAGCACGCCGGTACCAGTCCCCGTCCCACGCCTCGGCCTCAACGGCCTGCGCCAGTCCGTGGGCCCGGCGCCGGTATTCCTCGGCCAGGCGGTGTTCGCCGCATGCATCGCAAAGCTCCCCAAAGCCATGCAAAACGTCCAGGAGGAACCAGGCCAGCCAGACGCTCTCCCCCGTGCCGCCCGCACCGACCCGGTTCAACCCGTCGTTCCAGTCGCCCGTGCCGATCAGAGGCAGGCCGTGCGGCCCCATGGCCAAAGCCCTCTCCAGCGCGCGCCGGCAATGCTCGAGGAGCGTCCCATCCTCCAGTGCCGTGGCGGGAGTAAAATAGGCGTCGTGTTCATCCGCGCCCAGCGCGCGGCCCTCCAAAAATGGGATCCTCTCCGCGAGGATCGCCCTGTCCCCCGTCGCCTCGACATACCGGGTCACGGCATAGGGCAGCCAGGCCGGATCGTCGGCATGGCGCGTGCGGGTGCCGTTGCCTTCCGGGGGATGCCACCAGTGCTGCACGTCGCCCTCGAGGAACTGCCTACCGGCGGCGCGGAGGATATGCTCCCGGGCGATGCCAGGCGCCGCATGGACCAGGGCCAACACGTCCTGGAGCTGGTCGCGAAAACCGAACGCGCCCCCTGATTGATAGAAGGCCGAACGCGCCCAGATCCGGCAACCGAGGGTCTGATAGAGGAGCCAGCGGTTGAGGAGCACGTCCAGAGAGGGTTCGGGCGTCGCGACCTGCACCGCCGAGAGCAGATCGTCCCAAAACGCGCGCGTGCGCCCGAGATTCTCCCCGGCCCCATCGGGATCGAGGTGCTCGCGGACCAGGGCGCGCGCCTGCTCGACGTTTGCGGCCCAACCGAGGAGAAAGACGGCCTCCGCCGCGCCCTCCGGCTCGAGCACCACTTTTGCCTGCAGCGCGGCGGCTGGATCCAGGCCCGCGCCGGTCCGTCCCGAGAGGTGCTTGCGCCCCATCGCCGCTGGTTGCCGGGGATGCCCGTTACGGCCCAGGAACTCCGTTCGATCGGCCGTGTAGCTGCCGGGGGACGGGCTCAGGGCGGCGAAAGCCACCCCGCTCGCGGCATTGGGCGGGATGACGTTCCGCGCCAGGAGAATTCCGCACTCAGCATCCCACCGGGTGACGATCCTGTCCTGCGTCTCCTCCCGCTCGGCGCCGAGCGTCCATTCGGCGTAAGCGGTGATGGAGAGGGTGCGAGGCCGCTGGGAAAGGTTGCGGAGCCAAAGCCTCATCACGAGGAGAGTGGGAGCCGCCTCCCCGCCGGCGGCCGGGACAAAGACGGTCAGCTCCTGCTCGATCCCCCGGCTTGCGTGTTCAAAGACGGTGTATCCCGCTCCGTGGCGCGTCCGGTAAGGTCCGTTCCCCGGCGCGGGCTGCGGAGTGGGCGACCAATAAACGCCCGTCTCCTCATCCCTGAGGTAGAGCGCTATCCCCGCGGGATCGCTTACGGGATCGTTGCTCCAGGGGGTCAGGCGGTTGGTCTGGCTGTTGCCGGACCAGCAAAACCCCGTTCCGGTCTCGGAGATGAGGCAGCCAAAGGCGGGATTGGCCATCACGTTCACCCAGGGAGCGGGGGTGTGCGCGCCGCGCCCGGTGTGGATAACGTATTCACGGCCTTCCTCCGCAAAGCCGCCGTAGCCGTTGGCCAGCGAAAGCGCCATCTCGGGCAGGGATGGCGGAGGTTCGGAGGTCTCCTTACGAACAGGCTTGAACCTGGGGGCTTTTTCGACGGTCTCGCCGGGGGCCGCCAATTGGCGCGCCAGGCTGCCGCGGGCCGCCGTCAGGCTCACCCGGGCCGCGGCGAGCAAGAGGTCCCTCTCCTCCTCGGGCAACTGGTTGGCGGCAAGGAGATGGATGCCCGCCGCCCGCTCCTCCCCGGCCAAGAGGGCATGGGCCTCGATCAAACGCCGGAGTGCCTCCCGGAGGGGCTGATCGTAACCGGCCGCCTCGAGCGAGAGGATGGCCAGGTCGGCGCGAACCCCCCTGGCGCAACAAAATGCGTGCACCAAGAGAACCTGGCGCACGAGGCCGAGATCCACCGCGTCTTCGATGGAAACGGTGATGATGGGCAGATCGCCCGAGATACCGTGGGCCCACAGCCGCTCGAGGCTCAGGCTGTTGCGGCGGAGCTTTTCGGTCAGGCGCAGGCGCGGGTTGGGATAGAGGAGATGGCCTGCCAGTTCCTGGTAGAGGCAAACCTCCTCGGCCTGCAACCCGAGATGCCTCATCTCGAGCTGGCCGTGGGTCCAGGCCTCCTCCACCGCGGCTTTGACGGCGGCCGGCGCGCCGTATTTTTCCACGAGCGCCGCGATACCCTGCCGCGAATCGGCGGCGGCGGTCACGAACGCCAGGCTCGTTCTCTCGCCCGGTTCGATCGCCACGCGGCACCTCAGGCTGAAGACGGGATCCAGCACGGCGCCGGACGCGCCGCTCAGAAGCCCCCGCAAGGCCTGCGGATCGCGCGCATCCCGGTTCCGGCCGAGGAACCGGGTCCTGTCGGTCTCGAACCCGGTGAACGCCCCCGTCTCTTCATCCAGGGCCAGGATCTGGGCGGCAAAGACGTTTTGCTCGCCGGGATCCCTGGGCCGCCGCCAAGCCACCACGGCGCGGCTTTCGGGCAACGCCGCGGTTTCGATAAAAAGCTTGCTGAAGGCGGGATGCGCCCGATCCGCGCCGTGCGGGGCCAGGGCCAGTTCGGCATAGCTCGTTAACTCGAGCAGGCGCCTTTTTGTGGAACGGTTGATCAGGGTCAGCCGGCGTATCTCCGCGTCGTCCCCGGGCGGGACCACGACCTCCATCACGGTCTCGATGCCGGCGTCGCGGCGCCTGAACTCGGCCCGATCGATGCCCGCGCTGAAATGACAGCCGCCCGCGGCCCGTCCGAGTGGTTGAGGAGCGGCTGACCAGACCGAGCCGGTCTCCAGGTCGCGGAGGTAGACAAAGGTCCCCTGAGCGTCCCGCGTCGTGTCCGCCCGCCAGCGGGTCAGGTCCAAGCCGCGCCAGCGGTTGTATCCCCCTCCCGCGTTGGTCACCATGGCGTTGAACGAACCGTTCCCCAAGAGGCAGACCATGGGGATCGGCGTCTCGGCGGCCGCGGGCCTCTGCGCGGCAACCCGCCCGCCCACGGGGATGAGTCGCGGTAGCGGGCCTTTGCCGCCCGATGCCTCCGAGATGACCGGCGCGGCCGGCGACTGCTCGTAGAGGAGGGACTCGGCGGCCCGCACCCGCCTGTCCGCGTGGAAGCGGACGCGCATGCAATTGCCGTGCAGCGCGTTGGCGGCGGCCACGAGGCTCATGCCCTGATGATGGGCCATGTAGGCGTAGACGATTACCCCCCGCTCCCCTGCCGGGCCGCGCTCGCGGTTGTAGTCGATCGACTCGTAAAAACCATAGCGGCCGTATAGACCGGCGCGGGCCAGGCGCCGCAGGTTGGCGGCGGCGGCTTTTGGGGCCACCGCCAAAGCCAGGGCGCTGGCGTAAGGGGCCACCACCAGGTCGTCTTCCAGGCCGCGCTTTAGGCCCAGGCCGGGCACGCCAAAGGCGCGGTACTGGTAGATGCGATGCCTGTCCAGGCTGCTGAAAGCCGCCTCGGAAATCCCCCACGGCATGGCCCACCTCTTCCCATACCCCGCCTGCACCGCCACGGCCGCGCGGCAGCTTTTGTGGAGGAGCGAACCCAAAAAAGGCTTGGTAAGGAGCAGGGGCATGAGGTACTCAAAGATCGAACCGTTCCAGGAAAGGAGGACCGTGCGCCCGCGGTTTTCGCCGAACGGCCGCCCAAGCGCCAGCCAGTGCTCCTCCGGCACGTCGCCGCGGGCAATGGCGGTGAAGCTCGCCAGCCGGGCCTCGCTGGCCAAAAGATCGTAGTAAGATGTGTCGAGTTTGCGCTCGCTCACGTCGTAACCCACGGCAAAGAGCCGCCGCTCCTCGTCGTAGAGGAAACCCATGTGCATGCCGTCCGCCAGACGCGAGGCAGCGGCGGCAAGGCGATCGGCTCCCGCCGCGATCTCGCGGGCTTTACGGCCCGCCCGCGCGAAGAGCGCGCCGATCTCGTCCAGCCAGGCCCGGACATCGGGGGGGAGCTCATCCCGGCCGCCGCGCGCCGCGTCGAGGAAAGATCCCAGGGCCCCTCCGCCCGCGGCCAGCGCGGCCGGGGTGGGAATCTCAGCCCGGGCGCGGGCAAGCATCCCGGCAAGCATTCCATCAAGGCCCGCCGGCGCCGCGTCCAGCAAAGCGAGCCAGGGAAGGCAGGCATCGGACAGACGCAGCCAGGCCGCGATCTCGGCGGCAAGCTGCTCCGCCCAGTAGCGGGCATCTGGATCCGCCGCCCCATCCAGGCGCAACATGGAGGCAAGTTCCTGAGCCAGCCCGGCGCTCCGTCTGAGCTGGTTCACGATCGTGCCGCAGTCGCGAACGGTTTCACCAGGGACGGCCTCCCGGAGTGCGTCGTAGGCGGCCTGCGCCGCCGGCTGTAAACCGCCGCGGTGCTCGCCCATGACCGAAAGCGCATCGGCAAGGCCGGACGCGATCCCGGCCAGGAGGGGCCTGCCGGGGATTTCCCGGCAGCCCACGGCGAAAGCCCAGAGCGAGGCCATGAGATTGCCGCTGTCAACCGTGGAAACGTAGCGCGGCCGCAGGGGCTCCAGGGTCGTGGTGTCGTACCAGTTGAGAAGGTGTCCCTCATATAGTTCAAGCTTGCCCAGGGTGTCGAACGTCGCGGCGGCGCGGTCCAATAGGAGATCGGGCGGCAGGTAACCCAGGTCGTAAGCGGCGAGGGCGGAAAGAAGCCACAAACCTATATTTGTCGGCGAGGTGCGCCGGGCCACCTCCACGCGGAGCATCTCCTGGTAGTTGTCGGGGGGAAGCCAATTGCTCTCCGCGTTGACGAAATCCTGAAAAAAACGCCAGGTCCGGCGGGCGGCGGCGCGCAGGAAACGCTGGTCCGAGGCGTTCAGGCCCGAATGGTTCTCCGGGCGGGGCGTCTCATTGAGCAACCAGCCCAAGAACGGCGCGGCGGCCCACAAAACCAGATACGGCACGGCTGCGGCTGTCAGGCTCACGCCCCGGCGCGCCAGGATCGTGCCCAGCGCCACGGCCCCGAGGCTATAGATGATGAGCTGCAGGTGGAACGGCCAGGCTCCGTTCTGCGCCCGCCAGCGCCAATGGGCCATCTGCGCTGTCTCCCATTCCAGGAGGCGCCGGCGGCTGACGTGCGTGCGATACCAGACCCTGGCTACGGCGTCGAGAGCTAGGCCGGCCCTGTGCGGCAGGAGGGCCACGGCCAGGAGGCCGCGGAGCAGGTTCCTGAGCGTAGCCCGCAAGGATGCTCTCTCCGTCAACAACGCTATGATGGTTGGCATCAACAGCACGATGCCCGCCGCCGCGCTCCAAAAAGCCGGCGCGGCCGAGCCCCAGCCCACGAGGAGCATGGCGAGGAGGGCTGGAGGGACCAGGCTGCGGCGAAGATTATCCAATATTTTCCATCGATTCATGATGGAGAGCGGATTGCGCACGCGCCCGTCATGGCCCGGCACCTGGGCGCGAATCCAACCGGCGATCTGCCAGTCGCCTCTCACCCAGCGATGGAGGCGTTTCATATAAACCTGGTAACTCAGGGGGAAAAGGTCGAAAAGCTCGATATCACCGGCGAAACCCACGCGGGCGTAAGCGCCCTCCAGGAGATCGTGGCTGAGGATGGTGGCCTCGGGAAACACCCCGCCGAGCAGAGTGTCGAAAGCGCGCAGATCGTAAATTCCCTTGCCGTAGTATGTGCCCTCGCCCGTGAGATCCTGGTAGACGTCGGAAACGGCGGTGCAGTACGGGTCCATGCCCCTTGGATCGGCAAAGATGCGCGTGAAACGGGAGGCATATGCGTGCGGCAGGCTGGTGCTGACGCGGGGCTGGATGATGGTGTAGCCGTCCGCGACCCGGCGGCCGTCAGATGACAGTCTAGCCTGGTTAAGGGGATGGGCCAGGGTGGCTACGAGTTTCTTGGCCGTGCCGCGCGGCAGCTGCGTATCGGAGTCCAGGGTGATCACGTACCGGATGGAACGCAGGACCGCGCGGCTCCCCTCGGGCAGGTCCGCGCTCTCGGCCTCGCGGCGGAGGTAGGCGTTGAGATCCTCGATCTTGCCACGCTTGCGCTCCCATCCGATATAGCAGCCCTCGCTCTGGCAAAAACGGCGCCGGCGATGGAAGAGGAAGAAACGGCCCGCGCCATAGCGGGCGTTGAGCCTGGCGATACCCGCCGCCGCCAGGCGGAGCAACTCCGCGTCCTCGCGCATCTCCGCCGCGGGCGCATCGCCAAAATCGGACACCAGCGCGTAGTAGAGGTTGGCATCGGGATTGGCGAGGTAACGCACTTCCAAACGGTCGATCTCGCTCTGGATGGAGGCGGGAGTGAGGAGCATCATGGGCACCGCGACCAGAGTCCTGTATTCATCCGGGATCCCCTTGGCAAAGGACATGCGGGGCAGACTCGAGGGCGGCAGTAGTCTCGTGACGGCGAGATTCAAAAATCCCAGCGCGAGCTCGGCGGCTGGCAGCACTCCCGCCAGTCCCAGCAGAACCAGGGCCGCGGCGCCCGTACCGAGGCCGGCCGCCAGGCAAAGGGCGGCGCCGAGCAGAACCGCGCTGCAGAGAGCGGCGCCCCCGAGGTACAGGACCGTATGGCGCCGCCTGATCCAGCGCTCCAGCCTCGTCCGCAAACCAGGACGGGCGCCGACGGCCGTCTCGAGTCGGGGGCGGCCGCGGTCGATGAGGAAGAAACCCACGTGGTTTTCGCGCGCACCCGGGGAGGCGGCCTGCGCCAGCGACACCGCCCGGCGGGCCGTTTCGAGCTCGGAGGCCCGCGCGCGGCGCGCGATCTCCTCCACCGCGCGGCGGTAGTTGCCGCGCGTACAGGCGTCCATCTCCGCGTATGCACCGGCGGGATCGGCGCGCAGAGCCTCCTCGACGGGGCTTGCCTCCTCGAGGAGGACGGGCCATTCCACGCGGGAGAGAAAGCGCAGGCCGCCCACGGTGTTCGCGATGGCGTGCTGATCCGCGGCCTGGCGCGCCTCCTCCTCCCTCAGCATCTCGGGCACGGCCGTCTCCGATTTGCGCTCGAGCCAGCCTCGCAGCGGGATGAGGACACCGGGTTCGTCGTGGAGCTTGCCCGCCAGGTGAACGGCGAACGAGGGCTCGGGTCCCGGGTGGGCCCGGGCCAGCTCCGCCAGGGTAAAGAGCAATTGATCCGCGCCGCGGCGCGAGGCGATGAGCAGCCTGTGCGCCCAAAAATCGGCCTGTTCCTGGGCGATCTGGCGCCTGAAAACATCGATGCCCAATGCGTTAGCCCGTTCCAGGAGCGCCAGAGCCAGCATGGCCGGGACGGCCCCGATCTCCGCGCTGTTCAGCGGGGCCCTGCGCTGATATGCCCCGAGAAAAGCGGCGATCGTTTCCCGCTCCAGTCGCGCGCCGGTGTGCGCCACCAGTTCCTCAGCCAGGGCATAGACGCGGGGCAGGCCCGCCCGCGGACCCCGGGCCAGGACGGGCAGCTCGCGCAGGAATCCGGGGGAGAGGCACCGCTCGACCCCGGCGCTCTGCCCGCGGATCAGATGGGTATTATCGAGGAACCACTCGGAGCCGGCCGCGAGGAATCCGCCGATGCCCGCGACCTGGCCCAGTTCGCGCGCGATCGCGTCGATCGAGCGCCGGTTCGTCTCCAGGCGCCGGCGCAACGCGTCGCCGCGGCGCGCGGCCGGCGCCGTCTCGTGCTCCGCGGCCAGCTCAGCCGCGTGCCGGACCAGGCGTTCGAGGCAATAATCCTCGCCGCGCCGGCGTGCGTGCGCAGGGGCGGCCGGAATGCCTTGCCGGCGCAGGACGAATACCGCGGGAGACATGCCCCCCGCCCGCCGCATCAGGGCGGCGATCTTGCCGATCTCGCGGGAGGGCGCGTGGACGGCCACGAGGGATTCGCCGGGCATTACCCAGCGCCGGTACCTGGTCGCGTCCAGTCCATGCCCCAGCCTGGCCGCGAGCGCGCCGAGAAAAAGGCCCGCCGCGGCGGCGAAGAGGATCACGGCAAGGCCCGGCCCGGCGGCGTAACCGCCGAGCAGACCCAGGATAATGCCGGCCACTGCCCCGCCGGCCGGCGCGAGACCGCCGGTCCGGATCCTGATCCGGCCGTCCGGCCGCACGGTGATTCCCGCCGCGCGGCGGAACCCCCCGCGACCCAGCTCGCGGAGGGCCTCTGCCGCGGCGTCCGGATCCTGGTAAAAACCGAGGACTTGCACTGGTAATGCCATCTAGAGGGGTAGTCTGCCCGGGGGGAGCCTTGGGCTTGCGCGGGTTTGTATTTTACAATTCCTTGAACACCAGCCCCGACAACAGCTTGGGCCAGAAATAGGTCGACTTTTGCGGCATGGCCTCGCCGGCGTCGGCCACGGCTTTCATCTCCCGCACCGAGGTGGGCCGCAGCAACACACCGAACTGCGCCCGTCCCGAGGCGACCATGGCCGCCACCTCGGCCGGATCGCGGGTATAGATCAGGTTCTCCTGCCTCGCCTGGGCATCCTCGCTCAAGCCCAGGGCGCGGCCGAAGATGAGGCCGTGCAGGAGGCTCACGTCCAGCCGGCGCCACTCAAGCGCCCGCGCGCGGGGCATGGCCGCCAGCGCCCGATCCTCATCGGTGAGGGTGGCCATGTATGCTCCATCGGGAAAGATGAAGCCGAATGAATGAGGCACGGGCTGGATCGCCGCGGCCAATGCCGGCGGGCCGCCGGCGAACGGCGAAAGCTTGAAGTTCTCAGCCAGGGCGAGGCGGAATCTCTCCCCGTCCCAGGCCGGGAGGGAATGGGCGGCCCGGTGGGTGGGGAAGACGACGAGACCCGGCTGGTCCATGTCCAGGAGGGCCACGGCCACCTTGTCCGCCTCGCCGAGGCGCCGCCCGGCCGCGAGGAGCTCGTCCCGGTAAGCCAGCGCGGTCTCGTAGCGGTGGTGCCCGTCGGCGATATAGACCGGACGCGGGGCAAAAAAGGCGCGGATCCGGCCGGCGGCGCCGGGATCGGTCGAGGTCCAGAGGCGGTGCCGGACCCCCTCCGGGTCGACCAGGTCGAGACCCGGTGTTTTGGCCACGGCCCCGTGCAACAATGGCGCGATCGCGGCGCCCGGATCCTCGTAGAGCATGAAGACCTGGCTCAACTGGAACCCGGTGGCCCGCATCAGGCTGAGCCGGTCCTGTTTTGGCCGGGAAAGCGTCCGCTCGTGCGGACGGACGACGCCCTCCGCGTACGGCGTGAGGCGGAGATCGGCGATGAGCCCCGTGCGTGAGGAGGGAACGCCACCGGGCGGCGTAAAGTCCTGGCGGTAGATGTAGAACGCCGGTTCCACATCCCGGCGGAGCACGCCGCGCCGGCGCCAATCGTCCAGGTGCTCACGGGCCCGGGTGTACTTGTTGTTCGACTCGTCGTCACCCGGTTCCTCGCGGCCCAGGATCAGGCGGATGACGTTCTCGGGATGACGGCGGTAGTAGAATTCCCGCCCCTCCTCGCCGATGACGTCATAGGGCGGGGCGGTCACCAGGGCGGGATCGACCAGATTCGTGTCGTAGCGCCATCCCCTGAAAGGCAGGACCTCAGCCATTTGCATCTCCTTCCGCGATGGCCGCCCGGGCCAGCGCATCGCAACGTTCGTTCATCTCGTCGCCCGAGTGGCCGCTCACTTTTAGCCAGGTAACGTCATGAATCTTGCTCAGGCGGAGCAGCTCGAGCCAGAGATCCTGGTTATCCACCGGTTCTTTCTGGGCGTTGCGCCAACCGTTCCTCTCCCAGCGGCTCAGCCAGTCCTGGCGAAAAGCGTTGACGAGGTAGGCGCTGTCGGAATAGAGCGTGACCCGGCAGGGATACTTGAGCGTCCCGAGCGCCCGGGCAGCGGCGGTCAGCTCCATGCGCTGGTTGGTCGTGTGCGGCTCGCGCCCGGAGATCTCCCTCCTGTGCCCGCCGGTGCGCAGCACGGCGGCCCAGCCGCCCGGCCCCGGGTTGCCCGAGCAGGCGCCGTCGGTGTAGATCACGACCTCGGTCAAGCAGCGGCTACCCCCCTTCCCAGGAGTTATGAGTCATGCGTGTTGAGTTATGGGTATTGAGACATTGCACGGTGTCATAGAACTCAAAACTAAAAACTCATAGCTCATAACTGTCTTTTCATCTCCCGCCAGGCGATATCGCGGCGGTAATGCATGCCGGCAAAGCGTATCTCTTCGCAGGCGGCGTAGGCCCGCTCGCGCGCGGCGAAAAAGTCCGGCCCCGTCCCCACCACGTTCAAAACCCTCCCGCCCGCGGTGACAAGCTCTCCGCCGCGCACGGCGGTGCCCGCGTGGAAGACGTGGACTCCCGGCATGGCGGCCGCTTCTGAAAGACCGCTCACAGGGAGCCCCGTACGATGGCCGCCGGGATACCCCCCCGAGGCCAGGACCACGCAGACGGCGCTCCCGCCGGACCAGCGCAATTCCTCGGTGGGGGAAAGCCCGTCCCCCGCGCAGGCCAGGCATAGCTCCGCCAGGTCCGATTCCAGGAGAGGCAGGATCGCCTGGGCCTCTGGATCGCCCAGGCGGCAGTTATACTCGATGACCTTTGGCCCGCCGGGGGTGACCATCAGGCCCACGTAGAGCACGCCGCGGTAAGGGCGCCCCTCGGCCGCCATGCCCTCGATGGTGGGCAGCACTATATCCGAGATGACCCGTGCCAGATCGGCTGCGCCGAGCACGCCGGCGGGGGCGTAGGCCCCCATCCCGCCCGTGTTGGGGCCCCGATCGCCGTCAAGTGCCCTTTTGTGGTCCTGGGCCTGCAGCATCGGCAGGCACCTGCGGCCGTCGCTCACCACGAGGAGCGAGACCTCCTCGCCCTCGAGACAATCCTCGATGAGCACGCGGTCCCCCGCCCCGCCAAAGACGCGCCGTTCCATGCAGGCGGCCAGGGCGTCCTCAGCCTCGGCCATGGTGGCGCAGACAAAGGCGCCCTTGCCCGCCGCCAGGCCGCTGGCCTTAATCACGACCGGCGCCCCGTGCCGGTGGAGGTGGGCGCGGGCCGCGCCGATCTCGTCAAAGACGGAGAAACCGGCGGTGGGAATGCCATGCCTGGCCATGAAGTTCTTGGCGAAGGCCTTGTCGGTTTCCAGGGCCGCCGCGGCCATGGCCGGGCCGAAGACGGGCAGCCCCCGGCGGGCGAACTCGTCCGCCAATCCAAGGGCCAGATAACTCTCGGGCCCGACGACGGTCAGATCGATCTTCTCGGCGGCGGCAAAATCGGCCAGCGCGGCCGGTTTTTCATGATCGGCCTCGGCGCGCGCGGCCATGGCCCAGATGCCGGGATTGCCCGGGGCCGCGTAGATCTTCTCCACCGCCGGGCTTTGGGCCAGCTTCCAGACGAGCGCGTGCTCCCGCCCCCCGCTGCCGACGACCATAACCTTCAAATCGAGACACCTCTCGTTATTAGGATCCCGTCTTACCGCCGATAGACGGGAAAAGAAGGATTCTATCGTTTCTCTTAATCGACGGCGGCCTTGGCCAAAGCCGCTTCGAGGAGCGGATACTCCGTCAGATGCACGTAATGGCTGCTCGCCTTGGCTTGCATAAATACCGAATTGGCGGAAAACGTCAGGTATTCCGCCATGATCTCCTGCCAGATTCCTTCCACTCTCTCCGCCAGTTCCCGGCTGATGCCGCCATAGTGCATGTTTTCCTCGACGGCGATCTCCGAAGTATGCGTGATCAGCACCAGCGGGATGCTGGGAAAGCCTTGCCCCGCCTTGAGATCGGTGATGTGCTCATCCGCATGCGACAAGAGGTACTCATCGATGGCTGTCTTGTATTGCCTTGCCCTGGTTGACGATCTCAAAATGCAGTCGGCCGCTTCGGCGGAGAACTTATCGTAGTAGTAAAACGGCGGCGCTTTCTTCAATAGCGGTCTGAGAAGAAACCCCAGCCCGATCCTTGCCAGCCAATATCCCATCTTGAGATTCTTCACCTTGCCCACGCCGCTCCTGGCGTAATCGTCGGCGGACAACAATTCCTTGAAGCGATTGTCGTTGGCTGACAGTGGATCGATCAGCACGACGCCCTTGACCGAATCCGGATATAAACGGGAGTACTGCTGGACGTACAGTCCGCCCTGGGAGTGCCCGACCAGGATCACCCGTCGCTCGACCTCGAGGTGCGCCAGGAGTTGCCGCAATTCGCCGGCGATGTTCTTGGGCGTGCGCGCCAGGCGCGAGGCGGAGCTTGCCCCGTATCCGGCACGGTCGTAAACAAGAACCGTGTACTTCCCAGCCAGCGCCTCGCCGATGTGCCACCATTCCGCGCCGCACGAGTTGAGCGCCGACTCGATTACGACGTTGATCTTGCCGGTGCCGAAGACCCGATAAGCCAGGTTGGCGCTGCCGATGTCAAGATGGCTGATGCCTATCATTTCCATTCTACTCCTGTCAGTTTGACGTAGGCCTCCCGGTACCTGGCCGCGGTGCCCTCGATGACCTCGGCGGGCAGATGCGGCGCGGGCGGCGTCTTGTCCCAGCCGATGCGCTCGAGGTAATCCCGGATGTACTGCTTATCATAGCTGGGCTGCGGCTTTCCCGGGGCGTAACCCCGGCTCGGCCAGAAACGCGAGGAATCCGGGGTCAGGATCTCGTCCACCACGAGCAGCTCTCCGCCGACACAGCCGAACTCGAACTTGGTGTCGGCCAGGATGATCCCGGCCTCCCTGGCCCTGGCCTCGCCGGCCGCATAGAGCGCCAGCGATTCCTCGCGGAGCCTTTCCGCCGTGGCCGTACCCACCAGCGCCGCCAGATCGCCCGTCGTGATGGGCAGGTCGTGCCCCTGCTCCGCCTTGGTGGTGGGGGTAAAGAGGGGTTCCGGCAGGCGTTCGCTCTCGCGCAAGCCGGACGGCAGCCGGTATTCGCCGACCCGCCCCGTGCCGGCATACTCCCGCCAGGCGGATCCCGCCAGGTATCCCCGGACGACGCATTCCACGGGCAGTACTTCGGTTTTTTTCACCAGCATGCTGCGGCCGGCCAATATACCGCGGTGCGGCGCCAACGCGGCCGGGAACTCGTCCGCCTCGGCCGTCAGGAGATGGTTTGGCATGATGCCGCGCGTCACTCCGAACCAGTAGGCCGCCAGGCCGTTCAACACACGGCCCTTGCCGGGGATGGGATCGGGCAGGACCACGTCAAAGGCGGAAACCCGGTCCGTGGCCACGATCAGCAGCTCCCGCCCGAGGTCGTAGAGATCGCGCACCTTGCCGCGGCGGGGCGCGGGCAGGCCGGGCAGGCTGGTCTCGCCGAGCGGCCGGTTCATACCCGTGACTCTCCCAGCTCGAATTTCTTGGGCGTCATGCAGGTAAACCTGGCCTGGCAGGCCTTCTGCCCGTCAATATAGCACACCCCGCTGAAACGGCCCGCCCGGGTGCGTAGTTTTTCCAGCGTCACCTCGATGCGGAGCTGGTCGCCGGGCAATGCCGGCCGGCGAAAACGGGCGCGTTCGATGCTGGAAAAATAAGCCAGAGTGTCGCGGTCCTCGATCTTGCTCAGCATGAGAAAGGCCGCCACCTGGGCCATGGCTTCGACCTGGAGCACGCCCTGCATGGGATAGATGCCCCCGAAGTCCTCCTGCGAAAAAGGCTCGTTGGCGGTAAAGTTCTTCAGTCCCACACAGCGCGCCTCCCCGAGCTCGACGATCCTGTCCACGAGCAGAAAGGGGAAGCGATGGGGGAGGACCTCCTTGATCTGGTTGATGTCGTAAAACGGCATCCAAACACCTCCAGGCTTAATGGCGAAAATGCCTCACGCCCGTAAAGACCATGGCCATGCCGGCCGCGTCAGCAGCCGCGATGGACTCGGCGTCCTTGATGGAACCGCCGGGCTGGATGATGGCCGTGACACCGGCCCGGGCGGCTTCCTCGACCGTGTCCGGCATGGGGAAGAACGCGTCGGAGGCCATGACCGAACCCGCTGCTTTTGGCCCCGCCTGCGCCAGGGCGATCCTTGCCGCGCCGACCCTGTTCATCTGGCCGGCGCCCACGCCGACCGTGCCGCCGTCCTTCCAGAGCACGATGGCGTTGGACTTGACATACTTCACCACTTTCCAGGCCAGGGCCATCCCGGCGAGCTCTTCGGGGGTCGGCGCCCGCTTCGTCTTGACCTGCAGATCGGCTTGGGCATAGTCCTTGCGGTCCAGTTCCTGGATGAGTAGGCCGCCGGCCACCTTGCGCAGATCTAGGGCTGCGGATGCGCCGGCGCCGGGCGGGGGAAAGGCGATCTCAAGCAGGCGCAGGTTCTTTTTGGCGGACAGGATCTCGATCGCGCCCGGGCTGAAAGCCGGGGCCACGATCACTTCCAAGAAAAGCTCGGCCATGGCCGCGGCGGTCTCCTGGTCCAACTCGCGGTTGACCGCGATGATCCCGCCGAAGATCGAGACGGGATCCGCCTCGTAAGCCCGGCGGAAGGCCGCGGGCAAATCGGCGCCCGTGCCCACGCCGCAGGGATTGGCGTGCTTGACGGCCACGGCCGCGGGCCCGCCGAACTCGGCGCAAAGCCCCATGGCGGTGTCGGC
Organism: Patescibacteria group bacterium; assembly: GCA_050260175.1. Taxonomy (GTDB): domain Bacteria; phylum Bacillota; class UBA4882; order JAAYXC01; family JAAYXC01; genus JBLNBS01. The sequence goes on along the minus strand of JBLNBS010000138.1, from coordinate 7,792 downwards.
GTCGCCGATGTTGTTAAAGGATAGCTCCTTGCCCTGGAGCTGGCGGGCGGCGGGCAGGCCGAAGCCGGTAAAACCGGGCTCGCGGTAAAAGGCGGCCCGCTGGTGCGGGTTCTCGCCGTAGCGAAGGTCCTGGATCTTCTCGTAGGAAAGCTCCAGCCGGGACGGGAGCGGCACGGCCTCGGCCCCCGCGAGGTAGGCGTGGATCGCCCGGTCATAGGCTGCCGTGTGGGCGAATGCCTCGGCCGCGCGCGCGCGGGCGTACGCCTGGCTGACGCTCCCGCCGTGGGCCTCCAGTTCGGCCAGGAAACCCGGGTAGGCCGCGGGATCGACCAGCACCACGACATGCTCGTGGTTCTTGGCCGCGGAGCGGATCATGCCCGGCCCGCCGATATCGATGTTCTCCACCGCCTCGGCCGCGGTCACGCCCGCCCTGGCCACGGTGGCGGCAAAGGGATAGAGGTTGACCACCACGAGATCGATGGGGGCAATCCCGGCCCGCGCCAGTTCCTGCATGTGCCCGGGCTCGTCCCGGCGGGCCAGGATCCCCCCGTGGATGGCGGGATGGAGCGTCTTGACCCGCCCGTCCAGGATCTCCGGAAAACCCGTCACCTCGGAGATATAGGTCACAGGCAGGCCGGCCTGGCGCAGGAAGGCGTGGGTTCCCCCGGTTGAGATCAGTTCCACGCCGCGGCGCACCAGCCCCTCGGCCAGTTCCGCCAGGCCCTGTTTGTCCGAGACGCTGAGGAGCGCCCGCTTGATCGAGATCAATGTCTTCACTCCCGTATTCAGATCATGAACCCTATACCTTCACTAAAAGCGCTGTGAAAAACCATTTTCAGACCGGTAAACAAGTAAAACATGGAATGATATGACATGATTTACATGATTAACAGGATTAAAGTCCTGAAGTCATTGACAAAGGTGATCTAATAGACAAAGAATCCGTATTAATCTTGAAAATCATGTTAATCCTGTTATATCGGCTCTTCTGCGATGAAATACCCGAAATCCCGGCCTTCACTAGATTTCATCGGCAGCTCTGGGCAAAATCCTCACCCGGTTTCCCTCCACTCGCAGCCTGCCCCCGGCAAAAAGGCGCACAGCCGCGGGATACAGGCGGTGCTCCACCTCGAGCACCCTCTGGGCCAGGGTCTCCGGGGTGTCGCCGTCCAAGACCGGCACCGCGCCCTGGAGAATGATGGGGCCGCCGTCGGTCTCGGGGGTCACGAAGTGCACGGTGGCGCCGGAGAGCTTTGCTCCGGAAGCCAGCACAGCCTCGTGCACGCGCCGGCCGTACATGCCCTCGCCGCCAAAAGCGGGCAGGAGCGCGGGATGGATATTCATCGCGCGGAGGTCGTAGCACTCGTAAAAGACAGGGTCCAGGATGCGGGTGAAGCCCGCAAGACAGACGAGGTCGGCACCAGCTTCCCGGAGCGCCGCCACGATGGCCAGGGTGAATTCCCGCCGTCCGGGGTAGTCCTCGTAGCGCACCACCGCCGTGGGCACGCCCGCCCTGGCCGCCCGCGCCAGGGCATAAGCATCCTCCTTGTTGGAGAGGACGAGGGCGTACTCGACCGCTCTGTCGCAACCGTCCAGGAGGGCCTGGAGATTGGAGCCGCCGCCCGAAACAAGCACCGCCGCGCGGATCATGCGCCTGCCTCCCCTCGCGCTCAGCACGGCCCGTGCGCCTGCAGGGCCGCTCTCACGCACCCCCGGCAGAGGGAGTTGTAGATCCTGCAGGCTTCCGGAGTGTTTGCCGCCTCAACCCGCGAGATCCCCATGGCTCTGGCGCGCTCGACGACCCCAGCCGGGCACTGCAGCGCCCCGTATGCGCCCAGGCCGATCACGAGCGCCTCGGGCGCCGGGCCGTCCAGGCCCGCGAGCATCCCGGGCTCCAGGAGATGCCCCCGCCTTTCCCGCCAGGGGCTCACCACGCCGCCCGCGATGCGGATGTCACTGCCGCAACCGATCGTCCCGCCGTCCGGCGAGGACGCGTGCTCCTCCCCGGCCACGACGAACCTGCCAAAGGAGTAATGCTCGACGGGGCCTTCGGGATCGTCGAACATGCCCGCACCTCCCCAAAAGCGAGGAATCGATCTCGGTTTCACACCGCCCATAAAAGCGATGTGAAAAACCTCACCACCGCGATCCCAGGGTTAAAACCCTGGGGCGGCTTTAGTACATCCCTGTACGTCGCTCGCCCTTGAGCCCTTCCTGGGCAGGGCTACATAGGAAAACCATTCTCAAACCCGTACATCCTGTACGGGTTCGGCGGTGCTTCGAAGCCTATCCGTGCCGTGTCAGGAGGACAGGGCTTTGGAAAGATCGTTCAGGTGTAGCCCGGGGATTCATCCCCGGGTAGAGAGACGGATTTTTCACACCACCTCTAAATGTGAAATAAGCTTTATCGGGATTTTCTTTGCGCGCTTGGCGTCTTTGCGCGATAAAATCTTTCAAACGCGTATAGGGGCGTTCCATGACAAGGTTCTCCGCATTGCTACACGTTATTCAACCAGCCCGTCCCTTAATGTGACGCTGAGCCGGAAAAAAAGCCCCTCCCGCCGGAGGGGCCTGGTTTCATTATTTCCGCGCGGCCGGCATGGGCTTGCCCGCTACCTGGCGGCGTTCCTCCCAATTCTTCCAGGCCGCCCAGAGCGCGCCAGCCACGAAGATCGAGGAATAGGTCCCGGCCGTGATGCCCACGATCAGGGCCAGGCAGAAATCCTTGATGCTCTCGCTCCCCACGAGGTAGAGAACGAGCACGGCCAAGACGGTGGTGGCCGCGGTGTTCAGCGATCTGCGCATGGTCTGCAGGACGCTCTCGTTGACCAGTTCGTCAAAGCCCTGGCCTTTGCGCCGGCTGCGCATGTTCTCCCTGACCCGGTCGAAGACCACGATGGTATCGTTGATCGAGTAGCCGATGATGGTCAGGAGCGCGGCGATGATGGTGGCATCGATCTCCTTGCGCAACAGGGCGAAGAGGCCGATGACGACCAGGGTGTCGTGGATCAGCGCCAGGACCCCGGCCACGCCGGACTTGAACTCGAAACGGATCGCGATATAGACCAGGATCAGAAGACAGGCGATGAGCACGGCGTAGAAGGAGTTCAAGACCGTCTCTCGGCCGATCGCCGGATCGACCATGGAGATCTGGAGCCGGTCGCGCGCCACCTCGCTGCCGAAATAGCCGTTCAGAGCGTTGAGGATCATTCCCTGTTCGGTCCAGCCTTTGAGCGCCCTGGTCTTGACGATGACGCCGTAAACATCGAGGCCGGTCGAGAGATCCTTGTGCGTGTACGGTTGCGGAGGTCCGGGTTTGAGATCGAGCTGCGCGAGCTCGCCCGAGACCAAGAGGTTCCTGATCTCGCCGGAATTGGCCCGCTCGTACTGCTCCGCGGTCAGCGGGTAACGGATGACCGTGCCGCCGGTGAAATCGATCCCCAGGTTGAGCCCGAATCCCGCCCAAGCCGCCGCGGCGGCGGCGATAGTGATGATGAAAATCAAGATGAAGAGCTTTCTATATTTCATCAGGTTCATGCGCGTTTCCCCCTCACGCTCCGAAATGGCTGACGAACCTGTCCGGATCGCGGTCGGTCAGCATCTCCAGGAAGTAACGGGTGACGACCAGGGCCGTGAACATGCTGACCAGGATACCGATGGTCAAGGTGACCGCAAACCCGCGGATCGCGCCGGAACCCAGGGGATAGAACAGCAGGACACCGGCGATGAGGAGCGTGGTCACGTTGCCGTCGAAGATGGTCAGGAAGGCCCGCTTGAAACCGGCCTCTATGGCTGGGCGCACCCGTTTGCCCAGGCGGATCTCGTCTTTGATCCGTTCAAAGATGATGATATTGGCGTCGACCGCCATGCCGATCGAGAGAATGAGGCCGGCCACCCCCGGCAGGGTGAGGACGCCGCGTAACAAGGCCATGACCACCAGGACCAGGGCTGCGTAGAGCACCAGCGCCGCGTCGGCCAGGGCGCCGACGAGCCCGTAGAAGATCACCATGAAGGCGACGACCAGGACAATGCCGGCCACGCCCGCGACCAGGCTCTGGCGGACGATCTCCTTGCCCAGGGTCGGCGCCACCTGGTTCACGGCCAGGTTGCGCAGGGAGACGGGCAGCGCGCCGGATTTCATCAGGATGGCGTAGGTCCGGGCTTGTTCCATGTTGCTGCCGCGGCCGAGCCTGATGATCCCGTCGCCGTCGGGGATGACATCCTCGATGATGGGACCGGGATTAGCCATGAGCGGCTCCTCGTCCAGGTAGATCTCCATCGGTTTCTTCAGGTTCTGTTGGGTCAGGAACCGCAGGCGCGCCGCGCCCTTGGAACCGAAACTGAAGCGGATGACCAGTTCGCCGTTTTGGTACTGCGCTTCCGCGTTCTTGAGATCATCGCCGTACATGACCTTGCGGCCGTTGATGCGAAAGTTCAGGCGGCCGGTATGCTGCAGGATCTCCCGGGCCTTCTCCTCGCTCGTCACGCCGGGCAGTTGCACGTAAATCCGGTGATGCTCCCGATCCAGGCGGATGTCCGGCTCGCTCAGGCCCAGGCTGTTGACGCGGTTTTCCAGGATGGTCCTGGCGCTGGCGAGCGAGGCCTCCAGGTCCTCGACGGGTTGCTCCACGCGCACTTCCAGGTCGCGCCCGGCCTGGACGGTCTGCAGCACCAAGCGCACATCGCGCTGGGATTGCTTCATGGTCAGCTCGTTCTGGATGACCTTGGCCGCCAGGACCCTCTGCGCCTCGGACTCGGAGGCGAACCTCAACCTGAGGCCCTCGTATTTACCTAGTTCCTCCAGGCCCAGCTTGCTGATTGCGGGCATGGCGATTCCGGCCGGGTCGGTCCATTGTTCGAGCGCGTCCTCGATGCGGTTCTCGACCCAGGCCAGCGTCTCCGGATCCACCCGGTAGTCGGGTCCAAGGATGATCTCCAGGCCGCCGCGGAGATCCAGGCCCAGACGGATGGGCTGGCCACCGAGGATGCCCAGTCCGTCCTTGGTCAGACCAGCGGTGAGCGGCGGAAACAAAATGACCGCCGAGATCAGGGTCAGTCCCAGGACCAACCCCAGTTTCCAACGGAAATCAGCGCGCAACTTGCACTCCCCCTGCGGGGCGGCCGTGCCGTCGTGCCGGCGCGTGCCCCGGTATTTCGAGATCGGCGGATGCGTTCCGGTTATGCCCGGGACAGGCTCAGCCTTTGACCTTGCCCTTCTTCCCGGACGCCACCCTGGCCGCCTCCGCCTGGCGCCTCTCCTCGTATTGAGCCTTGACGCACTTCTCCGCCCGGTTGGCGATCGCGTAGAAGACGGCGAACACGGCCGCCACCAGGACTACGACCAGAACGGTTTCTGTATTCATCTCAATCCCCCTCGTTGCTGTCGCGTGAACTGATCGATGCAACGAAAAACCGGCGGATGCGCCGGCCGTGGTAACGGACCGCGGCTCCATGCGGTCATTCGACAGCCAAAAACCGCGCCAGTTCTCATTTTAACGCAGTTCTTATTATAAACGTTCCGCCAGGGCTTGTCAATTCGCGTCCGCTTGACAAGCATTTGTGGTGTAAACAGAATTTGACATCGGGCATGAGGCGTAGTTGCGTTTAGGTCCAGGGAGTCGGATAAGCTTTCTTGTGTAAACATCAGGGTCGCGGGAGGCACTATCAGTCCTCCTTTTCGAAGCGAAGCCACACTCTGTTCTGAGTGATGGTTGAGCTAAGTATCAACCTGGATCGTAGAATCGGTTTATTGTTGATATCAGGGTCGCGGGAGGCACTTTCCGTCCTCCCGCACCCTCCAGGACCAAAGGGTGTGGTCGCACACCCTTTGGAATCCTGCGACCAGGAACCCAGGTTCCTGGACCTCCTGATGATGGGGTTAAGATCCACGTCGCCGTCCATGGCTCCTGTGAAGGACCGTTCGGCGGTCGAGTAGGGGGAGCCTCTCGGCTCCGTACCCCTCACAGAACCGTGCGTGCGCTATTAACGCACACGGCTCTTCGTCAAGCATCATTTGCGCTTAGGCGGTTCTTTCGTAGAGATTCACGTATATCCTGGGCCTCGGCAGCGGTAGTCTCCCAAGGAATTCGTTCTCGAATCTTTCCCAGTTAAAGCTCCTCTTCTGACTGCGCCGATTGAGCCATTTGTAAAGAAGGCGCTTCACCTGATGGTGGAAGTTGGCGAGCATCCGGATATTGTCGGTCACCCCGTAGTAGCGATAGTAGCCGGCCATCTTCCTGCTAAGCGCCTGCATCAGTTCCCCCACAGGCCTGCACCTGTTCTTGCGCAGCCACTCTTTACACCTTCGCAGGCTTGCCCGGTACTTCTTGCGGCTCGTCCGTCTCTTTACCCGGAAGTTGCCTTGCCGGCTCTTGCCGCAGTAGTGCGTGAAGCCAAGAAAGTCGAAGGTTTCGGGCTTCCTCCCGCCTTTCCTCCGGCTCTCTTCTTCCGCGTGCCTGCCGAAGGCGATGATTCTCGTCTTCTCCTCCGCTATCTCCAGGTTGAATTCCTTGAGCCTTTCTGTGAGCGCCGCGTGGAATGCCTTGGCGTCCTCTTCATACTCGAAGCAGCAGACAAAGTCGTCGGCGTACCGGATGAGATATGCCTCTCCCTTGCTTTGCCTCCGAATCCTCCTCTCGAACCAGAGGTCGAGTACGTAGTGGAGGTACACGTTGGCCAGTATGGGCGATACCACCCCGCCTTGCGGTGTCCCTTCCGGTGTGTCGTAGACAATCCCCGCCTCCATGACTCCCGCCTTGAGAAATCTGGCGATGAGCCGGATCATATTGGGGTCGCCTATGCGCAGCCTCAGGAACTTGAGCAGCCATTCGTGGTCCACGTGGTCGAAGAAGCCTTTGATGTCTGCATCCACGATGTAGTTGACCTTGCGGGTCTCGATGAGACGCCCGAGTTCCCTAAGCGCGTCATGACAGCCTCGTCCCGGCCGGAAGCCGTACGAGCAGTCCAGAAAGTCCGCTTCGTAGATGGCGTTGAGTATCCGTGCCATGACGTCCTGGACGAGTTTGTCCTCGTAGCTCGGTATGCCGAGCGGCCTCTTCTTATCCGTGCCGGGCTTGGGTATGTAGCTCCTCCGCACCGGCTGCGGCTTGTACGCCTGCCGTTTCATCCTCTCTACAAGGGCGTTCAGGTTCCTCTCCAGGTTCTCCTCGTACGCTGCCTTGGTGACGCCGTCCACGCCCGCCGCTTTGCCCGCCGCCATCTTCCGATGACTTGCGGCCAGACTTTCCACGTTGATGTGGTGTACCAGGGATATGAATCTCTCCTTCGGTCTCTCCCGCGCTATCCGCGCTATCCTTGCCAGTTTCGTTTCCATCGGTCGCTCCGTTTCTGCGTACGGCCTCTGTTTCCCCGACAAGGCCGATACCGCGTCGCCTGCCTTCCCTCCGCGGGCGTTACCCCGCCTCCTCGGTACTATGCGGCGATCCGACTCCCCGCCGCCTTTTGGCTCCCTTGCTTCTTCGGCTTGTCGGCCATACTCCTCACGGAGAGCGGTCGGGGCCTCCCGGGTTGCCACGTCGCAAAATTGTGCAGCGTGCCGAGGTCTCCGACCCCGGGGAGCCCGGACGCCCTCGCCTTGGCGGGCGCCCGAGTGTTGTCTTCTGCCTGAATGAAGGCATCGACCATCCCGTCATGGCGCATTTCGGGGCTCAATCCCTTCAACCTTTCGGCTTTCGGCCCGCTGCCTCGCCTGCCTACGCTTAGCCGGTCAAGTTGCCTCGACCTGCCCAAGGCTGGCTACTGGTGGTTGGCTATTCCTTTCCAGGGAGGATTC
>JBLNBS010000137.1:0-7805 GCA_050260175.1 Patescibacteria group bacterium | reverse complement strand
AGGCAAAACGCTGTCGCAAGCTCTCGCGTTTTGCCTGGTTACAAGGTACTCATGGATTCAAGGAGTAATCACCCGGACGCGGCCCGTGGCCCGCATGGTCCCAAAATCCCCGCTGGCCCAGAGGCCCGTGCCACGCATGACCGTGCCATCCCTGGTCAGGACATAATCGCCCCGGACCCTGAATTCCCGCGTCCGGGTGTCAAAAGTCAGGTCCTCGCATGCCAGGTGGAATCCGGCTGCCGTAACGCCGATCCGGCCTCTAAAGGACAGGGTGTGGGTGCCGGGCGCGTAATACACAGAATCGGCGGCCAACCTTGCCGGGGGCCTCACCGCCGCGTATTCGGCGTCCGCTCCCGCGGCATCCACGGCTCCGTCCGCGGCCATGGCCGCCGTCTTTAAGCTAAGACGCCAGACACGCTCTCCCTCGCGGTCGAAGACCTCGAGGAGGACGCCCTCGCCGCCAGGGAAACCGGCGCCCACGGCCGGGCGCGGAGGAGCCTGGCCGGCCGGGGGTGTCTGTATCCGCGTCCGGTAGCCGACGCAAAAACCCAGGACCGCCAGGCCGAGGAGGAGGATCGCCGGGAGCACCCTGGCACCCCGGCTCGGCCGGAACCTCGCCGGCAAACGCCAAAGCAGCTTCATGCCGCGCCTCCGGCGCCGTCGCACACGCCGCCGCGGCCGCAGGCGGACGAGGCGCTTACGGGATCCGGGCTCAACTCGTGGCCTCCCACGCGGTCATCGATTGCACGCGCCGTGTATCTTCGCGCCAACGGGCCTGGATCCCTGCTTTGGCGCGGTGCTAATACGCACCAGTACTGTCAAGCGCCACCACCGCCAGGCCGCCGGCGTCGGCGCGGGCCAGCGAATCCTCTCGGTCTATGAAAAACGTCGCGCCGGCCTCGATAGCCAGGGTGGAAACGCCCGATTCCAGCATGGCGTCGATCGTCCCGCGCCCCACGGTGGGCAGGTCGAACCTGGGATCCTGGGCCGGCTTGCTCACCTTGACCAGCACCGCCCCCCCGTGGCCGTAACGGCCCCCACGGCGGATGGTTTCGTCGGTCCCTTCCACCGCCTCGACGGCCAGCACGGCCCGGCCCTTGACCACCACGCTCTGGCCGATGTCGAGCCCCCCGAGGCTCTTGGCCAGGGCAAAACCGAAGGAGGTATCGGCCCGTTCGCGTTCGTCGGGGGCACGGCGGCTCATGACACCCCGGGGGACCAGGAGATCGTCCAGGAAACTGGCCTGGGGGAGGACGGTGATCCCGGCTTTGGCAAAACGCTCCACCACCGCGCCCAGGATGGCGTCGTCGTTCCTCTGCGACAGGTTTGCGAAGATCCGTTCGAACTCCATGTCCATCTTTTTTTCGGCAAAAAAGGCCGTTTTATGTACTTTGCCGGCAAAGACCAGTTCGGAAACCTTCTCCCGGACGAAAAAAGCCAGCATCCCGCCTAGGTCCCCCACGGGGATCGTGACGAGATCGGGCACGATCTCGAGGAGTTCCGGGCCGGCCTCCTCCGCCAGCCCCACGGCGGCGATGCGGTAACCCGCCGCGTTCATTCTCTGCGCGGCCAAGACGGGCAGCCTGCCGCTGCCGGCCAAGAGGCCGATTACGCGAGCCATCCGATCCCTCCTGCGATGCCGGGTGAAATACCGTCCCCACCCGGACAAGAACGGTGATTACATCCTGAATCCGTGACATCCTTGAATTACCAGGCAAAATCGCGAGAATTTCCGAGAGCGTTTTGCCTGGCATAGCTGGGAGATCACGGATTCAGATACATGGTAGAGTTCCCTTTGGATGGGCTTTTTACTAGTAGCCGGCAGGGTAGCGGCGCCGGCATAAACGTTGACAGCGCCCGAGGGCCAGAAAAAAGACTAGACGGCGTCTAGTCCATGATCGCGGCGAGGTTTATCACACCGCCTTCAGCGGCAGATGCCGCGTTCGGCATTGCGGAGGAAGCGGATGAAATGGTCGATCTCGGGGCTCCCCTGGAGTTCCTGCTCCATCTGCTCGATCGCCTGCGCCACCGAGAGGTTGGACCGGTACAGAATGCGGTAGGCCTGCTTGATCTGTTCCCTGGTCTTGGGCTCGATGCCGTTGCGGCGCAGCCCCACGACGTTAATCCCCGCCACCTTTGCCGGGTTCCCGTCGACGATCACGAAAGGGGGGACGTCCTTGACGATCTTGGTGCAGGCCCCCACCATAGCCATGGTCCCGATCTTGGAGAACTGGTGGATGCCGCACATGCCGCCGACCACGGCGCGATCCTCGACGTGCACGTGCCCGCCGAGATTCGTCGCGTTGGCCAGGACCACGTGGTTGCCGACCTGGCAGTCGTGGGCGATATGGGTATAGGCCATGAACAGGTTGTGGCTGCCGATGCGCGTCTCGCCGCCCCCGAGATCGGTGCCGCGGTTGACGGTGACGAATTCACGGAAGAGGTTGTGATCGCCGATGACGAGGCTGCTTTTTTCGCCGCGGAACTTGAGATCCTGGGGATCGCAGCCGATGGCCGCGCCGTGAAAGAAGCGGTTGCCCGCGCCGATGGTCGTCCAACCCTCGATCACCACGTTGGGGCCGACCTGGCAGCCATCGCCTATGACCACGTGCTCGCCGATGATGGCATGAGGCCCGATGACCACATCGCGGCCCAGAGAGGCGCCCGGCTGGATGATGGCCGTTTCGTGGATCTCGCGCAAGATGATGACCCTGGATTCGAGAGCTTTCATCCCTAGACCCTCCTGATATCGTCCCTCAGCCCGTGATAATCCCTTAACAGTATTATCGGTCGTGCTACGCGGATTCTGGCCCTGGATATCAAGTCATGGAACGGCAACAGCTCGTCCAATAGCCTTCTTGCGCGTCGCCGCGCGCCATTGCATCCCTGGATGTTTTTTCCCTGTAAAAATCTTTATGCCACCGGCAGGGCGAGGCTTGCCTCATGCGCCGCGCTCAACGGGCCAGGGCGAACATGAGCTTTGCCTCGGCGGCCACCTCGCCGTCGACCAGAGCCAGGCCGCGCACCACGCCCACATTGCCCCTTATCTTGAGCACCTCGACCTCGATACGGAGTTGATCGCCCGGCACCACAGGGCGGCGGAAGCGCACGTCGCTGATGCCGGTAAAGAAGGGAATCTTGCCCGGGTGCTCCTCGGCCGCGAGCATGACGAGGCCCGAGGCCTGAGCCATGCTCTCGATGATCATGACCCCCGGCATGACCGGCAGTTTGGGAAAGTGCCCGTTGAAGAAGTCCTCGTTGGTGGAGACGTTCTTGACAGCCACGATCCGCCGCCTGGGCTCGCACTCGAGCACGCGGTCGATGAGCAGGAAAGGGTACCTGTACGGCAGGAGGCTCTTGATCTTGGCGATATCCATTACCGCGGCGGCCTTTTCGTTCACTTCATTCACTCCTTAGGCCCTGAATCCTGTTAATCCTTTTAATCATGTAAATCATGTCATATCGTTCACGGTTTTACGTGTTTATGGACCTAAAACGGATTTTCACAACGCTCGTAAACTCAGTCGCACATACTCCCGGGCGGGACCGCGAGCGCGCCGCGGAGCGCCAACTCGCGGCCGAGCAGGTGGTTCAAGCGATGACCGCTGCGGACGCCGATCACCAGTCCCTGCAGATGCCCCAAGAGAAAGAGATCGCCAAGGAGATCCAGGATCTTGTGGCGCACCAGTTCATCGGGGAAGCGGAGGCTGTTGACGTATCCGTCGGGGCCCACCACCACCACCACATCCGGGTCGGTGGACTGCGCCAGCCCCTCCCGCCGCAGGGCCTCCAGTTCCTCCAGGAAGGCCACCGTCCTTGCGGGCGCTATCTCGCCTGTAAAATCGTCGATCCCGAGATGGAACCGCCTGTACTGGGCGCCTATCGCCCTTTCGTCCGCGCTGAACGTGAAGGAGACCGTGAGCCCCGGTTCGGGCGAGGGCAGGGCCACGAGGTAACCGCCGTTTTCCGCCACCCAGGCGGGGGCTTCGATCCTGCGCACGATTCGCGCCACGGGCTGAGGCGACAGCCCCGCCTCCTGCATGAGCCGGGCGAAATAACGCGCGCTGCCGTCCCCGACCGGTAATTCCTCCCCTTCCACCTCTACCCGGAGATTGTCGATGCCCAGACCGTGGGCGGCGGCCAGCAGGTGCTCGATGGTGCCGACGCGCCAGCCGTCCCGGCCCAACGTCACGCATCGCCTGGTGTCCACCACCGCGTCCACCGAGGCCCTGATCGAGGGCTGGCCGGGTAGGTCGACCCGGCAAAAGACGATGCCGCTGTCGGGCGGAGCCGGCGACAGGGTCATCCCGATCTCGCGCCCGAGATGGAGGGCCTGTCCGCTGCAGGAAATGCGTCTGGCCAGTGTCTGCTGTTGGGGCATTATCTCATCCGTCCCGTTCAGAATCGCGCGCATCCGCTCTCTAAATTCCGATTAGCCAGGGTTTGACGCATAAACCCATGGGCTGCAAGTATTATAATACCATTTCTGGTTGGTGTTTCAATAGGTTTTTGTACTTTCGGCCGATCTCGGAGACGGGATTGCAGAAAACATCCTGCGGCGCGCCCTGTTCGACGATCCGTCCGCGGTCCAGGAGGACCACGCGATCCGCGGCGTGGCAGGCAAAGGAAAGCTCGTGGGTGACCACGACCATGGTGGTGTGGCTCTCTCTCACGAGGCTTTCCATGACCTCCAGCACCTCGCCCACGAGGATCGGATCCAGGGACGCCGTGGGTTCGTCCCAGAGCATCAGCTCCGGTTCGCCGACGAGGGCCCTGGCGATGCTCACGCGCTGCTGCTCGCCGCCGCTCATCTCCTCCGGCAGGTCGTGGAGCTTGTGGGCCAGCCCTACCCTGGCCAGGGCACGCGCGGCCCGGGCCTCGGCCTCCGCGCGCTCCACGCCGTGCAGGCGCAGGCTCATGCTCACGTTGTCCAGGGCGGGCAGGCGGCGCACGAGGTTGAAATGCTGGAAGACGAAGCCGATGCGCTGGCGCAGAGCGAGCAATCCCGGGCGGTCCAGTTCCGTGACCTCGGTCCCGTCCAGGACGATGCGGCCGGCATCGGGTTCGGTCAGCCGGTTCAGGCAGCGGATCAGGGTCGACTTGCCGCAGCCGCTCGGGCCCATGATGACCACGGTCTCGCCCCTGCCCACCGCGAGGTCGATCCCCGCCAGGGCCGTCTTTTTGCGATACGATTTGCGCAAGCCCTCCACGGTGAGCGTCAGGTCCGCCTCCCTCCGGTCATGATCAGGCGCCGGCGGTTCAAAAGCTGCAGGAGCCCCGGCCTGCCGGCGGGGATGACGATCTCGCGCATGATGTGGACAAAGGGGAGCCCCAGGGACTCGCCGGCCATGTACTCATCGTCGTTGATGGGATTCACGCGCTCGGCAAAGGATCCGAGGAGGAGACCCATGATCGCGCCGAGCAAAGCCGAACCCCAGCTGCCGACGAGCGGCAGCCTGGCCCCGGTCAGCATGAAACACGCCCAGAGCCACAAGGCGCCCACGCCGCCGGCATAGAGGCGGGCCGGGTTCAGGGCGAAAGCCGCCAGGCGCGCCAGGCGTGGCCGCCGCCCCGCCACCCGGCGGCTGACCGCGTCCGCCTGGCGCCGGAGCATGGCCACGATGGTGGTCTGGTCCAGCAGGAACTCCAGGACGAACAGGGCCAGGAGGACGAGGGCCGTAATGGTCGTCCTCACCTCGCCCAGGACGCGGTGGATCTCGCCGCGGAAATCCAGCTCGAGGGAGCCGACCGGCAGCCGCAGGAGGCTTGCCTCGCCGCGGCCCGAGATGCGGCGGATCTTGTCCGCGACCGCGCCCATGTCCGCGCCGGCGTTGGTCAGGAGCTGGATCCGCTCGCCGGGGACGACCTCGCCGCCGAGGTAACGGTCGATCATGCCCACGGAACGCCCGATCTCCTCGTCGAGCAGCTTGGGCAGCGAGTCCCTGACGTATTGCATCTGCCCGATGATGCCGTCCAGGTCCACGCCGCCCAGGAGGGAGAGCTCCTCGCGCATCCGCGCCATGCCCTGGAGCAGCCCCGCTCCGTCAAAGCCCTGCAGCTTTTTGAGGGCCGAATCCGTGGCGAGGAGGAGGCTGTCCAGGGCCTGGCGGCCCTTGCCGCCAGGCGCCAGGCTGCCGCTGAAGCTGCCGAGTTCCTTTGCCAGGACATCCGCCCGCTCGCCCCATCCCCGCAGGATGAGCACGGCCGGGTTGAAACGGTTGATGAAGTCGTCGATCCGCCGCGCCTTGTCGCGCAGGTTTTGCGCAAGGTTCGTCACGCCCTGATCTACGGCGGACAGGTGTTGCGCGAGACCCCCCGCGCCCTGGCCGAGCCCGCTCCGGAAAAGGAACTGCAGGGCCTGGACGCGGTCGAGCACGGACGCGACCTTGTTCTCGACCAGCCGGAGGCGGGCGGTCGTCTCGGCCAAGGTGTCGAGATCTCCGGAGATGCCCTGGATCTGCGCGGCAACCCGCCGCAGGCTCTCCCTGGTTTCCGCGGAGGTGGCCAGGCCGAGGCCGCCCTTGATCCCGGCGAGGATCTTTTGCACATCGGCGATCTGCGCCACGATCCCCTGGTAGCCCTGAAGGGAGCCGGAGGCGTCCCAAGCCGGGTCATTGACGGCGCCCCGGGCCTGCTGGAGCAGGTTGATGCTCTCGTCCAGGGCGTGGCCCAGGGCCTTGCGCTCGTCGGCCACGGCCACGGTGCCGACGTACGCGCCGATCTCGTCGCCGGGCAGGAGCTTGTACGCGGAGACATTCCCGATATACGAGGCGTCGCCCTGGGTGATGAGGCCCTCGCCCCGCCCCCCGTCGACCCGGTCGAGCTTGACCGTCACGTACCTCTCGTCCATGGCGCCGCCCGGCACGGGCAGGCGGGGGGCGCGGCCCTGGAGGACCAGCCTGTCGCCGGGGTAGAGCTTGGCTCCGTTCACCGGCCGCACGGTGACCCTGGCCGCGTAGGCCACCATGAAACGGCGCAGCTCGCTCAGGGCCGCCGTCATGTACTGCGTATCGCCGGCCAGGCCGCCGCGGGTGACGTCCTTGGCCATGCGCACCCCGGGGAGATCCCGCACGCCCTGCTCCAACTGGCGCCCGAGCGCGCCCACGTCCGTGACGGGGTTGTCGAGGGAAAAGCGCACCTCGAGGAGCTGGTAGCGGTCGAGGATGCGCTTGACCTGGCGCCGGAGGCCGTCCATCCCGCGGGCCGATTTGAGCACCAGGTTGAGGGAGCCGCCGTCGCGAAAGACGAAATCGACATCCCGGAGCCGGGCGAAATCCTTGCAGAGCAGGTCCTGGGCCCCGCCGGGCACGGCCGAGACCACCATGCGAGGCTCGGCGATGATGGAATAGCCCGCGTTGCCGGGCAGGTTGCCGAAATACGAGTAGAGGCTCTCGAAAACCTCGCGCGTGCGGTAACGTTTGGCGAGACTTAGAAAAATCGTGGACTTGCCCGCGATGGAAAGCCCGGGCCGCAGGCGCGAGCCGGGGAAGCGGTCGGCGATGATGCGCCGCAGCTGCTCCCGGGTCTCGGGATAGAGCTCGTCGCGGACCTGAAAGAGGAGGTCGTACTGGCCGTAATCGCCGAGCACGCCGGTGACCGCCTTGGCGAAATACTTGCCGGTGGTCGCGGCGAGGCCGAGCGAGAAGAGGGATGCCAGGACGATCCCCACAAAAAGCAGGACCAAGAGATCGCGGGTAAAGCTCTTGCGGCCGAGCGGCGACATTGGTCTCCTCCTCTTCGCCCCGATTATATCACAGAAAAAACCCCCATTTAGCAGGTAAATCCTTCGCGCGCAGGCAAAGAGG
>JBLNBS010000136.1:0-43031 GCA_050260175.1 Patescibacteria group bacterium | reverse complement strand
ATAATAGGCCTTGACGCCGGGATAGCTCAGCTGGCAGAGCGGCGCACTTGTAATGCGCAGGTCGTCGGTTCGATCCCGATTCCCGGCTCCACATGAAAACAGAAACGGCGGGGCTTTCCGCAAGGAGAGCGCTCGCCGTTTTGTCGTCGTTGGGATGACGATTGGGCGCAACCGTACAAATTTCGTCAGGCATTCGAACGGGGATAAGCCCGACTGCTCAAGAAAGAGTTCTATTTGCATACACATGAACTGACCCTTGACTCTAACCAAAGGGGTGAGTTCATGAGGCGGCTCAATGGTTTTCTGTTGGTTCTTTTTATCGCGGTCGCATCAGTCGTTATGGTGCTACCTATATACCAACAGACGACGATCCAGGCCGCGGATAAGAAAGAGATCATTGTCTACATCACGAGGACGGGGGTATGCTATCATCGCGAGTGGTGCCGGTATCTTAGGAAAAGCAAGATTGCGATCACTTTGAAGGAGGCAAAGATCAAGGGATACAGAGCCTGTTCGAAGTGTGAACCACCGAAGTGAGGAGACACGTGTATAAAGCGGGCTTCAGGTCTTGGGAGTTAACAAAGATGGTAAATTACTTCTGATGAAGCGAGAAATATAAATTTCAGACAGCCTCTTCGCAAATTGCGGGTCGCTTGACTCATCATCGCGTCAATCCTGCCCAGATTCTATTGCGAACGGTTATTTCACCATGATCCGTTCCCGCCCCCCCATATACGGCCTCAGCACCTCAGGGATTACCACGCTCCCGTCAGCCTGCTGATTGCATTCGAGCAAGGGGATGAGGATGCGGGGCGAGGCGATGGCGGTGTTGTTCAGGGTGTGGCAGTACCTGACCTCGCCTTTTTCATCTCGGTAGCGCAGGTTGAGCCGGCGGGCCTGGAAATCGTGAAAGCGCGAGCAGGAGTGGGTCTCGCCGTACCCGTTGCGGCTCGGCATCCAGGTCTCGATATCGTACTTTTTAACCTGGCCTTGCCCCATGTCCCCCGCGGGCACGATGATGACCCGGTGCGGCAGGCCCAGGGCGCGCACGATCTCCTCGGCGTTCGCTTGGAGGAATTCCTGCTCGGCGATGGAGACCGCCTCGTCGTTCTGGCAGATCACGACCTGCTCGACCTTGTCGAACTGGTGGATGCGGTAGACGCCACGGGTGTCTTTGCCGTACGTGCCGGCCTCGCGGCGGAAACAGCTCGAATATCCCGCGTAACGCCTGGGTAGTTCGTCAAAGGCCAGGATCTCCCCCTGGTGGTAGGCGCAGAGCGAGACCTCGGCCGTGCCGACGAGGAAGAGATCGTCCTCGGGGATCTTGTAGGCCTGGTCCTCGCCGCCGGGGAAGTAGCCCGTGCCCACCATGGCCTCGCGGCCCACCAGAACCGGCACGGCCATGGGCGTGAAACCCTTGGCCGCCAAGCTGTCCATGGCAAAACGGCAGACCGCCCAGTGGAGGAGGGCGCCCTCGTTCTTTAAGTAGTAGAACCGCGCCCCGGAAACCTTGGCCCCGCGCGGGAGGTCGATCAGGTCGAGCCTCTCCGCCAGTTCCACGTGGTCCAGGGGCTTGAAGTCGAAGGAGGGCG
Organism: Patescibacteria group bacterium; assembly: GCA_050260175.1. Lineage (GTDB taxonomy): Bacteria > Bacillota > UBA4882 > JAAYXC01 > JAAYXC01 > JBLNBS01. The sequence goes on along the minus strand of JBLNBS010000136.1, from coordinate 41,439 downwards.
GGCTGCCCCAAGTCCTGACGACCACGGCGCCGCTCTCGTCCGTCCCGTCCGGCACGTCGGCGGCGGGCGGGGACGGCACGAGGAGCATGAGCCCCTCCCATTCCTCCTCCACGGTTTTCAGCGCGGCGGAGAGTTCCTTCTCGCGGCCCGCGGCCTCCTTCATCTCGGCGACGGCCGTTTGCTTTTCCGCCCCCTGGAGCTGCGCGATGCGCGCGGAGGCCCTGTTCTTCAAGGCGCGCAGCGCTTCCACCTCGCCGAGCAGCGCGCGCCGGCGCGTATCCAGCTCCAGCAGGCGGTCGATGTCCACCTTGATGAGCTTGCGCGCCGCGCCCCGCTTGACCTCCTCGGCGTGCTCCCGGATGTACTGCATATCAAGCATGTCAAGCGCGCGGCCGCCCGCAGGCCGCACTTCCCCCCGCCCATGATTTTCTATCATCACCCGAGAGACCGATCTTCAATAAATCATACCCAAATCCTTTCCAGGCCCGCGGATCAGGAAAGATTTCACCCGGTATGGAAGGAAATACCCTTTATTCGTCGAACTGGTGTTCGGATCGGAAGAGACGATGATCTCGCAAAAGCGCAAAGTCCGCCAAGGAAGAAGTCGAAATGGATGAGAATGAGATAGGTCGAATCGTAATAGACGCAGCGGTCATGGTTCACCGGGAACTTGGCCCGGGCCTGCTGGAATCGTAAACAGTCCTCTTTGCGATCTTAGCGTCTTTGCGAGATAAACTGTCGAATACGCAGCTCCACCCGTCGAAGCGGACAGGGGGAATCCAGATGGATAGGATCATCCTCGACGTCATCGCCCGGGGGGGAAAGACATGAAGGAACTCTCTCCGGGTGAACTGTCGGCCTTCATCGTCAGGGCCAAGGCCGCGACGTACATCGGGGGCGGGGCCACGTCCCCGCCCTGCCGTCCAGGCGCGCGGGAACTGCGCTATGCCGAGGGGAGCTTCGCCTACCACGACAGCTATTTCGGCACCGCCGATTTCCTGGGCCAGGAGGTCGTCTATTTCAGGGGGGAGCCCGTCTGGGCCATGAACTACTACGGCCGCATCCTGGCGCCCGACCTCATCACCGCCGCGGAGGTCGGGGCCGTGCTCAGACGGAGCCTGTCCAAGATGTACCGGCAGGGGCGCTTTCTCGGCGGCTTCGCCTGCGCGGACGGTGACGACACATACCGCGACGCCAGCGAGGGGGAGTTGGGCGCCTTCAGCGGCCGGGAGGAGATCGTCCGCCGCGGCGCCAGGGTCTACGAGCTCCTCTACCACGGAGGTTTTATCAAGAAATGACGGCGGCGGCTGTTGCAGCCGCCGCATGCATGTATCGCCGGCGGCAGGCTGAGAGCCTGCCGCCACACAAGATCCGGCAAGGGCTTGAATGGAACCGGTTACTCGATCCCGTCCTTTTCCCTGATCTCCACGCGGCGGATCTTGCCGCTGATGGTCTTGGGCAGCTCGCTCGCGAACTCCACCACCCGGGGGTACTTGTACGGGGCCGTGACCTTCTTGACGTGCTCCTGCAGCTCGCGGGCGAGTTCGTCGCCGGGGGCGTATCCCTTGGCCAGAACCACCGTGGCCTTGACGGCCTGCCCGCGCAGTTCGTCCGGGATGCCGGTCACGGCGCACTCCAGCACGGCCGGATGCTCCAACAGGGCGCTCTCGACCTCAAAGGGGCCGATGCGGTAGCCCGAGCTCTTGATGATGTCGTCGGTGCGGCCCACGAACCAGTAGTAGCCGTCCTCGTCGCGCCAGGCGGTGTCGCCGGTGTGGTAGACCCCGTCGTGCCACACGCCCGCCGTCCGCTCGGGATCGCGGTAATAGCCGTCGAACATGCCCACGGGCCGGCGGGGGTCCGTGCGGATCACGATCTCTCCCACCTCGCCCGCCTCGCAGGAGCGGCCGTCGTCGTCGACGATGTCGATGTCGTAGCCCGGCGAGGGCTTGCCCATCGAGCCCGGCCGCGGCTCCATCCAGGGGTAGTTGGCCACGGCCACGGTGCATTCGGTCTGGCCGTAGCCCTCCATGAGCTTGAGCCCGGTGGCCTTGAGGAACTGTTGATAGACCTCGGGATTGAGCGGCTCGCCCGCCACCACGCAGTACTCCAGCTTGCCCAGGTCGTACTGGCCCAGGTCCTCCTTGATGAGGTAGCGAAAGACGGTGGGCGGGGCGCAGAACGTGGTCACGCCGTGGCGCGCGATGACCTCCAGGAGCTGCCTGGGGACGAACCGGTCGTAATCGTAGACAAAGACGGCGCTGCCGGACAGCCACTGGCCGTAGATCTTGCCCCAGGCGGCCTTGGCCCAGCCCGTGTCGGCCACGGTCAGGTGCAGCCCGCCGGGCCGCACGTTCTGCCAGTATTTGGCCGTAATGATGTGGCCGAGGGGATAAGTAAAGCCATGGCGCACCATCTTTGGATAACCAGTGGTGCCCGAGGTGAAATAGAGGAGCATGATATCCTCCGGCCCCACGGCGTCCGCGCCCGCGGGCCTCGGGAAACGCCCGTCGGCCATGGCCAGCTCGCGGTCGAGGCAGAGCCATCCCTCGCGTTCGCCGCCGACCGTGGCCTTGCACCTGAGCGAGGGGGATTTGGCCTCCGCCTCCTCCACGTGGGCCATGACCTCTGGTTCGGCCACGGCCACGATCATCTTTACATCGGCGGCGTTGTTGCGGTAGGCGATGTCCCTGGCCGTCAGGAGGTGGGTGGCGGGGATGGCGACGGCACCCAGCTTGTGGAGGCCGAGCAGGCAGAACCAGAACTCGTACCGGCGTTTGAGGATGAGCATGACGGGATCGCCCTTGCCGATACCGGCGGATTTGAAGAAGTTGGCGGCCTTGTCGCTCTGGAGCTTGAGATCGGCGTAGGTAAAGGACACCTCCCCTCCCCGGTCGTCGCACCAGACCAGGGCCGGCGCGTCGGGCGAGCTTTTGGCGATCTCGTCCACCACGTCAAAGGCGAAGTTGAAGTCCGCGGGCGCGTCGATGGCGAAATCGCGCCGGAACTCCTCGTAAGAATTGAAGACCGTCTTCCTGAGATAGCGTTCGAGCATGATCCTCCGTCCTTCCCTCCTACAAGATCACGGCCAGGAACCTGGCGGGCCGCCCGTGCAGGGCTTTCATGCCGTGCCTGACGCCCGCGTCAAAAAAGAGCGAGTCGCCCTCCTCCAGGATCAGTTCGTGGCCGTCCAGCATGATGCGGAGCGTGCCCGCGAGCACGTAGTCGAACTCCTGGCCGGGATGGCTGTTGTAGCTGACCGGCGCCCCGGGCTCGTCCGGCTCGACCGTGACGAGAAACGGCTCGGCCTTCTTGTGCGCAAAATTATAGGCCAGGCTGGCGTACTTGTAATCCTTGCGCCGCTCCACGGAGACGCCCTTGTCCCTGCGCGTCAGGCAATAGGTGTGGAGCCGCGGCTCGGCCCCGGTGATGAGGGTCGAGAGCTCCACGTTAAAGCGCCTGGCGAGCTTGTGGAGCAGGCCGACCGGGATGTCGGCCTCGCCGCTTTCGTACGCGGCATAATCCTTCGCGTCCACGCCGCATTCGGCGGCGAGCTTTCCGGCGTCCATGCCGGCCAGTTCCCTCAATTCCCTGATCCGCGCCGAGACCTGCCTGATCTCCTCCTGCATGGCGGCACCCCTTTCCACTCGCGCGTCCGCCGGGATGATGCATATACCCGGCAAGGTTGGTCATGAATATTCGACGCCCGCGGCGGATCGCCTGCAGGGCGTCGTTTTTTTTATCCCCTGAATCCGTGACCTCCTTGAACCACCAGGTAAGATCGCGCGAGCTTGCCACAGCGTTTTGCCTGGTATAAACCGATCATCCCAGTCACGGATTGAAATTTATACAAAACAGGGGGCGCGCCCGGCGCCCTCCGCTCCTACCTGCACGCGGTAAAGACCGCCTTGGCGTCCTCCTCCCAGACGATCTTCGCCCCGGCGAAGCCCGCTTCGGTCAGGAGCCGCACCTGCGTTGCCGCGCACAAGGGGACGTCAATGTGGTACGCCACGGCGGCATTCAGCCCGTGCTCGACAATTAAACGCTCGTAGTCAACCAGGCCTTCCCTCTCCTGCTCCTCCGAGACCGTGTAGTCGCCCTCGATGTACAGGCCGCCGTCCCTCAACGCCTCCCGTATGCGGCGATACAGCTGAAGCTTGCGTCCGGGCGGCAGATGATGCAGGGTCATCACCGAGACCACGTAGTCAAAACCGGCGCCCGGCCACGCGCATGTCTCGTACGAGCGGCGATAGAGGCGAATCTGGCGGCGCCTGTCCGCATGATTCCTCTTGAGGAGGCCGAGCATCCGCCGGGAGAGGTCGATGCCGTGAATGATGGCGTTGGGGGCACGCGCGAAGATCCCATTTAGCTCCAGCCCTGTGCCGATGCCGAGGTCGAGGAGGCGGACCGCCGTCCGGGTTTCAGCCACCTGCTCGGCCACCAGGCGGTAGAAGTCGGCCATGGCCGGGCCGAGGCCCCACATGTGCTCCTCGTAACCGGCGGCCCGCGCGTCAAAGAAACGTGCCATCTCCTCGGGCCGCTCACTCGCGGGCAAGGTAGACCCTCCTCAGTACATAATCGTAGACGCGCATCAGATTGTCCAGCAGCATGACGGCCTCTTCGCGCACCAAGTCGAGGCGTTTTGAGCACGCATCGTTCACGGTTCGATCGGGGAGGACAACGTTCCCGTCCCGGCGGCGGGGGAAGCCTCGTCGCGCGCCTCGTACTCCCTGTACCTGCCGGCCGCGGCGGGATCCAGCTCGGCCAGGATCTCGATCCCTTCGGTCGTATAGCGCTCGCTCCGTACGGCCCCGCCGCGGTGGAGGCCCGCCAGGAGGCCGCCGGCGTCAAGGGGGAGGAGGAGCCTCACGAGACGGCGGTTCCTGGTGAACTCGCGCGCGATCTCCTCCCTGAGCGCGTCGAGGCCCAGTCCGGTCCTTGCGGAGACGGGTAGGGCCCCGGGCAGCTCGCAGAGCCTCATGGCCAGCGTTTCGGCGTCGAGGAGGTCGGCCTTGTTGAGCACGGTGAGGCTCGGTCTTTCGCCGGCGCCGAGCGAGGCGATGACCCCCCGCACGGCGGCGGCGCGCGCTTCGGGATCGGGCGCGCCCCCATCCACGACGTGCACGAGGAGGTCGGCCTGGACCACCTCCTCCAGCGTGGCGCCAAAGGCCGCCACCAGCTGGTGGGGGAGCTTGCGGATGAACCCGACCGTATCCGCCAGGACGGCCTCGCGGCGATCGGGCAGTTCGATCCGGCGCAGGGTCGGATCCAGCGTGGCAAAGAGTTTGTCCATGACCAGGACCCCGCCGGCCGTCAGAGCGTTAAAGAGCGTGGACTTGCCCGCGTTGGTGTAGCCGACCAGGGCTGCGACGGGCACCCGCGCCCTTGCCCGCGGGCCGCGCATCAATTCGCGCTGGTCCTTGACCTCGGCGAGTTCCCTGCGGAGCTCCACCATGCGCCGGCGGATGCGGCGGCGGTCGATTTCCAGCTTGGACTCGCCGGGGCCCCGGGTGCCGATCCCGCCGCGGATGCCGCCGCCGAGGCGCGAAAGCTCGGTCCCCCGGCCGGCGAGGCGCGGCAGGAGGTAGTCGAGCTGCGCGAGTTCGACCTGGAGCTTGGCCTCGCGCGTCCTGGCGCGCTGCGCAAAGATGTCGAGGATCAGACCGGTCCGGTCGATCACCTTGATCCCGGCCATTTCCTCGAGGTTGCGCAGTTGAGCCGGGGAGAGTTCCTCGTCGCAGATGATGAGATCCGCCCCGGCCTCCCGCGCCGTCTCCGCCGCCTCCCGGGCCTTGCCGTAACCCAGGAAATAGGCTGGATCCGGCCTGTCGCGGCGCTGGGCGACGCGGGCCACAGCCTCCGCGCCCGCCGTATCCGCCAGAGACGCCAGCTCGTCCAGATCGCACTTTTCCACCCGCCCGCCGGGCCCCGTCCAGTCCACGCCCACCAGGACCGCTCTTTCCCTCGCCATGGCACCTCCGGGCGCGCATACGCGCGCGCCCCGGCTCGATTATACCGCACGAACGCCCGGATAGCCAGGCAGAGAACAATACCGAAGCGCGGCCGCGCACGAGCCCGCGCCATGCCGCCGGGGCGGGATGGAGCTCTCCATGGCGTGGCTCCGCCCTCTTGTATTGCAGGAAGGGCGCCGGTTGCGTCGAAGGTTGCCACGGAAAAGAGATGTGTAGGTTATACCACCACGGTCTGAGCCTTTCAAAAACCGCACCGCCGGGGAGGGAGCCGCCCGTGGACTTTTACGACACATACATCAGGCAGGCGCTGGTCTCGGAGAACAGCTTCATCGGCGCGCCGCGGGAGGAAAAGGAGCCGCCGGCCTTTGCCGAGGCGCGCGGCGCGTTGCCCGCGCCATTCTGGCAGGGGCACCCGGAGGCGGTGGCCTGCTACTGGAAGGCATGGGAGCTGGCCTTCGCCAATCTGCGCCGGCCGACCCCGGCGAACGGCTTCGTCTCGAACTACATCGACACCGCCTTCAACGACTGCCTCTTCATGTGGGACTCGGCCTTCATCACCTTCTTCGGGCGCTACGGCCGACGGGCTTTCGACTTCCAGCGGACGTTGGACAACCTCTATGCCAAGCAGCACCCGGATGGCTTCATCTGCCGCGAGATCCGGGAGGCGGACGGGAGCGACTGCTTCTGCCGTTTCGATCCCGCCAGCACGGGCCCGAACGTCCTCCCCTGGGCGGAGTGGGAGCATTTTGCGGCCACGGGCGACGGGGAGCGGCTGGCACGGGTCTTCCCCGTGCTCCTCGCCTTCCATCGCTGGCTCAGGGCCTACCGCACCTGGCCCGACGGCTCCTACTGGTCCTCGGGCTGGGGCTCGGGCATGGACAACCAGCCCCGGCTGCCGGCCGGCATGTCGCGGGAGTGGTACCACGGGCACCTGGCCTGGGCCGACGCCTGTCTGCAGCAGGCTCTCTCAGCCGGGCTGCTTTTGGAGATGGCGGCGGTACTGGGGCGGGAGGAGGAGACCGCGCCCGAAAGGGAGGAACTGGCCCGGCTCGCGGCGCTGGCCAACGGGCATCTCTGGGACGAGAGAACGGGCTTTTACCACGACCGGCTGCCGGACGGCTCGCTGGGCGGCGTGAAAAGCATCGGCGCCTTCTGGGCCCTCCTGGCGGGCATCGTGCCCCGGGAGCGGCTGCCGCGGTTCATCGCCCACCTCGAGGACGAGGCCGCGTTCAACCGGCCCCACCGCGTGCCCTCGCTGGCGGCGGACGATCCGGCCTACCAGCCCGGCGGCGGTTACTGGCTGGGCGGCGTCTGGGCGCCCACGAACTACATGGTCCTCCGCGGCCTGACACGGGCCGGGGCGGACGATCTGGCCCATGCCATCGCCCGAAACCACCTGGACAACGTGGTGCGGGTCTTTGACCTGACCGGCACGCTCTGGGAGAATTACGCCCCCGAGGCCGCGGCGCCCGGGGAGCCGGCCAAGCCCGACTTTGTGGGCTGGACGGGGCTCGCCCCCATCGCCGTGCTCCTCGAGTACGTCTTCGGCCTGCGGCCCGAGGCGGGGGCGGGGCGCCTCGTCTGGGACGTCAGGCTCCTTGAGGAGCACGGGGTGCGGCGTTACCCCTTTGGCCGGGCGGGCACGGTCGATCTCCGTTGCGGGCCGCGATCCTCGGCCCGGGAAAAGCCGGCGATCGAAGCCTCGGCCGATGTCCCCTTGGCGTTGGCAGTGCGGTGGGACGGAGGGAGCGAGGTCCTCCCTATCTCACCACGCTGACCCTGATCGTGGCCGTCTTCTTGCGCCAGGCCCTGCCAAAGGTCCCCTGTTCCAGCCGGTAATAGACCACCTGCAGCCTCTCCCCCACCCGGCGATCGGCCATGAAACCGGCCACGTCAAAGCCGGAGTCCACCTTTTGCCCGGCGATGGAGACGATGAGGTCGTAGGGGCGCAATCCCGCCGCCGCGGCGCCGCCGCCCCTGATCACCTCGATGACCAGGGCGCCGCCGGACGCGGGCACGCTCGCTCTGGTGGCGCTCTCCAGCCAGGCGATGTTCTCCTCGCCCATCATCTTGTAGGTGATGCCGAGGCCGGGCCGCTCCACGCGGCCGTGTTCGATGAGCTGGCGCGCGACCTGGCGCGCCGTGTTGATGGGGATGGCAAAGCCGATCCCCTGCGCCTGGGCCACGATGGCCGTGTTGATGCCGATGACCTCGCCGTCGCTGTTGAGCAGGGGGCCGCCGCTGTTGCCGGGGTTGATGGAGGCGTCGGTCTGGATCATCCCCCGCATGGTCTGGTTCTGGTCCACGCGCAGTGTCCGGTCGACCGCGCTGACCACGCCCATGGTCACGGTGTTGCGCAGGTTCTCGCCGAGGGGGTTGCCGATGGCCACGGCGAACTGCCCGACCTGGATACGGTTCGAATCTCCGAGGCGGGCCACGGGCAGATCCCGCCCGTCGATCTTGACCACCGCCAGGTCGGTGAGGGGATCGGCGCCCACGACCTCACCCGCAAAGTTGCGCCCGTCGGAGAGCAGGACCTTGATCTGGACGGTCTCGCCGCTCCGACCCGAGATGACGTGGTTGTTGGTGAGGATGTAGCCCTTGCTGTCAAAGATGACACCCGACCCCAGGCCCGTCAGCTCGCGCGTGACCGGCTGAAAGAAGAAGTCGAGCACGGTCTGCTGTTCCAGGGTGGTGATCATGACCACGGCCGGCCCGACGTTCTTGACCACGTTGATGGTGGCCTGTTCCAGGGCCTTGGCGGGCTTCATCTGTTCGGGCGTGAGGAGGGGCGACTGTTGGCTCACGTACCGCGCCTGGGGTGTGACGCGCTGCTCCGAGATGCCCTGCGGTACGACCGCGGCCCCGAGGTTCGTGTACTTGATCCCCAGGAGCACGAGCATACCGCCGAGGATCGCGCTGACGACGAGCATGCCAAAGAAGAAACCGAGCCCGTTGCCCCGGCGCCTGTTCATCTTGAAAGACATCTCCGCATCTCTCCTTGCCCGCGCCGCCCACGGTGCGGATAAAGCGGCGCGGCTATAGCTTGTCCCCGAGAAGCACCGTGATAAACTCACCCCCGCGGGGGCATCTCCTGATCGTACGGCCCCACCTTGCCCGTCTCGGCCAGGCGTTTCTGGATTTGAGCCACGATCTCGTAGAGCTGATCCTCGGAACTGCGCGCCTCGGCCACCACCACCAGGGAGGGTTTGTTGGACGACGCCCTGATCAGCCCCCAGCTGTCGTCCTCCAGGACGAAACGGACGCCGTTGACGTCGATGAGATCCTTGATCCGGCACCCGCCGATGGTCGCGCCGGACTCCATGTCCTCCCTGTATCGCCTCAACATGCTGTCCACCACGGCGTACTTTTCCCCGTCGCCGCAGCGGGGGCCAAGCGTCGGGCTCTGCCAGGTCCTGGGAAGCTCGTCGAGCATGGCCGAGAGCGGCCGGCCCGCCTCGTCCACGACCCTGAGCAGGTTGGCGGCGGAGACGACCCCGTCGTCGTACCCGCGGCCCAGGGGAGGGTTGAAAAACCAATGACCGCTCTTTTCGAAACCCGCCAGCGCGCCTTCCTTGGCCACCTTGGCCTTGATATAGGAATGCCCCGTCTTCCACATGTGGACTCTGGTCCCGGTCTGGCGCAGGATGGGATCGTCAAGAAAGAGGCCGGTGCTCTTGACGTCGATGACCAGCGACCGGCCGGGATGGCGCCGGCAGATGGAGCGGGCCACGAGCAGGCCGAGCCGGTCGGCAAAGACCTCGCGCCCCCGGTCGTCCACCACGCCGATCCGGTCGCCGTCCCCGTCGAAGCCGAGGCCCAGATCCGCGCCGTTTTCCCGCGTGGCTTCGCTGATCCGCTTTAAAAAGCCGAGATCCTCGGGATTGGGGTTGTATTTCCGGAAAGTCCAGTCCGGGTCGCAGTCGACCTCCACCACCTCGCAGCCGAGCGCGCGGAGGATATCCGGGACGAAACGGCCCGCCGTCCCGTTGCCCGCGGCCACGACCACCTTGGCGGGCCTTTTAAGCGCGCCGCCCGCCAGGATGTCCCGGCGGTAGAGTTCGGCCAGGCCCTCGTATGCCTCGTAGCCGCCGCATCCCGTGCTAAAGCGCCCCGCGTAGACGATCTTCTTGAAAGCCACGATGCCTTCGGGGCCCAGGGTCGAGGAAAGCCCGTCGGCGATCTTCACGCCGGTCCAGCCGTTCTCGTTATGGCTGGCCGTCACCTGGAGGCCCGCCCGGCATTGGAAATGGTGCTGCGCAAAGTACATCATCGGCGTCAGGCAGAGGCCCACGTCGATGACGTGGACGCCGGCGGAGAGCAGCCCGACCACGAGCGAGCGGCAGAGATCCTGGCTGTAGGAGCGGAAATCGTGGCCGACAACGACCCGCTCCTCCTTGATGACCTCGCGCATCATGGTGGCGTAAGCCCGGCCCAGGACCACGAACCCGTTGGGATTGATCTCCCTGTCCACGAGCCAGCGCGCGTCATACTCGCGAAAACCGTTCTCCGTGAGGAGGGTCTTTTCGAAGTAGTCGAAGGAATTCTCCCTGACCCCGGGATCGATGGCCCATCGCATCAAGAAACGTACCTCCCGAACCTTGTCAGACGTTGAACCTGAAGTTGATGATGTCACCGTCCTGGACGACGTATTCCTTGCCCTCCAGGCGGAAGAGGCCTTTCTCCCTCACCTTGGCCATGGTGCCGAGCGATTCCAGGTCGCCGTACCTGACCACCTCGGCGCGGATAAAGCCCCGCTCGATGTCGGAATGCACCTTGCCCGCGGCGCTCTTGGCGGCCGTGCCGGCCTGGATCGTCCACGCCCTGACCTCGTCCTCGCCCACCGTAAAGAACGAGATCAGGCCCAGGAGATCGTACGCGGCCCGGGCCAGCCGGTGCACGCCGCTCTCTTCGAGCTTGAGTTCGGCCAGGAAGACGGCCCTGTCCTCTGGATCCAGGCGGCTGATCTCCAGTTCGTCCTCGATGCAGAGGGGCAGGACCGGCAGCTTGTGTTCGCGCGCGTAGCCGAGCAGCCGGTCCCTGGCGGGATAGTCCCCGGCGCGGAACTGCTCCCCGTCCATGTTGACGACGACGAGCACCGGCCGTTCGGTCAGGAGGGCGAAACCGCGCAACTGCTCCGCCTCAGCCCTGCTCAGCTCCACGTCTGCCGCGCGGCCGCCGGCCGCCAGCACGGGGTGTAGTTTTTCCAGGGCGTCCAGCTCCAAACGGTTCTCCGGCGTGAGCTTCCTGCCTTCCTTCAGCTTGCCCGCCCGGCGCTCCACCACGTCCAGGTCGGCCAGGAGCAATTCTGTATGGAGCAGCTCCAGGTCGCGCGCGGGATCGACACCGCCGAGCAAGTGGGGGACGGAGCCGCTGGCAAAAGCCCGCACGACCTGGACAATGGCGTCGACGTTGCGCACGGAGGCCAGGAACTGGTTCTTGCCCTCGCGGGCTTCACCCACCGCCAGGCCCGGCAGGTCGATGCACTCGATCTGCGCGTGCACGGTGCGGCGCGGTTTGTAGAGCCGGGAAAGCCAGTCGATGCGCGCGTCGGGGACCACGGCCACACCGGTCCTGGCCTCCACCCTGCCCGAGGCAAAAGAGGCCGTGGCCTCGTTGGCCCCGGTGAGCAGATTGTAGAGGGTGGTCTTGCCCGCGGTGGGCAGGCCGACCAAACCGAGTTTCATCGCGAGCCCTCCTGCCAAAGCTCCGCCTCAAACCGGCGGAAACTGTAACGAAAACTTGCCTCGTTCGTCAAAGATCTTAACCCATCCGTTCCTCGTGGGCGGCCACGACCGCCTCCACCAGCAGTTCACCCGGCAGGGCGAGGGCGCCGGCCTCCGGGCACCTGGCCAGGACGGTACGCTTGAGCCTCTCGCCCAGGGAGGCGCGGGCCTCGCGCGTCAGCGACCCCCGCCTCAGGATGAAGGCCCGCATCACGCCGAGTTCCTCGGGGCTGAAGCGCTCGAGGCGGCCACGGAGCAGGGTCTGGATCTCAGCCGGCAGGCGCGTGAGCGCCTCCCTGGCGGCAGCCGCCGCGGGCGCCGGCACCCGGCCGGATCGATCCTTGACGACCACCGTCCCGGCCACGAAATCGCCGAGGCGGCGGGATTTTTCCGAAAGGAACATGGAGAGCAGGCCGAACCCGTAAACGAACGGCAGGAAATCCACGATCCTGAGCAGGTTGCGCAGGATGCTCTCCAAGGCGGTCAGGCCGTAGCCCCCGTTGCGGACCACGCGCAGATGGAGGAGGCGCTTGCCCGGCGTCTTGCCGTCCCAGAGGATCTCAAAGAAGATGAAGTAGCCCAAGAGAAACAGCGCCGCGCCCATGACGAGCAGGAGGGGAAGGTATTGGCTGGCCCCCACGCCCACGGTCCTCAGCACGGCCCAGTTGAACGCGATGAGAAAGGCGATCTGGATGAGATGATCGACGGCCAATGCCAGGAAGCGCGAACCGATCCCCGCCACCTCGTAGGAAAAGCTGACGCTCTCCGGCGTGACCACCGCCATCTCGGCCTGCCAGGCTCCTCCACCGGCCAAGATCCATCGCCTCTTTTCATTCCCGCCGTATTCCGGTATCATGGAATGTAATACAAAGCGGACAAAACGGGGGTGGCGGCCCTGCACGAATTCTACCGCAGAAATCGGCCCAACTGGGAACGGCTCGAAACCATCCTGGGCCGGGCCGGGAGCCGCGGACTGGCAAGCCTCGACCGCCAGGATCTGCTCTCCCTGGGGCGTCTCTACCGCCAGGCGGCATCCAACCTGGCCTATGCCCGCACGCACCGCCTGGAGCCTGATCTGATCGCCTACCTGAACGGCCTCGTGGGGCGGGCCCACGCGTACATCTACGTTTCCCCCGCCGGCACCCTGCGCCGCATCGGTCTTTTCTTTCGCCGGACGTTTCCCGCAGTCCTGCAAAAACGCCTCGGGTTTATCCTCCTTGCTTTCCTGATCATGCTTGGCGCGGCGGCCTTCGGCCTCTGCCTGCAGCTTTTGGCGCCAAAGGCGGCCGCGGTCCTCGTCCCGCCCGGGCGTTCGGCGGAGCTTTACAAGCGGTTCGAGGAGAACACCTGGTTCAACGACCCCTTGGCCGAGCGGCCGCTCATCTCTGGCGCCATCATGGCTAACAACATCTGGGTCTCGGTGATGGCCTTCGCCGGCGGCATCCTACTCGGCCTCCTGACTTTTCAGGTCCTCTACGGCAACGGGCTCCTCCTAGGCGTGCTCACCGGCGTCTTCATCCGGCACGGCCACGGGTTCGATTTTTGGGCCACCATCCTGCCTCACGGCGTGATCGAACTGACGGCCATCGCCATCGCGGGCGGCGCGGGCCTCCTTTTGGCCAGCGCCCTCATCAATCCCGGACGCTACCGGCGGCGGGACGCCCTGGTCATCCGCGGGCGGGACGCGGTCGTCCTCCTGCTCGGCGTGGCCTGCCTCCTCGTGGCGGCGGGCGCCATCGAGGGTTTCGTCAGCACCATCGGGCGCCTGGGCAACGCGCCGCGCCTCCTCATCGCCGGCGCCACGGCCCTGCTCCTCTACCCCTACCTGCTCTGGCCCCGCAAGGGGCCGCAGGAAGCGCTCGAACGCGACGGCCTGCTCGCGCTCGCGGGGGAGGAGGGGTTGCCGTGATGATCGAGTCCGAGGCCAGACTGCGGGATGCGGTGGCTGAGGCGGTCGCCGAAACCCCCGTCACCGACATCCACACCCATCTCTTCCCGCCGGAATTCGGCGGCCTGTGCCTCCGGGGCATGGACGATCTCCTGTCTTACCATTACCTGGCAGCCGAAGCCCTGCGTTGCCTGAGCATGCCTTATGGGGAGTTTTGGGGATTACCCAAGCGCGCCCGGGCCGACCTCGTCTGGCGCACGCTCTTTTTGGAGAGAAGCCCCGTGAGCGAGGCCTGCCGGGGCGTGCTGACGGTCCTGCGCGCCCACGGGCTCGATCCCGGCGCGCGCGACCTCGAGGGTTACCGGGCATACTTCGCCGGCCTCTCCGCCCAAGTTCACGCCGGCCGCGTCCTGGAGATCTCAGGGGTCGAGCGGCTCGTCATGACGAACGACCCTTTCGATACGGTAGAAAGCGGGATCTGGCGGGCGGGAACGGCCGTGGACGGGCGCTTCCTCCCGGCCCTGCGCCTGGACCGGCTGCTCAACGACTGGCCCGAGGCCCTGGCGGCCCTCGGGCGGCAGGGTTATGACGCCGCGCCCGATCCGTCCCCAAAGACCGTCTCTGTCATCCGGCGCTTCCTGGCTGACTGGATCGCGCGCCTGCGCCCCGTCTACCTGGCGGCCAGCCTGCCGCCGGACTTTGCCTGGCCCGGGGATTCACCCCGCTCCCGTCTGCTCGGGGAGGCGGTCCTCCCGGCCGCCGCCGAGCACGGCCTCCCTCTTGCCATGATGCTCGGCGTCAGGCGGGGAGTCAACCCCGAACTCGGCCAGGCCGGGGACGGCATGGGCGCCGCCTCGCTTGTGCCCGTGGAGAACCTCTGCGCCGCCTTTCCCGAAAACCGCTTCCTCCTCACGGCGCTGGCCAGGGAGAACCAGCACGGGGCCTGCGTGCTCGGGCGCAAGTTCAGGAACCTCATGCCCTTTGGCTGCTGGTGGTTCATGAATAACCCCGTCCTGGCACAGGAGACCACGGCCATGCGCCTGGAGATGCTGGGCCTCTCCTTCATCCCGCAGCACTCCGACGCCAGGGTCCTGGACCAGTTGCTTTACAAATGGGCGCACTTCCGCGAGATCCTGGCCGGGACGCTCGCCGGCAGGTACGCGGACCTCATGCGCACGGGGTGGCGGGTCTCCCGGGAGGAGATCCGGCGGGACGTCGCGGGGCTTTTGGGGGAAAATTTCTGGGGGTTTCTTGGGGCTAGTTTAATTTAATGATGAATGATGAATGTATAATTATAGATCGGGAGGCCAACGGCGCCCTGAGAGGACGCCGCTGCACAAAGGCAGGCAAGCTATCCTGGCTACGGGGAAAGAACGGGATCCGGATCCTAGGGCATTTGATTCATCATTCATCATTCTGCATTCATCATTACTCTTACTAAAAGTCTCATCCCATCCAGAAACGCCTTTTCCGCCAGCATCGCCGTTTCCAGGTACTGGGCGGCCCCCAGGGACTCGCTGTATTGCAGGAGCAGCGCCCGGCCCTCCTCGGGCAGCATCTCACGGAGTTTGGCATAAAGGCCGGCGGCCTTTTCCCGCTGTATGCGGTATTCCTTTGGCCCCGACTCGTACGGATCGACCCTGTCCAGGCGGAGGCAGATGAACTCGCGAAGATCCTCCATAAAGCCGTCGTCGGAATCAGGCCGGTCGTGGACGATGAAGGCATCCGCGGGAGGACTCGCGGCATAATAGTTATCGGCTCGCAGGTCCTGGAGGAAGACGTCGTCGGAGTCTGGACGGCCGCGGGCGAGGAAGGGGGACCGGGACACCGGTGGCATGGCCAATTCGCACAGCATGCTGATGCTCCTCTCATCCCAGGCGTTTGTGCGGCCAACCGCTTTTCGGACGCCGGAGCACAAAATGCGGTATCATGATTATACCAAACATATGTTCGTTTGTAAACGACGAATACCCCCTCCCAGGAGGCGTTCCCCGGCGCTCTCCGGGCTATTAAGCCATCAAGCGCGTGCGGACGTCTTCCCGCTATTCCAGGGCATAAGTTGAGAGCAGCATTACGCGATTGAAATTCGGTTTCAATTCATCTTTTATCATTCTTAATTCATCATTATTAACGGGGGTTACCCCGCGGCCTCCCACGCGGCCCGCAGCCAGCGGTGAACCTCGGCGTCGATCTCCGCCTCGCTGTAAAGCTCCAAGTGATGCGTGAAGCGCCCCTTTGCCGGCTCGACGATCTGTTTCCAGCGCGGCGACTCGTCGCGCCTGGCGAAAGAAAGCGTGAGGACGAGCGGCGCGCCGCGGCCCAGGTACATCCCGGGCATCCATGCCCAGGCAAAGGCCCTGGCGCGGCAAAAGGCGACCTGGCTCTTGGTCACGCGGACCTCGGCCGGCCCGAGCGCCATGATCGCATCGTGTAAGGCGCCGAAGATGCGGCGCGACTCCCCGCGTCCAGTAAAGAACTCGTCCAGCGTCACGCCCTCATCCCCTCCCCGCCGATGTCCGGAGCTCTTTCCGTCCTAGATGGCTTCAAGGCCCTAAGCTACTGCCGGCGAAACGGGCTGCGCCCTCCCCATCCCCCTCGGCTCCGGCACCCCCAGCCGGAGCAGGGCCGCGGCGAGCACGGCAAAGACGGCAGAGACGATAAAGACGGGTGGGTAGCCGTAGCGGTCCGCGGCCAGCCCGGCCAGGATGGGCACACCGAAACGCAGGGGCACGGTGAGGCCCATGGCCATGGCGGTGTACGTGGCGGTGCGGGCCACGCCGGCATATTCCAGCACGATGTTGTTGCCGGCGAGCCCCAATCCCGCGTTGGCCGCGGCGGTCAAAAAAAAGGCCGCGATCATGAGGGAGGGTAGGCGCACGGCGTAGAGCGCGGCGCTGGAGGCCAGGGCCGCGGCGAGCGCCGAGACGGTCAGCACGGCCCGGTTGCCGGCGCGGTCGGCAAAAGCTCCCAGGACGGGCCCGGCCAGGCTGGCCGTGCCCATGAGGATGGCGTTGTAGACGCCGAGCTGCCCCTCGCCCGCCCCCAGCCTGCGCCCGGCAAAAACGGCGAAGAAGCCGAAGGCCACGGTGGCAAAGACGAGGGCGTTCTGGGCCAGTATGTAACGGGCAAAACCGGGGTCGGCGCGGAGGGTCCGCGGCAGGCCGCGCAGGTGCTCCCGGAGCCGGGGAGCGCCGGAGGCCGGCTCGTGCCGGGGCTCGTCCATTAAGGGAAAAGGCAGGATGGTCAGCATGAGGATGACGAAGCCGATGCCGAAGCAGGCGGCGTAGCCGTCGGGAAAGCCGAGCCCCAGGAGGAGGCTCCGGCTGAGCACCGCGCCCGCCGCGCCGAGGAGCCCGCCCAGGGCGCCCCCGAGCCCGTAGAGCAGGCCGCGCCGCTCGGGGCTGGACGTCTTGGCCACCAAGGAGAGAAAGACCGGGATATTGAAGCCCATGACGAGATTGTTGGCCCCCCAGAAGACGAAGAAGAGGGCCATCGTGAGGCCGGGATGGCGCGCGCCCAAAAGCCAGGTGCAGAGGGCCATGGCCAGGATGGGCACGCGTTCCGCGACCGCCAGCCAAAAGACGGCGTGCCTGACATAAGGGCGCCGCTCCACCCAGGCGGCGATGAAGAGAGGCGGCAGGAACGCGCCCAGGTTGGCCAGGGCGGGCACGAGCCCGATCAGGACGTTGCCCGCGCCCATGGTGCCGAGGTATCCCGGCAGGATGACCTGCATGGAGAGGAAGCTCATGCCGAGCGGCCAGCCGGCGGCGTCGATGAGGAGCGTGGCAAAGTTACGGCGGGTATGCAGATAGGCCGGCAAGATAAAACCACGTCTTTCGGCGCGTCGATGGAAAAAGGAGGCCCGTCCAATTATATCACGCGCCGGGCGCGTTTGTAAGGGCGGGCCTGCTGTAAATCAAGGCGGAAAGAAAGAATTCACCCCCGGCCCTCACTTACATGAAACTGAGGGGGCGCCGCGCAGCGGCGGGGGTGAATTTTGAATGCCGGGCACAGGTTTGATTCCCCCGGCGGGTTCCCTACCGCGAGAAGATGTGGCTCCCGATCTGGGTGATGATCTGGCGGCTCCAGATAAAGGGGCTGTTTGTTTTGCCGGGATTGAAGAAGAAGATCGCGCCGCCCGAGGGGTCCCAGCCGCTGAGGGCGTTCTCCGCCGCCTGGCGGGCCTGGTTGCTGGGCGGGTTCCAAAAGAGGCCGTTGGTAACCGACTCAAAGGCGTCCGGCTCGTAGATCACCCCGGCGACGCTCTTGGGAAAGAGCGGGTGCTGGACGCGGTTCAAGACCACGGCGCCCACCGCGACCTGGCCGGTATAGGGCTCGCCCGTTGCCTCGGCCGTGATGAGATGGGCCAGGAGCTCCGCGTCGTTGCTTCCCCGGCCGTACGACTGGGGGGCCGGCGCCGTGACCGTGGGGATGAAGAGGCGCTCATTGGAGCGGAGGAAGTCGGAAGCGAGCCCGTTGGCCGAACGGAGGTCGTTTGTGGTCAGGCCGACCTTGCGCGCGATGAGGAAGAGCGTGTCGCCGGGCTGCACGTAGTAATACCAGCCGCCGGCCTGGCTCTGCACGGCGCGCGGCTGGAGCAGGTACAGGGCCAAGGCGCAGGCCAGGGTAAGAAACAGGGGCAGGACCAGGCGAATTCTTGGCATGGCTCGATATCCTCTCCGCATGACCAATCTCTGCCGCGGCTTCAGCCTCATCCCGGGCGGACACCGGCGCCGGCTCCCGCCTCCATGCCGCCGCCGTCCGGGGATGCCGCGCGGCTCGGATACTATTCTTTCCGGGAGGGGTCCGCCGCTATGCCATTCTCGGTTCAAGCCCGAAAAGACGTGATAAACCGCGGAGGCCGCAGAGTCGTGACGCGGAGGAGAGCGATATTGGTCTGTTTCCCCAGCTTTCTCCGGGCCTCTGGGGCAAAGCGGGGTATTTCACATCTCTTCTAGACCAGGGGATGCAGGCGGCCGGCATCGAGGTGGGCCAGGAACCTGTTCAGGCAGTCCAGGCCGGGAATGAGGCAGAAGAACAGGTGGGTCTTGGGGCCGGTGGAGCGGAAATCGGTATGGAAGACCACGGAGTCGTAGTGGCCGATCCGCGAGGCGAGGGTGAAGACGCGCTCGACATTGTCGACCACGGCCGGCGCGGTGGTGCGCCAATCCAGGGGGACGTGGCCGTGGAGCGCCCGCCAGTAGGCGCTGACCAGCACGTTGGCCAGTTCGGCGAGGGCGGCGTGCACGAGCCGGCTCCTGGCGCGCGGGTTGACCGGCGGGGGGCAGGTCTTGAGGACCGCCTCGGCGAGCACGCGGGCCTGGCCCCGCTCCAGGTAACAGTACAGCTCGGCCTGGATCTCGCCAAAGATGCGCACGTGGCACCCGATGTAGACGCGGCCGCTCTCTTGCAGGCGGCGGGCCAGCATGGTCAGGGGCAGGATGGTCGTGGCCTCGAGGCTGACCTCCCCCTTTTGCGCGAGGAGGCCGGCCAGGGCTTGCTGCGCGTGCTCGGCGCCCGTCTGGTTGATGCGGCTCAGGCCGTCCAGCATGGCCGAGGTGATGACAAAGTCCTTGCGCAGATAGATCTCGACCGGTGTCTCGAGGAGGACGGACACCCCCAACCCCCTCCTTTCGAAGACATGGAGTTCGGCGGCGGCCGAAACGAATCCTCTCTCGGAAGATGAAGCTTGGCGCGGGAAATCGCCGGAAGAGAACGTACAAAGGCGAAGTGCGCGCCAATCCGAGCAGGAAAGCGTCGTGCCGCGGCGAACATGATCCGGACGCCCCGGCGTGCCGGGCCGGGGGAGTAGGAGGGATTTGTGCATGGGTATGAAGTATCCCGTGGGGAGCTGTGCCAACCATGGCCCTGCTCCCATCCCCGAGGAGGGGAGATGGATCAAGGCCAAGGTCATCGAGGATATCTCGGGCCTGACCCACGGCGTCGGCTGGTGCGCGCCGCAGCAGGGCGCCTGCAAGCTGACCCTGAACGTCAAGGCGGGCCTGATCCAGGAGGCGCTGGTCGAAACGATCGGCTGCACCGGCATGACGCAGTCCGCCGCCATGGCGGGCGAGATCCTGCCGGGCAAGACGATCCTGGAGGCGCTCAATACGGACCTGGTCTGCGACGCCATCAACGTGGCCATGCGGGAGCTGTTCCTGCAGATCGTCTACGGCCGCAGCCAGACCGCGTTTTCCGAGGGGGGCCTGCCCGTCGGCTCGGGCTACGAGGAGTTGGGGCACAACCTCCGCTCCATCGTGGGCACCATCTACGGTTCGACCCAAACGGGTCCGCGCTACCTCGAGATTGCGGAGGGTTACGTCCTCAAGCTCGGTCTGGACGCCGACGACCAGGTCATCGGCTACCAGTATGTCAACCTGGGCAAGCTCCTCACCGCCATCAGGAACGGCACCGAGCCCAACAAGGCCTATGAAGGGGCGGTCGGCACCTACGGCCGCTTCGCCGAGGCGGCAAAGGTCATCGACCCCAGACAGGATTGAAGAGATTTTCCTTGATTGTCACGAGGGGGGTAAAACGAATGGTCAGATTCGAGGGCATGGAACGCCGGTTGCCTACGATCCGGGCCAAGCTTGACGAGCTCGGTTTCGCCGATCTCGAGTCGGTCCGCGAGTATATAATGGCCAAGGGGATCAACGCCGAGGAGACCGTCAGGAGCGTACAGCCCATTGCCTTTGAGAATGCCGTCTGGGCCTATACCCTGGGCACGGCCGTCGCGCTCAAGCAGGGCAAAAAGAGGGCGGCCGACGCCGCCCGAGCCATTGGCCTTGGATTACAGGCCTTTTGTGTCCCGGGTTCCGTAGCCGATCAGCGCCAGGTGGGAATCGGCCACGGCAACCTCGCGGGTATGCTGCTGGAGGAGGAGACCAGGGTCTTCGCCTTCGTGGCGGGGCACGAGTCGTTCGCCGCCGCCGAGGGCGCCTCGGGCATCACCAAGTACGCGGACAAGGTGCGCAGGGAGCCGCTTCAGGTCATCCTCGTGGGGCTCGGCAAGGATGCGGCTCAGATCATCGCCAGGGTAACCGGTTTCACCCACGTGGAGACGGACTACGACTTTGCCGCCGGGGAACTGAAGATCATCGGCACGAAGGTCTACGGGAAAGACCCCAATAGGCAAAAGGTCAAGGTCTACGGCGCGGCCTCCGTGGACGAGGGCGTGGCCATCATGCGCAAAGAGCAGGTGGACGTCTCGATCACGGGCAACTCCACCAACCCGACCCGCTTTACCCACCCGACGGTGGGGACGTACAAGAAGTGGTGCTTCGAACACGGCCGGCGCTTCTTTTCCGTCGCCTCCGGCGGGGGCACGGGCCGGACCCTCCATCCCGACAACATGGCGGCCGGGCCCGCGTCCTACGGTTTTACCGACACCCTGGGCCGCATGCACGGGGATGCCCAGTTCGCCGGTTCCTCCTCCGTGCCCGCCCACGTGGATATGATGGGCTTTATCGGCATGGGCAACAATCCCATCGTGGGCGCCACCGTGGCGCTGGCCTGCAAGGTGGAGGCCGCGCTGGGCTAACACCCGCCCCGACCGTGGCGGCCCCCTTTTCCCGCGGCAACGCGATAACCTTGGGTGCGTAAAATTGGTGAACCACCGCTTTCGCGTACCCATCGGAGATGGCGTTGCACGGGGAGAGGGGGCTTCTTTTTTTTAACCTGCCCGTGGCGGCTCCCCTGTTTCAGGTTGAATTGCACATAGGCAAAAGCGCTGCAATACCACGGTAATATACACGATCCATCGCTTTGTACATAAATTGCTTAGCGCGAAAAGAGGTATCGTGATGCATTACATCATCCCGGCAAGGAGGTTGGAGCATGCCAATCATTCGCTTACCGTTGACCCGTATCTTTCCGGCCTGTCTAAAGCAAAGGGCGGCGGCACGGACCGGAGCCCAGCCGGTACGGGCGGACTCCCGGCGGGATTCCCTGCAAAAGGCGATCGATCTACATCGGCGGGGAGTGGAGGGCGACAAGGAAGCCGTCAAACAAGCCCACGCACTCCTGGAGAAGTTACGCGCGGCCGTGCCCGGGGAGGATCTCGTCGAAGCATACTACGGCAGCGTCACCGCGCTTTTGGGCCGCGACGCCGTCGATCCGAACGAGAGGTTCGCCAAGGCCATTGAGGGATGTAAAATTTTGGATAATTGCGTCAGCCGCGCGCCGGACAACACCGAGATCCGCATTTTGCGGGCCTACGTGTGTTATCGTCTCCCCGAAACATTTTTTCACAGAACATCCACCGCCGTGGAGGATTTCAACTACCTCGTGGGGTGCTACAAACGAGACCCCGGCGTTTTTTCGGCCGACTTCCACGACCAGCTCCTCTTTGACCTGGGCATAGCCTATAAAAACCTGGGGCGCCGGGAGGAAGCCGAGCGAGTCTGGCGGGAACTGTTGGCCGAGACGGACAGCATGAAATACAAGCGGCTGATCCGGGCGGAAGGCATCGGGGCCCCCGATGCCCGTACGGAAGACGGGGAAAAAACGGCACGGACCATGGGGAGAGAGTTGCCGGCCAAAGGGATGGAATTGCACGGGCGGGCGCTCGCGGGGGAAAAGGGGGCGGCCCGCGAGGCAGCCGATTTTTTCGCCCGGGCACTTGAGGAGAGCCCAGCCGATCCTTTGCTGCAGGCATATCATGCTGACTGCCTCTCCATGACCGGGCGCGACGCGGATGACCCCACCGAGATGTTCGCCGCGGCCATCAAGGCCATGAAGGCGCTGGACGCCGCGGTCAACGCGGCGCCCGATGATGTCCGGATACGGCAGCTCAGAGCGGGCCAGAGCCTGCGGCTGCCCGAGGCTTTCTTCCGCCGCACCGCAACGGCGGTAAACGATCTGCAATACCTGATTGACCGCTGCGATCGGGATAAGGCGCTTTTTGACGACGAGACGCGCTGGAGGCTCCTCCATGACCTGGGCACGTGTTATGAAAGGCTCCGCATGACGGAGGAAGCGGAGAAGGCATGGGAGAAGCTGGCCGCGCTCAAGCCGTCCGGTAAATATGGGACCCTCGCGGCCGAGCGGCGGCGGGCCTCCGCGAAGGGTGCGGCCGGGCGCGGGACGCGCGATCCCGGGAAGGCATCCCGTGAAGAAGCCCTGCGCCTTCACGATCAAGCCGTGGCGGGTTCGGCCGAGGCCGCCGAGACGGCCCTAACCTTTTGGCAAGAAGCCCATGCCGCCGATCCTCATGACCCGGAGGCCGAAGGGTACTACGGGAGCAGCATGGCCCTGACGGGGCGTTACGCGGCCGAGCCGAAGGAGATCTTTGTACGGACCATCAAGGGTCTCGTCCATTTGAACAAGGCCATCGGCCGGGACTGGAGCAACCCGCGTCTCCGGATCCTCCGGGCGTATCTTACCTATTCGTTGCCGGAAGCTTTCTTTCACCTGACGGAGAGGGCGGTCAAGGATTTCCGCTTCTTGAAAAGCGCCTACGAGCGAGACAACTCTGTCTTCCCAAGGGAGTTGTATCTCAAGATCGTGGGCGACCTCGTCCGCGGCTATCGCCGGATCGGCCAGGAAGACCGCGCCCGTAAAGTCTGGGTACGCCTGCGCAAGCTGGATCCCGCTCATGCACGCGAACTTGCGCCGGAAGTGAATGCTGCGCCGCTGGAGGCGCCGCCTTCAGAAATGAAGGGGGATGCCTAGCATGGAATCGCGTTTCGAGAAAATGTTGCACGGCCTGGGCAGGCCGGTTTTCCTCGCGGACTTCCTGGGGGAAGGGGATTTTGTCGACTCCATGCCCGCTTCCAGGTTGGTTGAGTATCAGGATCGGGCGCTGCGCGCCATCGTGGCGCGGGCGTATGAAAAATCGCCCTTTTACCGGCGGAAGATGGACGATGCCGGTGTGACCCCACAAGCGATCGAGTGCCTCGCGGATCTCGAACGCCTGCCGTTCACCGCCAAGGATGAGCTGCGGGGTAACCCTTGGGCCCTTCTGGCCTGCCCGCGGGAGGATGTGGCGCTAATCCAGGTTTCCACGGGCACCACGGGCGGTGAAGAGATATATGTCATGTACACGTGGCGCGATTACTACCTGCATGACCTGGCGCCCGGATATCCGGCGCTGGTGCCCGTCGAGAGGGGCGATGTCTGCCTGGTCGCCCTGCCCTACGAGATGAGCTCCGCGGGCCTGGCCTTCCACAAGACGTTCATCGAAGGCTGCGGGGCCGCGGTCATCCCCGCCGGCAAGGGCGGGGCCTATTCCACGCCGCAGAAAACCGTGAAGCTCATGCGCGACCTGCGGCCGACCGTGGCCATCACCACCCCGTCCTGGGCTGTGACCCTGGCCGAAGCGGCGGCAGAAGCCTCCTTCCCCCTGGCCGGATTGCCCCTCCATCGCATGTGGCTCACGGGCGAAGGCTGCTCGTCCGCCTTTCGCGAGCGCGTCGCGGCCCTCTGGGGCGTCACGGCCAACTTTTACTACGGGTCGCTGGAATGCGGCTGCATCGGCATTGAATGCGACGCGCATCGCGGTTATCACGTCACATCCGGCCACGCGATCGTGGAGATCGTCGACGAGCGTACCGGGGCCGTGCTGGCGCCCGGGGAGATCGGCGAGATCGTCGTCACCTGCCTGTTGCGCCACGACACCCCGCTTTTGCGCTATCGCACACAGGATCTCGGTTATCTCGAACCCGACGCCTGCCCGTGCGGCGTAACCTTGCCCCGGCTCCAACTCCGCGGCAGGCGCGGGGATCAGTTCGTCGTCCGGGGCGTGGCTTTCTCCCCGTTCTACCTCGAGGAGTTCCTCATGCGCCTGCCCCAGGTCGGCAACTGGTACCAGTTCGTCACGGGTCCCGGCGGTTCGGAACGGCTCAAGATCCGATGCGAGCTCGCGGCCGGGGTGAATCCGTCGCCGGCTCTCGCGGATGAACTGGGAAGCAGGATGGAATACGGCACGGGGGTGCCCTGCACGTTCGAATTCGTCGACCGGCTTCCCCGCCCCCGGGGCAAGACCGTCCGGGTGTGCAGGGAACACGCGCCGGCCGGCGATGTTGAGGAACGGGAGTGAGGCAGGCATGATCGTCGACGCGCATGCGCATCTTTCCGAGACCCCATACGGCGGCGCGGGAAAATACCTTGCCGTGCTCCGTGGCAGCGGGATCGACCAGGGGGTGGTCGTCCCCGGCGGCATGCTGGATGTGCGGAAGATGACGGACTATATCACCGGACGGGCCAAGGTGGAGAACCCAATCCCCAACAACCGTTACGTGCGGGCCGCCTGCCGGACCGCGGGGGGGAAACTGCACGGCATGATCTGCCTCGATCCGCACGACGGAAACGCACTGGCAGATTTGGAGGCGGGCTTGCGGGAGGGAGACAGGGGCCTCAAGCTCTCGCCCCTTTCGCACGAGTTCTCCTTTGCCAGCCGCGCCGTGGCCGACCTGGCCGCCTGCTGCGGCGCGTACGGCGTGCCCGTCTACTCGCACGTCGTCTACAGCCCCGGGGCGTCCACGGCGAGATTCGTCGGGCTGGCGCGGCAGTTCCCCCGCACAAATTTCATCCTGGGCCATATGGGCTTTGGACCCGCTGATGGGGAAGGTCTTGCCGCCGCGGCCACCATGGATAATCTCTTCCTGGAGACCTCCACGGGCTCTTATTTACATCTGGTGGAGGCCCTCCGGCGCGCCGGTCCCGGAAAGCTCATCTTCGGTTCGGAGTTTCCGCTCTCGCACCCCGCGGTGGAGATCCAGAAGATCCTGCTCTTGGATCTCTCCGACGGAGAGCGCGAGCTAATCCTGGGGGGCAATATCTCGGCCTTGCTGCACCTGGCCGGGCCTGCCAAAGCCCCGGCTCGAGAGGAGCGATAATGATGGCGGCCAAGGACACTCGCGGCCTGCTGGAGAGAACGCTGGCGCGCGCCAGGCTTTCTCCTTTTTACCGCGACCGCCTGGCCGGGATCTCCCTGCGGTCCACGGCCGATCTGCCCCGCGTCCCTCTGACCACCAAGGAGGACCTCCGGCGGGCGTCACCCCATGGTCTCCTCTGCGTGGAACGGGCCGGACTCCGCCAGTACCATGAGTCGTTCGGCACCACGGGCATGCCCGTCTCCACATGGTACACGCAGGAAGACTTGCGCGACAACGTGCGGGCCCTGGCCGGCCTCGGCGTCAATTTCGGCGCGGGCGATATCGTGCTGATCAGGTTTCCCTACGCGATCTCATCCATAGCGCATCTCATGCACGCCACGGCGCAAAGCCGGGGCGCCTGCGTCATTCCTGCCAGTTCGCGCACGAATGTCAGCCCTTATCCCCGCGTCATCGAACTATTGCGTAAGCTGGAGGTCACGGTCCTGGCCTGCCTGCCGCAGCAGGCGCTCCTGATCGCGGAGGCAGCTACGCTCCTCGGCATGGCGCCGGAACGCGATTTTCCATCCCTCCGCGCTTTGTGCACCGCCGGAGAGCCTTTACCGCCCGGCCAGCGCGGACTCCTGGAGCAAACCTGGGGGGTGCCTGTCTTTGACAATTACGGCCTGACCGAATGCGGCGCCGTGGCGGTCGACTGCGCTTTCGGCCGCTGCCATCCCGTGGAGGACGCATTTTTCCTCGAGATCCTCGGGGACGACCTGGCCACGCCCGCCGCGCCGGGCGGCATCGGCTGGCTGGTACTGACCACGCTCAAACGCAGGGCCGCGCCTCTCGTCAGATACCTGACCGGGGACCGGGCCGTCCTCGCCGATCTTCCGTGCCCATGCGGGCGCCGGACCGTACTGCAGGTACGGGGGCGCGGCGAGAGCCGCGTGGACGCGGGCGTCCGGCGCCTGGACCTCTGGGACCTGGACGAGATCGTCTCCGCCCTTCCCAGCCGCCGTTTCTGGGCCGCCGGGCCGGCGCCGGGAGGGCTGCGCCTGATCGTGGAGGAGGATGAGCCGGGCCGTTTGACGGCGGAGCTCACCAAGGAGCTCGAGGCGCGCTTTGGGCTGCGCCTCCAGATCGAGGCGGTGCCGCCGGGCACCCTCTGCGATCGGTCAACCCTGTTGGACGTTGGCCAGGTGGGGAAACCGCGTTATACGTTCTCCGCCGAGGAAATGGCGGCCGGGGTTCACCTGGGCTCGGCCTGAACATTTCGCGCGGCGAGAGGGAGGATGGCCTTGTCTGATCAAAAACGGGAATTATGGCTGGACGGCCGCGTGCTTCCCCTGGAACGCGCGGACCTCTGGACCCTCGTCAACAACGCGCCGTTCCGCCGCGTCGTCCTGGCGCCGGAGCAGTGGCGCAAGGGGCATTATCCCGTCAAGACCGAACCCGTCCTGGAGATCAGGAGTGCGGAAGATCTGGCGGCCCTGCCCCGGACGGCCCTCGCCATCTCGGCCCGGGCCGACCTGCTGGCGGCGGCCAGGGCGCGGGGTTGCAAGACATGCCTCTCGATCTCGATCGACAACGCCGGGGCGCTGGAGCGGGCATGCACGGAAGCGGGGGAGCACGAATACGCCGCGGTCGAGTTCGACCTGCCGACCTATATCCCCCTGGAATTGCTCCTTGCCAGGCTGCAGGGGGCGAAGACGATCCTCCTCTGCAAGGCGGCATCGCTGGAAGAGATACTCGTCATCCACGGTGTGCTGGAGAGGGGCAGCGACGGGGTCCTGCTGCGGACCCTCGACCCGGACGAACTGCGCAAGGCCGGCCGCCACCTGACGGATCACGGCGATCCGGCGCCGCTCACACTGCGCGCCCTGTCCGTGACTGAGGCCCGGTACGCCGGCATGGGCTGGCGGGCCTGCATCGACACCACCGGTCTCATGACCCGGGAAGAAGGCATGCTGATCGGCTCCACCTCGGGCGGGGGGATCCTGGTCTGCTCGGAGACCCATTACCTCCCCTATATGAACCTTCGGCCGTTCAGGGTCAATGCCGGCGCGGTGCATTCGTACGCCTGGCAGCCCGGCGGCGGCACGGCCTACCTCACCGAGTTGGGCGCCGGCGACGAGGTGCTCTGCGTCGATGCCTCCGGCCGGACACGCGCTCTGACGGTCGGGCGGGTCAAGATGGAGATCCGGCCCCTGCTCTTGCTCAAGGGAGAGGCGGACGGCAGGGAACTGAACGTCATCGTCCAGGATGACTGGCACATCCGCATCATGGGCGCGGACGGTAAACCGCGCCACGCCACCGAGATCCGCCCCGGCGACGAGATCCTGGCCCATCTCTGCCAACCCGGCCGCCATGTCGGCCTCCAGGTCGAGGAGACCATTATCGAACAGTGACTAAAGGGGTTGATCCCTGATGCCGTCGCTCCTTGGCAAACAAATCAGGCTCGGCCGGCTTTTCAAAGAATCCCGGCGGCTTTTTGCCGTACCGCTGGACCATGGCGTGACGCTCGGCCCGGTGGAGGGGCTGGAGGACGCGCGCCCGGTGATCGAGGCCGTGGCCAGGGGTGGCGCGGATGCGGTGATCGTGCACAAGGGGCTGGCACGACAGCTCGATTGCCTGGCGAAAACGCGCGGCACCTGCGAGCTGATCCTGCACCTCTCGGCCTCCACCGTGTTGGGGCCGGATCCCAACCACAAGGAACTGGTGGCCGGCGTAGAGCGGGCCGTGCAATTGGGCGCCACCGCCGTCTCGGCCCAGGTCAATCTGGGCGGCGCAGCCGAACCGTTGATGCTCAAAGATCTCGGCCTGCTGGCCGAGGCATGCGAGCACTGGGGCATGCCGCTCCTGGCCATGATGTACGTCCGCGACGGCACCAAGGAGAGCGAGTTCGATCCGGTCAAGGTGGGGCACGCGGCCAGGGTGGCCGAGGAGCTTGGTGCGGATATAATCAAGGTCAATTATACGGGCTCGATCGAGTCTTTCGCCAGGATCACGCGGGCCGTCCGGGCGCCGGTCATCATCGCCGGCGGGCCGAAAATGGATTCCAAAGCCCAATTGCTGGCCATGGTGAAGGATGCGGTTCGCGCCGGCGCCGGAGGTGTGGCGATCGGGCGCAACCTATTCCAGGCTGCGGACCCCGCTCGACTGGCCGCCGAAATCCGGCGGGTGCTGGACGGCGCGGTCTAGTGCCGCCGTGCCGCTTGGAGCCTGTATATGCCCCCGGCGGGTCCAGCATCCCGGAATGAAAGGCATTTGCGATCTCGACGGAGTTATGATCCCTCCACAAAATGCCGATCGCAAAAACACACATTTGGGGACAGACGCCGTAACAAAGCACATCGCGAATGCCTGGGGTGAAAGGAGGGGGGTATAGTGCCCGATACAGAGATCAACACGGCTGTCAGCTCATTTGTGGAAAAGATCAGGGATATCGCCAGGACCAGAGAATCCGTCAAAACCCAGGACGGTTGCCCGAAACCACCGCGCAGACGCGACGACCACGCCGAGGCAATCAAGCGGTTCAAAGACAGGGTCGAATGCGCTTTGAAGGGCGACCATGCCGCGGAGGAGATCAAGGAGGCTGTTTGGCAACTCCTGAAGGATCTCCAGATCGATTATCATAAATAACCTCGGGAGTCGGAAGGGGACGGCCGCAAGGCCGTCCCCCGTCATCCGGATCCATCAATGTGTCTCCGGCAGGTCCCCCCGCTTTTGCGGCGAACCATGAACTCATCCGGATTTCGAAAGCCGGCGGCAGGCTGAGAGCCTGCCGCCACACCAAGGGAAGGGCTTTCGGCAACTGAGAACGGATTTAGCCGCAGAGGTGGTACGTGCCTTGATGCCAGGGAAGGAAGACGGCAAGGGGGAGCCCCTCCGGGGTTACCTGCTCGATCCCCACGTTCATACGGCCGAGGTCAGCGCCTGCGGGCGCATCGGGGGCAGGCGCCTGGCCGAGCTTTACCGGAAAGCCGGTTATGACGGGATCGTCGTCACGGATCACTACACCCCCGAGTTCTTCAAGGAGCTGGGGAGTTGCGGCTGGCCCCGGAAGATCGAGCGCTTCTTCGCGGGCTACCGGGAGGCAAAGAGGCGCGGCGGCGAGATCGGCCTGGACGTCCTGCCCGGCCTGGAACTCCGGCTCGAAGGCTCATGGGAGGACTATCTCGTCTACGGCGCCGACGAGCGCTCGCTCGCCGGGGCGCCCGACCTGACCGGCCTTGGCCCGGAGGGGCTGCACGGTTTCTGCGCCGCCCACGGGCTCCTCGTCTACCAGGCGCACCCCTTCCGGCCGGGTATGCGGACCGCCGACCCGCGGTGCCTGGACGGGGTGGAGGTTCATAACGGCAACCCGCGGCACGAATCCCGAAACGAGCTGGCTTTGGCCTTTGCCCGGCGGCACGGCCTGCGCATGCTCTCCGGCTCCGACTGCCACCAGCCCGAGGACGTGGGCCGCGGCGGGATCGTGCTGGCGGAGCCGGCACGGACCGCGGCGGATCTGGCGGATCTGCTGAGGCGCGGCGGGATCCTGCGCGTTGTGGGCGTGCCTTGAACCCTGATTTCGAAAGCGTATGATCCGCCGACCGCGTCGAGCCCGGTCCTCTTCCAAACCCCGGTCGTCCATGACCGGGCTCGATTCTAACCCGGGATGAAGACGGAGCCCCGGCAGGATCTCGGGGGTTTGAACCGCGCCAAAGCTTAGCCCGACCGTCTAGGGCGGGGCGAGATGTCGTACAAACTCTTAGTGTAAATCCTGCCCGGCCTGGGGCTGCGGGTACTCGGGCCGCTCGGCGTAGCCGCCGCCGTCGTCCACGCCGGTGATGCTCTCCTCCCGAATGGAGCGGAGGATAGCCGCCACGGTGCCGAGGTCGCCGTACTCGACCTCGGGCGTGACGCTGATCTGTTCCTTGCCGGTGAGCGCGTTGTAAAAGTTGAGGAGCTCGTTGTAGTATCCCTCCTGCGGCTGGTAGGGGATCCGCTCCTGCCTGCCGTCGTTCAGGGCCAGGTTGATGGTGCCGCAGTCGCGCTCCTCGAGGTAGATCATGCCCTCGGTGCCAAAGATGCGCAAGCCCACCAGGGGCCGCTGCATCTCCCTGCCTGCGCAAAAGAAGCTGTACTGCCCGATGACGCCGCTCTGGAAGCGCAGGTTGGCCGTGAGCACCGCGTAGGGGGAGTAATCGGACGCCATGGGCCGGCCAAAGGCCTGCACCCGGTCGATGGCGCCGAAGATGTGCCTGAGACCCGCCAGGTCGTGCACGCCCGTGTCCGTGAACGCCCCGCCCGGGAACTCCGGGTGCTGCCGCCACTCCCTGGCCGGAAACCTGTTCTTGATCATGTCCGCCGGGAAATCCACCACGCGGTTCTGCATGAAATAGTAGACGTCACCCACGCGTTTTTCGCGCACGAGGTCGCGGATCAGGTCGATCTCCTGGTTGTAGCGGTAGTTTTCCGCGATCATGATGGGGAGGCCGTACTGTTTGGCCAGATTCCGCGCCCGCTCCGCCTGGGCCATCGTCGGCGCCAGGGGTTTCTCGCAGATGATGCCCGCGCGCCGGCCCGAGAGCCGCCGGGCGGTCTCCTCGGTCACCTCGTAGTTAAGCTCGATAGGCACCATGATGTCGACCACGTCCAGATCGTTCCGCCCGAGCATCTCCCGGTAGTCCGTGTAGACCCGGTCGGGGCCGAGCTGCAGGCGCTGGGCCCAGGATGCGGCCTTGGCCCTGTCCACGTCGGCCAATGCCGCGATCTCGTACCGATCCGCCAGGCGTTGGAAAGCCGGGTAATGGAGCTTTTCCAGGGCCATGCCGGTGCCGATGATTCCAACCCGCAGTTTCCGCACTTCTTTTCCTCCGTCCGTCAAGGTTTGATCGACGCAAATTACGGCCTTTACCACGAACAGAACCCCCGCAGAAATGAGGGGGCGGAGTGAGTCAATTTCGAAACCCGGTTTTAATCTTCGCCAACAGACGGGGGTTATACTAGGGACACGAAGGGTGGTTTACGTATGGCCGAATCGGACCTGGCGTTTGCCATGGCCCGCCAATTGGCGGCCTGGGGCGTGGAGGCCGTCTTTGGGGTGACGGGCGACGATCTCCTGCCGTTCCTCGACGCCCTGGCGCGCGCGGGCGGGATCCGCTACATCGGGGCGGCCCACGAGACAGGCGCGGCCTTCATGGCCGCGGCTTACGCGGAGCTGAGCGGGGGGTTGGGCGTTTGCGCGGCCTCGGCGGCAGGCTCGGTCAATCTCCTGGCCGGCCTGGCAGCCGCCGGCCTGGACCGCGTGCCGGTCCTGGCCCTCACCGGGCAGGCCGACAGAGCCGGGATCGGCACGCCGGCCAAGCAGTACTACGACCAGCAGCAGGCCTTCGCGGGCTTTGCGGCCTACACGGAGCTGGCCGCGGACGCGGCGGGAGCCCTGCGTCTGCTCATCAGGGCCATGTCCCGCGCGCTGCTCCTCGGGGGCGCGGCCCACCTCAGCGTGCCAAAGGATCTCTGGCGGGAAAAGGTCCGGGCCGAACCCGGGGGCATGCCGGCCGCGGTCACCGGCCGCCGCGCCGCCGGCGCCGGCGATCCCGGACATGCCGCCGCGCTGATGCGCGCGGCCAAGAGACCACTCTTGCTCGTGGGCAAGGCCGCGAGAGGCATGGCGGAGGAGGTTCGGGCGCTGGCCTCGGCCTGGGGTGCGGGCGTGGCCGTGGCGCAGGACGCCAAGGGCGTCATCCCGGACGATTGGCCCGAGGTGGTCGGGGGTATAGGCGAGGCCTGGACGCCCGCCCTGGTTTCGGAGGCGGACTGCGTCCTGCTCATAGGCGAGGCGGGTTTCGAGCAAAGTTACCTCCCCCCCGCGCCAATCATACAGCTCCACACCGACCCGGCGCGCATCGACGATCGCTACCTCTGGGATTCGCTGGCGGGCGGGATCGGGGAGCTCATCACCGGCCTTTTGGGCCGGCTGGCGGGGAGGCAAACCGATCCGTCCTGGCCGGGCCGGATCGCCGCCGCCCACGCGGAGCGGATGCGCCTCGCCGAGGCGGACGGGGAGAACGAGGCGCGGCCCATCCACCCGGCCAGGCTCATGGCGGCCCTCGCCCGGACCGCCGCGGCCGACGCGGTCATCGCCCTGGACGAGGGGGCCTTCAACCACTGGTTCGACCGTGGTTTTATCGCCAAAAGCCAGCGGGTGCTCCTCTCCACGAAGTGGCGGAGCATGGGTTATGGCCTGCCCGCCGCCATCGCCGCGCGCGTCCGGGATGATAAAAAGCAGGTCATCGCCCTGGTGGGGGACGGCGGACTCCTCATGTCCATGGGCGAGCTGGCGACCGCGGCCAAGTACCGCCTGGCCCTGACGGTCGTGGTGGTCAATAACCGTATCTACGGCCTGGAGATGGACAAGACCCTGGCCGGAGGGTTCGAGCCCATGGGGCTTTCCCTCCCTGCCGTCGATTTCGCCCGCGCGGCCGAGGCATTCGGTCTCCAGGGCTACCGCGTGACCGAGCCGGGAGATCTCGAGCGGATCCTTGGCGGGGCGTTCTCGCGCGGGGAGCCCGCGCTCGTGGACGTGATCTGCGCCGACGCCAGGCTGCCAATGGCCGGCGGAGGTTGAGCCGCGGCGGCCGCTCTCACGCGGCCAAGCCGCGCGCGGCTGTGGTAGAATTGAAGTAAACGGAGGTATGGGAGCGCCTGTAGAATGTGGAGATTTGGGTTGATTCCCGCCGCGATCCTCCTTTTCTGCCTATCTTTTCTGACACCAGCCTCGGCGGGCGGGACCGTGCGCATGGTCTACGAGGAAAGAGCCGGTGTTGAAACGGTGCGCCACGAGTACCTGCTCGAACCGGCGGGCGCGGGCTTCAGGCTCTCGATCGCCACCAGAGCGCGGGAGATCAGCGAGGAATACGCGACGGACGCCTCCTTTGCCATCCTGTCCTGGCGGTACCAAGACCGCCGCCGTGACACCGCGTTCACGGCCGTGCGCGCCGGGGACACGATCCATGTCTCGGGCAGGCACAGGGGCAGGCCACTGGAAAGGAGATTCAAAGCGGGAACGATCCCCTGGAAGCAGCTCTTTCCCATGGGGCTCGAGGCGCTTGCCGCGGGCGCGGAGAAAAAAGCGGACTTCTTGGCCATCGATCCCGACAAGATGCGGATCCACGCCTTTACGGCCGGCGCCAGGGGGAGCGAGGCCATCTCCTGGAGAGGGCGCCGCGTGGAGGCGGTTCACATCCGCATCACCCTGGCCGGCGCCCTGGCCCCGCTCTGGCACGCGGACAGCTGGCACCGGGCGGCGGACGGCAGATACCTGCGGTATGAGAGCGTAAACGGCCCGGGAGCGCCCCTCACCGTCAAGGAGCTGATCGAAGAGACCGATCCGGGGGATTGACCACCCTTGACGCGCATCATATCGGCGTCCCCGTCCAAAGGATATACTGGTGCCGGAGGGGATGAAAATGAGCGAACTGATCGGCAGCCGGGAACACCGCCAAAAGATCATGAAGGAACTCATCATGGAGCTCCACGCGGGCAAGAGCGCCGCAGAGGTCAAGGAGAGGTTCGCCAGGTTAATCGCCGGGGTGTCGCCGGCGGAGATCTCCAAGCTGGAGCAGAGCCTGATCATGGAAGGCATGCCCGTAAGCGAGGTGCAGCGGCTGTGTGACGTCCACGCCGCCGTGTTCAAGGGGGCGATCGAGCCAACCGGCCGGCCGGGGGAGGTTCCCCCCGGACATCCCGTCCATACCTTTAAAAAAGAGAACGAAGCCATTACCGCGCTCCTCGACGGGCGCCTCAAACCCCATCTCGCCGCGCTGGCCCGGGAGGACACCCCCGAGGCGCGCCGCCTCCTGGTGGAGGATCTCGATCTGCTCGGGCAGATCGACAAGCATTACAGCCGCAAAGAAAACCTGCTCTTTCCCCATCTCGAGCGCTACGGTATTACGGCCCCGCCCAAGGTGATGTGGGGCGTGGACGACGAGATCAGGGACGCGCTCAAGCGCACTCGCGGCATGTTGGCCGATCCCGGCGCCCCCGACGCCA
Source organism: Patescibacteria group bacterium (assembly GCA_050260175.1). GTDB lineage: Bacteria > Bacillota > UBA4882 > JAAYXC01 > JAAYXC01 > JBLNBS01. The sequence goes on along the minus strand of JBLNBS010000136.1, from coordinate 6,995 downwards.
AGGCAGTCACGGCCGCGATCGAGAGCCTGGCGGACCGGGTCCGGGAGATGATCTCTAAGGAGGAGACCATCCTCCTGCCCATGGCCCTGGGGACCCTGACGGTGGCGGACTGGGCGCGGATCGCGGCGGACAGCCCGGAGATCGGCTACTGCCTGATAGAACCGGACGGCGGCATGCCGGCCGCACCGGCGGACGGCGCCGCGGGAGGCGCGGCCCAAGGCGCAAAAGACCGGGATGGAATCGATCTCCCGACCGGATCGCTCACCATCCGCCAGCTCGCGGCCATCCTCGACCGCCTGCCGGTGGACTTGACCTTTATCGACGCGGACGATACCGTGCGTTATTTTTCCCGCAACCCCGAGCGCGTCTTTGTGCGGCCGCCATCGATCATCGGGCGGCGGGTGCAGAACTGCCACCCGCCGGCCAGCGTCCAGGTGGTGGAGGGGCTCCTGGCGGATCTGAAATCCGGCCGGAAGGATTGCGAGGCATTCTGGCTCAGGCTCGGCGAGCGTTACGTCTATATCCGCTACTTTGCCGTCCGCGACGAGGGGGGCGCCTACCTCGGCACCCTGGAGGTCACCCAGGACATCGCCCCCATCCAGGAGATCCACGGCGAAAAGAGGCTGGTGTCGGAGGCCGGGACGCAATGACCGCCGCGCTCAGCGCCCAAAGACCGACGCGGCCCGGCGCATGCCGGCCGGCGGATCCACGCCGAACGGGCACCGTTCCCGGCAAAGCCCGCAGTCCGTGCAGGCGGAGGCGGGGGCACGCAGGGCGCCGTATCGGGAGCCGAGTTCTTCCGTCGGGACTTGCCCGGCCGCGTCCGCGAGGCGCATGACCGCGGCGATGTCGATCCCCGCCGGGCAGGGCAGGCAGTGGTTGCAGTAGAGGCAGGCGCCGCGCGGCCCCCACAGGGGGCTCCGCGCGACCCCGCTGTAATCCCTCTCCGCCTCGCCCGCCTCGAGATAAGCCAGGGCGGCCCGCATCTCTTCCACGCTCCTGCAGCCCGGCACGGCGGCGCAGACGCCCGGCTGCGACAGGGCGTAACTCAGGCACTGGACGGGGGTCAGGCCCGCCTCGCCGGCCACGCCCGGCTTGAAGAGCCAGCCCGCGGCGTACGGCTTCATGGCCACGATGCCCACCCCCAGCCTGGCGCAGGCGCGATGGAGCTCGAGGCGGTCTCCCGCCGGGGCGCCGCTCTGCCGCAGGCCGGTGTAGGATTCTTCCTCCCAGAGCGCGTTGATGTCCATATCCCCCGGCAGCAGGTCAAAGAGCGGGTTGACCGGGAAGCGGATCAGGTCGATCCGGCCGCAGGCCACCGCCTGCATGGCCGCGGACGCCGCATGGGTGCTCATGCCGATGGCGCGGGCCTTGCCCTGCTCCCGCAGGCGCAGCGCCTGGCCGAGGAGGCCTCCCGGGTCGAGGCAACGCGCGCAGTCCTCGGGCTCGTCGACGTAGTGCAGCATGAGGAGGTCGATGTAGTCCGTCCCGAGGCGCCGCAAGAGGTCGTGGAAGAATGACTCGCAGACCGCCGCGTCGCGCGACTTGACGTACTGGCCGTCCTGCCAGGTGGCGCCCAGATGCCCGGCGATCAGGACCTTATCCCGCCTGCCGCGCAGCGCCCGGCCGAAGTTGTCGCGCACCCCGGGCGAGCCCATGAAAAGGTCGATGTAGTTGACGCCATGATCGAGGGCCTCGTGGGTGACGGCGGCCACCGTCTCGTAGGGGGCCTGCTCCAGGTGCTCCGCGCCGAGGCCGATGACGCCGACCTGCAAATCCGTGCGGCCCAGTCTCCGATATTCCATCTCCTCATCACCTCCCGCCGCCCATTCGCCAACCCCCCCGCCCGACTCCTGCCGCCGCCCGCCACTTGAATTCACCACGAACCGAGCGAGCTACTTCTACCGAACAGACTGCTTCGTTTATACGGATAACCAGCTCAAGACCACGCGACTGGACAACCTGCTCACCAGACATGTTTTCTCCCTGTCATATACCAGTTTGCGGCCCCGTGTCTCCGCGGGCAACTGGAGATTAATCCGTTTCAGGAAAAAGCGGTACACCCGAACTCATCCCCGCAGGTTTCCGGGCGGCGGGCAAGAATAGAACCGGTGCGGGTCCACCAAAGGCGGTTCGGTCGGAGGGATGTCGCATGACCGGCGACGACGTGGTGCGCATAGGCGCGGCCCTGGCCAATGAAAAACGCTACGGCATCCTCAGGGCCATCTTCAGGGGTTCGCTCCAGACCTGCTGCGACCGGTTCGAGGTCTGGGAGAACGGCGTCTGCGTGGCCGACGTGGTGGGCGCCTTCAAGCTCTCCCAGTCCACGGTCTCGCACCACCTCTCGATCCTCGAGGAGGCGGGCCTCGTCAGGCGGGAGACCAGGGGGCTGTGGACCTGCTATTTCCCAAACGGCGAAGCGATCGAGGCCTTTACCGCCGCCCTCAGGGAGGACCTGCAAAAGACACGGACGGGCATGAGACGTGCGCCAAAAAGGGATGAAACCGCGTTCTCCTTCCCTCTTCCCACTCCGGGTACGAAACCCTTGACAGCAACGGGGCACCCCTTCACCTTGTCACCCTTTCACCCTGTCACGCCCCCCGCGACTGGGAAGAATAGCACCGGAGGGGATGCGCGATGGATCAGCAACAGGGGCTGGCAACAGCCACCCTGGCCGGGGGATGCTTTTGGTGCCTCGAGGCCGTCTTTCAGGGCCTGCGCGGTGTTCTGCGGGTGGTGCCGGGTTACGCCGGCGGCGTGACGCAAAACCCCACCTACGAGCAGGTCTGCACGGGCCGCACCGGCCACGCCGAGGCGGTGCGGATTGACTTCGACCCAAACGTAATCACCTTCCGGGATCTCCTGGAGGTTTTCTTTGCCGCGCATGATCCCACGACGCTCAACCGCCAGGGGGCTGATGTGGGCACGCAATACCGCTCGGCCGTCTTTTACCACGACGACGGGCAAAAGGCCGAGGCGGAGCGGGTGATCGCGGATCTCGGCCGCGCGGGGAGACTGCCCGGGCCGGTCGTGACGGAGGTGGTTCCCTTCACGGCCTTTTACCCCGCGGAGGAGCGGCATCGCGACTACTACCGGCTCAATCCCGACTCGCCCTACTGCCGCCTGGTCATCTCGCCAAAGCTGGCCAAGCTCCGCCGGGAGTACGCGGCTTCTTACTGGAGCTGCTGAAAGTTCTGGGCCTGTTGCGTCTGGATCTTTTGCCTGCCCTGCTCCATGTACTGCGCGTCCTTGGCCGACAGGATGTAGAGGAGCTGCTGCAGCTCGCCCACGTGCCGCCGTTCCTCGTCGGCGATGTGGTAGAGGATCCTTTTTGCCCGCTCATCGGCGGTGGAGACGGCGTGGGCCTCGTAACCGATGATCGCCTCGAGCTCCCCCGCGATGTCGACCCTGATCGCCTGGGCAAGCTCCTCCGGGGAGAGCTGCCTCGGCACGTTGGCGACGAATGGATTTCCGAGGATCGCCATGACCCATTCCCCCTTGTCAAGTCTCCCGTTAGTCTGGACGGAGGAAAGGGATTTATCCCGATACGGCGGTCGTCCAAAGCGGCGAGAACAGCCCGGGCTATACCCGCCGCAATGTGTTCACGTATTGTGATCTGGTCACGGATTGTGATATAATGAAGAAGAATTCAACCAGGCTTTGAATTGCGCAAGCGCCTGTCCGGGCTGCCGGTTGCGCTCGCCAGTGAGGTTCGCGTGGTCAGGGAGAGAAACGATGAAAAGCCGGATGGGAATTGAGATCGTTGCTTGTATGCAGTGCGGGGATCCCGATGGTCCGCCCGTGAATGAATTCCTGGATTAAGCTTTGATTATATCCCTAGCCTATATGCTGGTTCGACTGGTGTCAGGGATGTATCCCGGCAGGATAATCAAGAAGCAAGAGCGTATCTGATCCATGGGTGGGAGCGTCAGGAGTCTGATTTACCAAGGTCTGAGCCATTATGAAGCAAGTCTGGGCGATAGTCCAGGCCCTCGAGGAACGCTACGGAACCCCCCGGCTTGGGAATCTCGACGATCCACTGGATGAACTCGTCCTCATTATTGTGTCGGCCAGAACGCGCGAAGAGGTCTATCTGCCCGTTTTTCAGCAGCTCCGCCGGGTCTTCCCGGATTGGAACGCGCTTGATAGAAGGCAAGCGACGCTCCTCAAAAAAACCTTACACCCAGCGGGGCTCGGCACTAAGAAGAGTGAAGCCATTCTTTCCGCCTTTGATTTGTTAAGGAACGAGAGCGGCAGCGTAAGCCTTGAGCAGATAAGGGATTTACCTGATGAGCTTCTTGAGGAGCAGCTCCTCGAGCTGCCTGGCGTTGACAGGAAAACTGCCAGGTGTATAATGTTGTTTTCGTTCGGGCGCCAGGTCTTGCCCGTAGACGCTCATGTTTTCCGGGTTTCCCGTCGGCTCGGTTTGACGGACAGCAACCGCGCGGATCTGGCGCATCGCGATTTGGATATGGCTATCGCACCATCTTTACGGCACAGTTACCATGTTAGCTGCATCAGCCACGGTCGACAAGTTTGCCGGCCGAAAAACCCAAGATGTTCCGATTGCTGTATCGTCCGTTTCTGCTCGTGGGCGCGATCCTGAAAAGGCAAGGAGAACGGAGTTATGAGAACATCCCAACCCACGGCCATCGATCTCTTTGCCGGAGCGGGCGGCATGTCCCTTGGTTTCGAACAAGCCGGGTTTGATATCGTGGCCGCAGTTGAGTACGATCCGATACATGCCGCAGTGCACGAGTACAACTTTCCTTCGACCGCCACGATCTGTGCTGATGTGGCCCAGATTGGCGGAACCGACATCTTGCGGCAAGCCGGCCTAGATCGAAACCAAGTCGACCTGGTATTCGGCGGCCCGCCCTGCCAAGGCTTCTCCATGATGGGAAAGCGGCTGTCGGACGATCCCCGCAACACCCTCGTCTTTCACTTTTGCCGGTTGGTTTTGGAGATAAAGCCTAGGTTCGTCGTGATGGAGAATGTCGCTGGCTTGGCTATTGGTGATGCCAGATCCGTCTTGCAAGGGATCATATCCACTCTCAGCGGCGAAGGCTATAAAGTCAGAACTCCGGTGCTTACTTTGAACGCGGCCCACTACGGCGTGCCTCAGGATAGGCGAAGGCTATTCATTCTGGCTTGCCGTTCAGATGAAACCTTGCCGGATTATCCTCAGCAAACACATGTATTACCGCATGAGGCGAACATCTTCAAGCTGCCGCAATGCCCCACAGTGCAGGAAGCGTTGGGCGACCTGCCGAATATCGACGAGTTCGAAGAGCTCTGGGAAAGCGACAGCGTTCGGAACAGCCCCGGTCCAGCAAGCGATTACGCCATGAAACTCAGGGGTGACATCAGGGACGAGGGCGATTTCTCGCGTCCGCGCTTATTCGACCACAGTCTGCTGACTTCATCCATGAGAACCGCTCATACCGAGATCTCCGTCAAAAGGTTTGCCTCCACGCGGGGCGGCGAAACAGAACCTGTCTCTCATTTTCTGCGATTGGCGCCGGACGGGATCTGCAACACCCTTCGCGCCGGGACCGCCAGTGACCGGGGTGCCTTCACCTCACCGCGGCCAATTCATCCCGTTTACCCCCGCTGTATTTCAGTCCGTGAAGCGGCAAGACTGCACAGTTATCCCGATTGGTTCCGCTTTCACGTGACCAAGTGGCACGGGTTTCGTCAGATCGGCAACTCGGTGCCGCCCCTGCTTGCCCGCGCGGTCGCCGCGCAAATCATCAAGGCGCTCGGCGTGCGACCGATCAAGCCTGTCGAACCCATGCCGCTAGGCGATGAGAGGCTGTTAAAATTCGACATGAGGGAAGCGGCCAATCACTTTGGTGTGTCTCCTTCAGTGATTCCACCGCGCAGGCGGATGACTGAAGCCGAAAGGGACGATCGAGCCAATGAGCAAGTATGCCTCGCTGATTGAGGCGATCTTTAAAGCCCATTATAACGAAGGGGTCACATCCTTTGAATTCACCCGCGAGGAGATTATCGCACAAGCTAAAAGGCTACGCATCGCCCTGCCCAAGAATGTCGGCGATGTCATTTACTCCTTCCGATATCGCAAGGAGTTCCCCGCTTCCATTCTGTCGACTTGCGGCGAAAATGAAGCATGGGTAATCGAAGGGATAGGTAAAGCCAAGTACCTCTTTCGCAAGACCACAAACGGCTGGATCGAGCCTGAACTGGATCATTACCAGATCAAGATCCCGGATGCGACGCCCGAGATCATCGAGCGATATGCCTTGAGCGACGAGCAGGCCCTCCTGGCCAAGGTCCGGTATAATCGGTTGATCGATACCTTCCTCGGCATCACCACATACTCGCTACAGAACCACCTCCGAACGCAGGTCAAGGGCATAGGACAGATCGAGGTGGACGAACTCTACGTCGGCATCAATAAGGACGGCACCCAGTTCATCATCCCCGTTCAGGCAAAAGGCGGCAACGACAAAATCGGCGTGGTGCAGATCAGGCAGGACATCCGTTTCTGCGCGGAACGGTACCCACAACTTGTCTGCCGCCCCGTGGCAGTGCAATTCAAGGGCAGCAACGTGATTGCCATGTTTCTCCTGGAGTTGCAGGATGAAGAGCTCAGGATGGTGGACGAGAGGCATTATAAGCTCGTGCCGAACGAAGAGATCACGGATGAGGAGTTGAGGGTGCGAACATGAAAGACTCATGCGGTAACTCAAGGTCGCCTTCGGTACTACCGCTATGGGGCACCCGCGGGAGTGAAGAAACGATGAAGGATGAAGACGAGTCCGCGCGCCAGGGAGGTGATTATTTCTGCCATATCGTGATCCCGGCAAAGGACATGCCAAAGTCAGCCGCTTTCTACCGGCGAGTCTTTGGCTGGCTGGTCGAGGAGGTCCCGAACCGTGCTTCCCTGGACGTCCTTCCGCCCAGCGGCAAGGGGCCGAGCGCGGAGTTAACCCAGGTGGAGGATCGAATCGTCCCGGCGATCTATACCC
>JBLNBS010000135.1:0-24900 GCA_050260175.1 Patescibacteria group bacterium | reverse complement strand
GCCGGCGGTCGCCGGGATGGTCGCATCAAACGCCGCGATCGAGACCGACCGCCTGCGCTGTTACGCCGGGCTCGGCGCCGGTGGTTACCGGCATCACGCGATCGCCAAGCCGGAGCGCGACAAACGGAGCTGGCTGCGCACGGCGCTCTCGAACGCCAGGGCGCTGATCGGGGGCACGCACCACGGGCTCGGGTCGGACGGCCGGCATCTCCAGGCCTATCTGGACGAGTTCGCCTACCGCTTCAACCGCCGGCACCGGCCGGACACGATCTTCGACCATTGCGTGGCGGCGGTGGCGGCCTGCCCGCCCTGGACCTGGCGCGAGATCACGGGCGGTGTGGGTTTCGCAAAGAAAGCCCAGCCACGGACGGCATAGGGGCTGCCTGAGCAAGGGGAATACTCATAGGATTTCGAGGCGCGGGTCCATCATCCTTCGAGCCTCGCCAGGTATGGGGAAAGCAAACCTCCACCGTTCTTTTCACACTATTTTTCCTGCGCCGTTCGGCGCGGCGGCAACACCGAAAGCCAAGCCCACCGGCATATGATCTGATCGGTCCACTCCATGCAAAGGAGAATGGCAATGCCGAAGATGGATGGGCTCACGCCATCCCCGGGCGGCCGGCTCCGCCCGCAGAACCAGGACTGTTATACCCTGCGCATCGGCCTGCCGGGCGTGGCCAAGGAAGACATCATGGTGGCCGTGGTCGACGGCTGCATCGAGGTCCACGGCCGGGCCAGGCTTGAACGCACGGAAGAGTCTCCCGGAGAGGAGTACTACGAACTCGAGGAGATGGTGGCCCACCATCGCGTGCCCCTGCCAGCCGACGCCGAATTGGCGGAGGTGCGCGTCTCCCTGGCCGACGGCGAGGTCATGGTCGAGGTGCCCAGGCGCAAACCCGGCGGATTTTAACCTCTACCCCGGATTTTCAAAGTAGAGAGACGGGTTTTTCACACCGCCGCTAGAAAGCGGTATGAAAAAGCCGGTTCACGCCACGGCGGGAGGTGAGGTCCGCCCCGCGTGGGCAGACTATGGTTTATGGGGTTCGGACTATGCAAGACGCCGCGCCGCCATGCCGGGAGTGAAGCCGTCCTCCCCGTGTGCGCGGCGGGAAGCCGATGAAGCGGGGAAGCGGCAGGGCACGCCTGCGGGAGATCGTCGCGGCTTTTGCCCGGCACGGGTTCAAGGAGGGATTGAACCCCCGCGGGCTCCGCCTGGCCATGGAGGAACTCGGTCCGACCTTTGTCAAGATCGGCCAGGTCCTGTCCACGCGTGCCGACATTTTGCCTGAATCCTACGCCCTCGAGTTTCAAAAGCTCCAGGACGAGGTGTGTCCCGAGCCGTTCCAGGCCGTCAAGCCGGTGTTGGAGGAAGGACTCAACCGGGGGCTCGCCGAGGTCTTTCTGGCCTTTGAGGAAGAGCCCATGGCCTGCGCATCATTGGCCCAGGTCCACAGGGCCGTGTTGAGGGACGGCCGCGAGGTGGTCGTCAAGATCAAGCGGCCTCTGGCCGGGGAGCGGCTCCTGGCCGATCTCAAGCTCCTCCGCAGGCTCGCCAGGTTTCTCCGCATCGCCCTGCCCATCGCGGCGCTGGATTTCGCGTCGATGGTGGACGAGCTTCGCGAAGCGGCCCTCGTTGAGCTCGATTTCCGCCTCGAGGCCGAGAACCTGGCACGATTCGCCGCCCTGCACCGGGGCGCGAGGCATGTAACCTGTCCGCGGTCGTTCCCTGCTTATACAACAAAGGACATACTCGTCATGGAAAGGCTCGAGGGGATCAAGCCCGACGCCGTGGAGACCTTGGCGCGGGCCGGCCATGATCCCGGTGAGATCGGTATCCGGCTGGCCGAAAACTACTTCAAGCAGGTCTTCATCGACGGCTTCTTTCACGCCGATCCCCACCCCGGCAATATCGTCATCCACCAGGGCCGCATCGCGTACCTCGACTTTGGCATGATGGGTGTTCTCGACCGGCCCATGAGGCACGGGCTCAAAAGGCTGCTGGCCGGGGCGGCGGCAGGGGATGCCCCGGCCATGGCGCGGGCCGTGCTGCGGCTTGGGACCCGTAGGGGTCCTGTGAACCAGGAAAAACTCGAGTCCGGCGTGGCGGAGATTCACCGGCGTTATCTGGGTTCCGCCCTGGCCGATCTGGAACTGGCCGGCATGGTGGGGGCGGTGCTCCGTCTCTGCCGGGAGAACCACATCTCCCTCCCGCGCCAGATCGCCCTCCTGGCCAAGGGGCTCCTCACCATGGAAAGCCTGGTGGCAAAGCTCGCACCCGAGGCGAGTCTGGCTGAGATCCTTGCCTCGCGGGCGGGATGGATTGTGCTTGGGCAGGAAAGCAGCGCCGCCCTTTCGGGGCGGCCTGGCATTCTGCGCGCGCTGCCGCGGATGGGGCTGGAGATCCCAATCCGGTTTCTCGAGCTCCTGCGGAGAGCGCTCTCCGGGAACCTGACCGTCCGGATGGAGCACGCGAACCTCGAAAGGAATATCGCCGAGCTCAGCAAGATGGCCAACCGGATCGTTTTTGCCCTCATCATCGCCGCCCTGATCGTGGGCTCCTCCAGCGTCATCAACGCGGAGGTGGGGCCAAAGCTCTACGGCGTTTCCGCCTTTGGCCTCCTTGGTTTCCTGGGCGCGGCCGTCATGGGACTGTGGTTGCTCGTCTCCATCCTGAGATCGGGGAGGATCTGAGCGGGAAGGCGTGATGCAGCGCATCGCTTACGGCCGGCTGAAATCTCAAGGCGCATGGCGGTTACTGAACCCCCTTGATGGCTTTGTCTGGTCCGAGGCCCGCCCGTTTCAAGCGGGCTTCGGACCGTCGCGGTGGTGATGGCAGGAAAATCCCGGGGTGTCTCGAAGTTAGCGCTGGAAAACGGCGGGAAAAAACCTGTCCATCCGTATATTTCACGGTGCGAGCCGTGTTACGAGACAGGCAGCGCGAGGTGGCGTCGTTTGGAGGAACGCTTGCTTGGCCGGACGGGCGAGAGGCTTTCCGTGGTTGGTTTCGGAGGCATCATCGTCATGGGCGAGGAGCAGGCCGCGGCCGATCGCCTGGTGGCCGAGGCGGTGGAGCGGGGGGTCAACTATTTCGACGTCGCTCCCAGTTATGGCGACGCGGAGGAGCGGCTGGGACCCGCCCTGGAGCCATACCGCAACTCGATCTTCCTGGCCTGCAAGACAGGCCGGCGCGACCGGGACGGCGCCAGGGAGGAGCTCGAGCAGTCCCTCCGCCGCCTGCGCACGGATCGTCTCGACCTCTACCAGCTGCATGCCGTCACGACGCAGGATGAGGTTGCACAAATCCTCGGCCCCGGCGGGGCGTTGGAGGCTTTCGTCCGCGCCAGGCGGGAGGGGCTCGTGCGGTTTTTGGGTTTTTCCGCCCATACCGAGGCCGCGGCCATGGCCCTCATGTACGGCTTCAACTTCGACACCGTGCTCTTTCCCTGGAACTGGATCTGCTGGCACAAGGGCGGTTTCGGCCCGGCGGTGCTCGAGGCGGCGATGACAAAAGGCCTCGGGGCCCTGGGGCTCAAAGCCCTGGCTAAGCGGCCGTGGCGCGAAAACGAGGACCGCGAGGGCCACAAGACCTGGTATGCGCCGGTGGAGGATGCGGACCAGGCCGAGCTGGGCCTCAGATTCGCCCTCACCCTGCCGCTCACAGCCGTGGTTTCACCCGGGAGCGCGCGCCATTTTCGCTGGGCCTGCGAGGCCGCGGAGCGGTTCCGGCCTCTCTCCGCGCGCGAGATGGAGGACCTGGCCGCGCGCGCCGGGGCGGAGGAGCCGATTTTTCCGCAGGCATGAGAGCGCTCCGGTGTCTTTTCACTCCGCTTTTAGAACATCCCCGTTTTCGCCCAGAACACCAGGTTGGGCTCCCCCGTGCCCGGCGTCCAGAGGAGCAACAGGTACAGGTCGAGGGGCAGCGAGTAGCCGAGCTGCAGGCGCAGATCCGCGCCGATCCCGTAGGAGCAGGCCGGGAGTCCCCAGGGGTTCAGGGCCTGGCCCAGGCGGACGGCGGCCAGACCGTTGACGGCGTGGATGTAGCCCGGCGCGGTCATGCCGCCCGCCTCGGGTTGCAGGAGCGGGAATTCCAGCAAGGCCCCGGCATCCCAAACGAGGTATCCTTGCGGGCCTGGAATCCAGGGCACGCCGAGATCGGCCCTGCCCAGGCCCAAGGAGTTATGGCCCAGCTTGAGACCCAGTTCCAGGCGCGCCCGTTCGGTCAAGGGCAGAAAAAGCATGCCCCCAGCCGTCTGCCAGAGCATGGTCTCGCCGGTCTCCACGAGCTTTTCGGCGCCGATCTCGGCTTCCAGCAGGTGGCCGAGGCGGAGATCCACCGGCCCGCGATAACTCTCGGTGGCGTCGTAACCCAGGTCAAGGACGGCGCCGAGGATCGTTTCCATGGCGTATGGCGGCTCAAGGAAGGCCGAGGCCTTTTGGTAAGCCCAAAGCGACCAGGCAAAACCGCCGTCGGCGCCTTCCGCTCCCAGCGCCGTTAGGTCGTCCCGGCGCAAGCCGCCGCTTTTGGGATCGATACCGAACAGGCGGCTGGCGCGCAGGCCGAGGGAGCAGGGGGCAAGCCGCAGGGACAGCTGCAGATCGTAGCCCGGCCCCGGGCCCGCGCCGGCCACGTTCAACTGGTAAGCCACGGTCTCCAGCACGTCCCGGCCGGCCAGGGCGAGCGCATAACTGGGACCTCCGCCGGGGCCGATCTCGGCCGACAGGTAGGCCAGGTGCGGTTCGAGAGTCTCCCACGGGGAATAGCCGGAGGCGGGTGTCACATCCGGAGCCGCGCTCATGGGACGGTAATAACCGGATGTCTGCTCCAGAGCAGCGGGAGAGCCCGCCTCCGGGTCCTCCAGGCGGATTGGCAGCCATGTCGCGCGATCCAGCTCCATGACGTACTGGTCGTAACCCAGGTGGGAGTAACCTGTGTAGGCCAGGGTTCTACCGTCGGACGAGACCGCCGGGGCAAAGGCGCCGGTCAGGACGTTCGTCACCCGCCAGACGTTCAAGGTCGCGGGATCGCAGGCGTAGATATTGGCGATCCCGTCCGGATCGGCGGAAAAATAAACGATCCGCCCGTCGGGGGACCAGGCTGGATCCGTCTCCTCGCCCAGGGACGGGCCGGGATGGAGGGGGGACGGCTCCCCTCCGCCGGGGTTCACGAGCCAGATCCGCAGGCCGTCCTGCGGACGATAGCGGGAGAAAGCGATGCGGCCGCCCGCGGGCGACCAGGCGGGGGTAAAGGCCTGCTCGGGGCCTGAGGCCTCCCAGATCGGCAAAGCCCGGCCCGTGCCGCAATCCAGGCGGTAGAGGCTGTAATTGGGCGGCGCGTTGCGGATCAGGGCGATCTCACGCCCGTCGGGCGACCAGGATGGATCGGCGGCGCGAAGGCCCCGGCTCAGTCTCGTCACGCGGCGGCTCGCCAGATCATAGGCGTAGAGATCGCTGAAGAGGTTTTCTCCCTGTAGCGTCAGTTGCCCGAATGCCACGGTTTTGCCGTCCGGCGCGAGAGCGGGCCTGCCGGCGGGGAGGACGGCCAGGGACCTTGCGCCGCGGTAGGGTGGCGCCGCCCGCATCAGCCGCACCGGCGCGTCATAGGTACGCCGCACAAAGAAGAGATCCCCGCCGGGGCCAAAGAAGCCCTGCCCGGAGCGGCCGCCGTACTCGGCCACGGGCCTGCCCTCCCTGAGCCCGGCCGAACGGATCCGCCCGGCCTCGGCGAGAAACTCGCGGCGGGCCTTTTCGTACCAGGCGGCCACGGCCTCCTCGAACTCGAGGCCGAAGATCTCGGCGAAGATGCGGCCAAAACCCAGATAGGGCGGGGAGGCGGCGGTGGCGCGGTACAGTGCCGCCACCTTTTCACGGCCGTAGCGGTCCATCAAATGACGGGTAAAGAACGAACCATAGAGGTACCATGCGTTTGCATAAGGCCACCGGTAGACGCCGTTGGCCACCCGAGGCCAGGACAGCTCCCGCCCAGCCAGGAAATCCGCGCGGAGGAGCATCCGCCAGGTGCTGGCATGTAGCCTCCCCGTGGGGAAGAATTCGCTCTCCATGGCCACGGCCAGGCCCTCGGCGCACCAGGGCGGCAGGAAGACATTGGGTTTGAGGACCTCGCCCAGCACGCCCCTGATGGCGCCCGTTATGTCCTCGACGTATCCGAGCTGCAGGATATGGGTGTACTCGTGGACGAATGTCTCGAGGAGCGAGCCGCCGATGCGGCCGTAACCGCCGGGATAAGGGCCGGTGGCATAGAGCGCGATGGTGTTGCGCGGCGAGACCGTGGCCCAGCCGTTATACTCGTCGGTATCGTCGTAGATCAGGACGTGGGTCGGTTCTTCCGGCGCCATGCCCAGATCGGCCAGGAGCCTCGCGTGGACCTGCTCGGCCTGGGGCGCCAGGGCCCGGGCCAGGGCCTCGGTCTCGCGGTAAAAGTAAAAGCGGAAATGCCGGGTGGCAAAGGTCTGCCAGCGATGGCGCAGGGGGGGCAGGAAACCCGCCGCCGCTTGGATCGTGACGGCGAGGATCGTGGCCAGGGACAGGAGCATGATTCCGCGCGGCCACCGCATGACAACCGCCTCCTTGGCGGAGATGTGACCGTAACTTGCGCGCCCTGGGCGCGAGAGGTGTATGGCGGCCAGGGCCGCAGGCGGCGGAGGTGCTTTCGACAACAATCATACCACGCGGACAGGCATCGCGAAAGACGAGGTGTTCTGCAGGAATATGCAACCGGCGGCGCGAATTATGCGCGCTAATCCCATCACGCGGAGGAGGGTGTGACATGGCGAGCAGAAAATTCATGCGTCCCGTCTCCCTGGGAATCGTGCTTGTCCTTGTGCTCTGCACGCTCCCGCTGGCGGCCGACGATCCCATCGCCCAAGCCGACGAGCTGTACAAAAAGCGCATCGATCTGGACAACATACATAAGGCCATCGCGATCCTCAATCCCGTGCTGGAAAAGGAACCGGCCAACTACGACGCCCTCTGGCGCATTGCCAGGTGTCACTGGTTCCTGGGCGACAAGGTCAAGGGCAAGGAAAAGCTGAATCTCTTCATCAAGGGCCGCGACTACGCCGAAAGGGCCACCAAGGCGAATGACAATGGCCTGGAAGGACACTACTGGTACGGCTCGCTCATCGGCTGCGTCGGCCAGGAAAGGGGCATCCTGAACAGCCTCTTTATGGTCAAGCCCATGAAGGCCGAGCTGGAGAAGGCCCTGGCCATCGATCCCAAACACGCCGACAGCCACGATGTCATGGCCCAATTGCTCTGGAAGGTGCCTGGTTTCGCCGGCGGCAGCAAAAAGAAGGCCCAGGAAGAGGCCAGGCTGGCCACGCTCTACGGCCCCGAGGCCACCGAGCACTGGCTGCACTACGGTCAGATCGCCGCCGACAACAGGGATTACAAGACGGCCCGCATGGCCTTTGAAAAGACCCTTTCCCTGCCGGACGATCCCGAGGATCCGGTCGCGAGCCAGAAAGACAAGGAAGAGGCCCGCAAGGGGTTAAAAGAGATTGAAGGCAAGAAGTAAGCCTCCCTTGCGGTCACGCGGGCGCGGCCCCGTCCGGGGGTTCCCCCCCGGCGCGCCGGCGGGCACGCCGGCGCGCTCCCCGGAGCGGCCCAGTGGCTTGAAAAGCGACGGCCCCGGCCGCGGTGCGGGCGGCCGGGGTTTTTCCGCGCCAACGGGCCGGGAGGAGATGCGGCATCCCCGCCCGGGTTACACGCGGCCCGGAGGCGAAGGGGCACGCGGGCGGAGCGGCACCGTCCCCGGCTCCCGTCCGCCCCGTCAAGGCAATTTCGCTGGCGGCGCGAGCCGATCCGATACCCGGCCCCGCGCGGGCTTCCAGCGCCCCGGAGGTGAGGGGCGGCACGTCGGCAGAGGCACCGGCTCCGGCGGCAGACGAGCCGGCGGCGGCAGTTATGCGGATGGTCTGGTCCGTTCTGATGCCCGCCCGGACGCGGGCTTTATGCGTCCCGAGGATGAGAGGCGGCACGGTCCCAAAAGTCCCGCCCCCGGCGGGCGGCCGGTCCGCGGGGGAAGATATGCCGACGGCCCGAAACGGCCGGGCATGCGCCGTCCCCGCGCGGGCTCCGCGCATCACGGGGAAGATAAGTTTTATGGCCGTAACGGCGCCGTTCCCGGCGGCGGGCGGCCACGCGGCGGTGATTTTGCAGCCGGCCCGGGCCGGCCCGGGGCTCGCCGCGCCCGCCCGGACTTTTCCCGCCCCGGTGGTCAATACGCAGGCCCGCGGTGCCGGAGGCCGAGACCGGCCGGAGGCGGCCCTCCCGGGACAGAGGCCTCCATGCCATCGCCGGGAGCATCCTCGTGCGGCCGGGGGCGCAAGCCTTTTCACGCCGACAGCAACGGTCTGCGTAGCGGTCCTCCTGCAAGAGCCGGTCAACCCGGCGCGCTTGCCGAGAGCAATTATCCACGCCGTTCCCGGAGCTTCGACCGGCGTGCCGCGGCATCCCCTTACGTCAGCTCTTTCGAAGGCGGGAGGGACTATGGCCGCGGGCAAACCTCCCATGATCGGCCGGGAAGAAAGCCCAGGCAAACCACTCCCGAGCGGGGTAGGGGCGGCGCCAAGCCGCAGCGGCCGCAGGGGCCGCCCTGGATGACCGGGGAGCGGGCGGAGAAGCGCGTGGGCGGGGGTCGGAGGAAACCCGGCGGGGGAGCGCGGCACAGGCCGAAGAATGGGCGGGGGAAGGGATGACCGGAAAGTTTAACAGGATTAACATGATTTTCAGGATCTACACAGATTATTTGTCTATTAGATTATCTTTATTAATGATCATAATCTCAAATCTTGTTAATCCTATTAATCATGTAAATCATGTGATGTCGTTCACTGTTTTACGTGTTTATCGGTCCAAGAACGGTTTTTCACAGCGCTTCTAGATGACGTGGTGGTTATCCGGCGTGACGGCGACATGAGCCGCCGGCCGGGCGGTCTCCGTCAGGACCAGACTGGGTGCGTGGCATACCCGGCCTCCGCGAGCAGGGCCTCCATCAGCTCCCGGAAAACCTGCGCGTACCGTGAGTTCCCGTACCTGCCGATCGTCCCCTCGAACAGGCCGGCGCAGGTCCTCAAATGGCAATCCAGGTCGAATCCTTCATCGAGGCGGACATCGCGATCGCGATGATCGTCGAGCAGTTGGTAGACGATGCCGATCAGCTCGCCGAGCCTGCCCAGATCCGCCGCTGTCTCGGGGGGAGCGCCGGCGATCCTTGCCGCTTCCCGGCAGGCCAGAGCCGTAAGTGAAGCGGTCTTCTTGCGGATTATTTCGAGATATATAATCTCCGGTGTACTTTTCCCTTCATACTGCTGCTGCAGGATTTCACCGGAACACATATCCGTGGCCGTCTTGAGCAGGCTGGATGTTTGCGATGGCTCAAGGTGGAGCACGCTCAGTTCGATGGCCTTGATATAATAAATATTTCCGGCAAGGATTGCATTTTTCTGTCCAAAAACCCTGTGGAGACATTTTGCCTGACGCCTTGTTCTTTCATTATCGAGGACATCATCATGCACAAGACTTGCATTGTGTAGTAATTCAATTGAGGCAGATAAGTACGCTGTTTTTCGATTGATTTGTTGAGGCACGGCAAGAGTGGCCAATTTTGTCGAGATATATACCAGCATCGGTCGTATCATATGGCCTTTATGCTTAAAATGATAACTTAATACATTTTTGATTCTAGAAAGATTGGATATGGTTATCGAATTGTTGATAATGGTGAATACATTCGTTAGATACTCCAGGTAATTTCCCTCTAGCTCACTAATTAACTGGTTCATTGGGCCATCATTTTACGATCAAAATAGAAACATTTTATCTGAACAAATGTCCCAAGTCTTTTCATCGAGCAAATTTGAATTAATATGATGCTTATGTATAACAAAAAATTAATCAGGACAGTATTTTCTAGTGATAAGCAAGCAAAAGCGTAATAGATACCGATGAATAGATGACCAGTTATGATGGAAAGGATAGCTGGTAATATTCTTGACGAATCATCATGATAACGCAATACATGCAAGGCAGCATTGATGAATAGTGGTAGAACAAATAAGCCTGTTAAACTCCATATGCTCGTAAAAGCAAACAAAACATTTAATATAATTATAACTAATAATAAGGCTAGCAGACAAGTAAGCAGAATTGACGCCTTCTTCTTGCCTATCCTTACGACGAGTGTCAGCTTGGTAACAATTTTATCGCCCGCATAGTCGGGGAATTCATTAATGAGCAAGATGGAGGTCACGGCTAATGCGATAGGGAGAGAAACCATTGCACAGGATATTGAGAAAGTCTCGGCTTGAACATAATATGCTCCCAATGCTGACAATAGGCCATAATCCAATCCGATTATCAGTTCTCCCAAGCCCAGATTTACCAGACTAAGGTGGGGATGGACATATAACACACCAGTCAAAAGACCAACGAGATACAAGATCATCACCCAGACTCCTGACTGAAAAGTCAAGTAGATCCCGATGATGCCCGATATGATTACCGCCGCTAATGCGCCCCAAAAAACAACAATTGCCGGGATTTTTCCCTCGACCAGTACCCTTGAACCACCGGTGAAAGGAAATATGCCTTGTTTGTTATGCGCATCCGCGCCTGATAAGTAATCGTAAAACTCATTGAATAAGTTTGCCGCGATATGCACGAATCCGACACCGATAATTGTCAGTAAAAAAAGTATAGGGTCAAACGCTTTCTTTTCGTAAAAAGCGGATAACGAGCCGATGATCGCAGGAAGAGAGCTTGCGCTGATAAAAGGGAGTCTTGCGGCACGGATCAGGTATCTCAAAACGATTCTCCCCGCCATCTCTTCCAGTTCCGGATAACAGTATGGGATCGGCGCCCGCCCGCTATGCAGTGTTCCCCATGGTCTCTTCCCCAGGAGCCTGTGTGCGTAATGGCCAATGACCACTAGATACAGTGGTACCGCGTGGTACTTGATACCAGAATTTGTGCTCCGTATGCCATAAATCAGGTCAGTCGCACAAACTCCTAGGGAAACCAAGGCCCGGCAAGGTTCTACCGCCTTGTCGCCGGATTTCACCTCTCCCTCCGTCTGCCTTTCCCCACAATCACGGGCATATTAAGAGCGCCATGAAAACTTCACGTCCTCACTTCCGGCCCATATAGAGGAAAATTCTTCCATTATATGCAGGAATTCATCTTTATGCGTAGAATGTATAGTCTTGAGGGGGGTGTGCTCCATGGAACCGGTGCGCGTCATGGTCTGGGGTCTTGGCGCCATGGGCGGCGGGATTGCGCGTCTCTTGGCGGCAAAACCCGGTTTCGCGCTCGTGGCCGGCGCCGATCTCGATCCGGCCAAAATCGGGCGGGACCTGGGCGAGGTAGTAGAAACGGCTCCTCTGGGCGTCAAGGTCGAGGCGGACGCCGCACTTGCCATATCGCGCGCGCGGCCCGACGTGGCCGTCATTGCCACCGACTCCTTCCTCCGCACCGTCGTGCCGCAGATCGAGGCGGCGGTCAGGGCGGGATGCAACGTCGTCTCCCTGGCTGAGGAGATGGCCTATCCCTGGGTGGCCGACGCGCAGGCGGCCCGCCGCTTGGACGATCTGGCCCGCGAACGGGGCGTGACGGTTCTCGGCACGGGTATCAATCCCGGCTTCGTCCTGGATACGCTCATCGTCGCCCTCACCGGGGTCTGCCACGACGTGCGGCGCATCAGGGCGGCGCGCGTCAACGATCTCTCGCCGTACGGTCCCACGGTCATGCGCACGCAGGGCGTGGGCACGACGCCGGAGGAGTTTGCCGCCGGTTTGAACGCGGGTACCATCGTAGGTCATATCGGCTTTCAGCAGTCGGCCGCCATGATCGCGGCCGCGGTCGGCTGGCGGCTGGACAGGGTGGAGGAGGTGCGCGAGCCCATCGTGGCGCGGGTGCGCCGCGAGGCCCGCTATGTCACCGTGGAACCGGGCCGGGTCGCCGGCTGCCGCCACCTGGCTTACGGATATAGGAACGGGGAAGTCGTCCTGGAACTGGAGCACCCGCAGCAGGTGGCGCCGTCCGCCGAGGGCGTGGAGACCGGCGACTACATTAACATCGAAGGCACTCCCGGCGTAAGCCTGGCCATCAAACCCGAGATCCCGGGAGGGCTTGGTACCATGGCCGTGGCCGTCAACATGATCCCCAGGGTAATCGAGGCCAGGCCGGGTTTGCTCTGCATGAACGATCTGCCCGTGCCTGCGGCGATCCTGGATTAATCCTGTTTCCGAACGGGTTCGCCGTCAGGCGCCACGCCCGCTACACCTTTGCCAGCAGCAGTTTTATGCGGGAGGTTTGCCCGTGGGTGAGGATAACGTTATTCCTGCCGGTACCTGGGTCGAGATCGAGCGGACGGTCCTCGCCCCGGGGGAACGCGCTGCCGGGGTACCGCCCGAAACCGCGGCCGTACCGCTTGCCGCCAGGGTCAAGGGCTTTCTCCTCGCGCCCGCGCCCGTGGGCGGGCCGGCGCGGATCCGCACCGCCGCCGGCCGGGAGGCCGGGGGAATCCTGCGCGAGGCCAATCCCGCCTATGGGCACGGCTTTGGCCGGCCCGTCCCGGAGCTTTGGACCGTTGGCGAAGAGGCCAGGAAGATCCTTGGCAACGTGGGCATCGAAGCCTGAGGGACACTCACCCCCTTGATCCCCCTCTCCCGCATACGGGCGAGGAGAAGAAATCCAGCTGACTCCTCCCTCCCCCGCGCGCGGGGAAGGGGACACAGGGGTGAGGGTATCCCGGGGAAAGAAGGTCTAGCGTGGACACGTCCTACGCCGCCGTCATGGCCCGCCGCGAGGAGATCATGCGTGCCGCGGTGGGGCTCGATTACGCGTCCTACCGGCAGAGCCCCGTGGCCTTTGACTACGAGGCGCTCATGGGCGCCGTCGGCCTGGATGAACGCGCGGCCGCGGAGATCCAGGCCGAGACCGGGGTCGGCCGCACCCCGCTCCTGGAGCTCAGGAACCTCACCGCCCTGGTCAGATCCCAGGCCCCCGCCGGGCGGGGCGCCCGGATCCTGGTCAAGGACGAGGCCGCCAACCCCTCGGGCAGCTTCAAGGCCAGGCGGGCCTCGCTCTCCGTCCACCAGGCGGCAAAGGCGGGGTATGCCGGCGTCATCGCCGCCACCAGCGGCAACTACGGCGCGGCCATGGCCTCGCAGGCGGCCATGAGGAATCTCCGCTGCATCGTGGTGCAGGAGGCTTTTGACAGCCGGGGTGTGGGCCAGCCCGAGATCCTCGAAAAGGGCCGCGCCTGCGAGGCCTATGGGGCCGAGGTCTGGCGGCTGACGGTCGGGCCGGAGCTCTTCTATTTCTTCCTGCTGCTCCTCGAGGAGACCGGATATTTCAACGCCTCGCTCTACACGCCCTATAGCGTGGCGGGCATCGAGACGCTGGGCGGCGAGATCGGCCGGGAAGTGCTCGCCCGCTACGGCCGCGAACCCGCGGTCGTGGCCGTCACCCACGCCGGTGGAGGCAATGTGACGGGCACCGCGCGGGGGCTCAGGCGGGCGGGCTGCCGCAACACGGCCGTGGCCGGGGTCAGCGTGGACCTGCGCGGCCTGCACATGGCCAGCGACCGCGATTTCAACCGCAAGTCCTTTACCACGGGGCACAGCGGTTTTGGGCTGCCCTTCCTGACCCGCCCCGACCGGGCGGATGTGCCTTACAACGCGGCCCGCGCCCTCCGGTACCTCGACCGCTACCTCCTCGTGAGCCAGGGGGAGGTTTTTTACGTCACCGAGCTCCTGGCCAAACTGGAAGGCCTGGAACGCGGCCCCGCGGGCAACACGTCGCTGGCCGCCGCCATGGTTCTGGCAAAGGATCTCCCCGCCGACGAGATCGTGGTCGTCCAGGAGACCGAGTACACGGGCGCGGGCAAACACCACCTGGCGCAGCTCTCCTTTGCCCGGGAGCAGGGGGTTGAGATCCTGCGCGGCGATCCCAGGCTGAACGAGCCGGGACGGCGCATCGTCCTCCCTGAACATCCCGGGCAGCTCCACGTCGAGGAGATCCCCCTCGCCGAAGTGCGCCGCTCGTACCTGCGCCATCTCCGCGAGGCGCATCCGGGCTACACCTTGACCGGCACGGATATAGCTTTCATAGCCGAGGAGACACGGTTATTGCCTGAGGATGTGGAAAGGATTTGGAAAGAGGATAAGTGACGAGTCATTCAGAACCCAACCCACGGGAGGATAAACCAGCGCAGTCGAGAATATAGGATTGACCTTAAGGTTTTCGGTGCTCAAGTCATACCGTTCGGGAAGGCGGTGCTTCATTTATGAATAACCCATTTGTTAAACATGCCGTTTATGAGGGTGATGCAAGAGATTTAAGCTTTATTCCATCTGAAACAGTGCATTTGGTTTGTACTAGTCCACCATATAGTAATTTAATTGAGTATCCTGACAAATCAGGACAGTTAGGGAACCTTGCATCATATGAAATTTTTTTGAACGAGCTGGATAAAGTATGGGCTGAATGTCTTCGAATCCTCGTTCCTGGTGGACGTATTGCATGTGTAGTTGGAGATGTCTGCATTTCTCGACGAAAAGGCGGAAGACATCACGTATTACCCCTTGCAGGTGATATACAGGTCCGAGCACGGCGCATAGGATTCGATAATCTTACGCCGATTAGATGGCTTAAAGTATCTAATATAAGACTAGAGGCATCGACTTCTTCAAGGTTTCTTGGTAAACCAAATCTTCCGAACGGGATTGTTAAGAATGATGTAGAAACCATATTATTTTTGAGAAAACCCGGAGGCTATCGGAAACCCACAATTATACAAGAAAAAATGTCTTATATATCCACAGAGAACTATACCAAATGGTTTCAATCAATATGGGCAGATGTATCTGGTCAACTTAGAAGTGTCCATCCTGCTCCTTTTCCATTAGAAATCCCTAGACGTCTAATTAACATGTTTTCATTTGTCGGGGACATTGTAGTTGATCCATTTGCAGGAACCGGGACAACTGCTGTTGCTGCTCATAATAGTAACCGAAATTCTATATCAGTTGACATCGAACCCTCATATATTGATATTATTGAACAAAGACTTAAAAAATACGGAGTTCATAATAATCAACTCGAGGTGATTAGGCGATATGAGCAAAAATACAAAGACTATTCAACAGAATCTTGGTCTCAGCACGCTTGATTTGCTGTCATCCGATGAACGACAACTCACTATTGATGATTATATTAGAGCTGTCAGTGAATATGTGCTTATATCATCGTCAATAAGTCCAGAAATTAAGAAAGCAGCACAAATTCGTCTGTCAACCGTTTTAGGCCGTGCACTTGCAAGCGCTTTGGCAAATACTTCACCACCTATTGTAAATGTCCAGGTTGGAGAACGCGAAGTTGCAGGTGCTCTTCGTATTGTACAGGCAGATGTCACTCAATTTCATCCACTTGACGGTTTACGTCTCGCTGTTGAGTTGAAGCCTGTGAATCTCGCAGTCGGTAGAGCGATATGGAATCGTTTCGGTGATATACGTACTTTTGCCGTGAATTTGCATTTAAAATTTCCATTTGCCGTAATTGGTGGAGTTTTGACTATACCTACAGTGGAATTCGATGGTTCTCAGCAAAAGAGCACCACTCATCTTATTGAAAGAGCAGTTAATCGGCTTATTCGGGCCGGTGGGCGACGGAATGAAGGAGATGCAGCACATTTATTAGAAGGTGTCGGTGTCGTTGTTTACGATCCGAACACCGCATCCATCCATCCTGATCTACCACCAGATACCAGTGGACTTCGATGGAATGATTTTATACACGCACTAAGTACTGCTTATGATTCCCGTTTCGAAGATTAATTCTTAATCTACTAGTGGAAGGACTACAATCATCACTGTCTTGAACTATGCAATAGTGTATGCAAGAATTTATTTTTATACATAGTGTGAATTTTAAAAGTAGTAATTGCTTTAGGATCTGCGAGACAAGTGCTTAACCGATTATATACACCCATTTTAAGAGGATATATACAAAGCTCATTTAGTCGTTATGGTACAGAGAATAGTCCCGATTAGAGAACGGAGGCTCATTTATGCCCCGCGAGGACGATTTTACAACGCGCCGCCTGCCCTTGGCCTCCCTGAGCGACGAGGAGCTCAAGGAGCGGTTCTGGCATTTGGCCGCGGAGCTTGTCTCTCCACTGGTGGAACTGGCCCGCACCCACACCACGCCCTCCATCGAGCGTTCGGTCCTCCTGCGCATGGGCTTTTCCTCCCTGGAGGCCCAGGCCATTACGGCGCGCTGTGTGGAACGGGGCCTGCTCGGCAAGGGCGCGGGCGCCGTCGTCTGGCGCTACGCCCGGGCCAAGGGCCTGCCTTACCTGGAGGCCGGCCGGATGCTGGCAGCCGGAAAGGGCTGGGACGAGGCGGAGGAGGTGGCCGGCCGTGACGCTCTTGCCCGAGACAAAGCTTGACGTGGAAGCGATCCTGGCGGATCTCGAGCATTACCGGCCCAGGCGCCAGGGGTGGCACTGGCGCGACCAGGCGCCGCCGGGCACGGTGATCGGGCAGTTCGCGTACGACCAGATCTCCGCGCCCCTGCGGCGCGGCATCCCGCTGCCCGCCGCCGGGTACTTCGGCGCGATTGACCCGCAGCCCGATTGCACGGTGACCACGGAGATCGCCTCGGGCAGGTTCGAGGACGACCTGCGGCGCATGCGCATGGCGGTCTGGCACGGCGCGGATCACATCATGGTCATCCGCACGACCGGTCAGAGCCACATCGACGGGCTCATGGAGGGGACGCCCGAGGGGATCGGCGGCATCCCCATCACCCGAAAGCAGCTTCGCGCTACCAGGAAAGCCCTGGACCTGATGGAGGACGAGGTGGGCAGGCCCATCAACCTCCATTCGTACGTCAGCGGCCTGGCGGGGCCGGAGATCGCGGTGCTCTTTGCCGAGGAGGGGGTCAACGGCGCCCACCAGGACCCCCAGTACAACGTACTCTACCGCAACGTCAACATGGTCCGCTCGTTCGTGGATGCCGCCGAGGCCAAAAAGGTCATGACCTGGGGCGGCATGATCCAGATCGACGGGGCGCACAACGCCAACGCCACGGCCCGCGAGGCCTGGAAGGTCATGCCGGAACTCATGGTCCAGCACGCCATAAACTGCGCCTTTTCCATCGCGTCCGGCATGCCCATGGATTCCATCTGCCTTTCCACCGTGCCCCCCGTCGTGCCGCCCCTGCCGGAGATGCGCCTCGACCTCCCCTATGCCGTGGCCCTGCGCGATTTCTTCTCTGGCTACCGCATGCGCGCCCAGATGAACACGAAGTACATCACGAGTTCCACCCGGGAGGCCACGGTCACCCACGCCCTGAACCTCTTTCTCTCCCGCCTGACCTCGGCGGACATCCAGAGCACCATCACGCCCGACGAGGCCAGGAACGTCCCCTGGCACTACAACAACATCCACGCCGTCGACACGGCCCGCCAGGTGCTGGTGGGCCTGGACGGCCTGCGGCGACTCGTGCGGCTCAGGGATGACGGCGAGCTGCCCGCGAGGGTGAGGGAGATCAAGGAGCGGGCGGTCCTCTTCCTCCAGGAGATGCTGGAACTGGGCGGCTATTTCAAAGCGGTCGAGGAGGCCTTCTTCGTCGATTCCGGCTATTACCCCGAGGGCGTGGGCGACGGTATCGCCAGGCGCATCGACGGCGGCGTGGGCGCGGGGACGGTCGTGCCCAGGGAGCCGGATTATTTCGCCCCGGTCTGCGCGCATTTCGGCCAAAACAACCTGCCCGAGCCGGCGGAGCGGCCCTGCGCTCTCATCGGGGGTTGCACGCTCTGCCGGCCCGAAAAGATCGCCTACCTCGACGAACTGGACGAGGAGGACAACGTCCGGCGGAGGCTGGCTGAACACGCCAAAGAGGGGAGGGGGCACGTCAAGCCGGAGGTCCAGTGGCGGGGGGACGGCTTTCTCTCCGTCACCATGTTCCTGCCTGTCCCGCTCGAGTTGGCGGAAGCCGCCGCGGTGGAGATCGGCCGGCGCATGAACCTGGCCGACGTCGAGGTGATCCATGCCGAGGTCATGCACCCGGCCGAGGGGACGCTGGTGGAGATCAAGGGCAGGATCGGTTTTGCCCTGGACGAGGATGAACTGGTCGTCCCCACTAGGGAATCCCCCCTGAGCCCCGAGGAGATCCGGGCGGAACTCAAGCACGAGCCCTACCGCCTGGTCGCGGCCACCGTGGGTGAAGACGAGCACTCCGTGGGCATGCGCGAGATCCTCGACATCAAACACGGCGGGCTGGAGGGTTTCGGTTTCAAGAGCCTCTACCTCGGCACCTCGGTGCCGGTCGCCAAGGCGATCGACGCCGCAATCGAGTACGCGGCCGAGGCTATCCTGATTTCCACGGTCATCTCGCACGCCGACATCCATCGCCGGAACATGCGCCGCCTGCACCAGCTCTGCCTGGAAAAGGGCGTGCGGGAGCGGTTCGTGCTCGTTGCCGGCGGGCCGCAGGTCACAGGGGAGATGGCGCGGGAGGAAGGGCTCGACGGTGGCTTTGGCAGGGGCACCAGGGGCCTGGAGGTCGCCAGTTTCCTGGTGCGCGCGCGGCGCGCGCGGCGGGGGCGCTGAGGATGGCGGAGAGGGCGCCGTCCGGCCTGGTGCTGGTGGCGGAGATCGGCAGCACGACCACGCTGGTCAACGCCTTTGCCGGTCTGGACGGGGACGCGCCCCGCCTGGCGGGCCAGGGCCAGGCGATGACCACGGTGGACGAGGGCGACGTCCGCATCGGCCTCCGCAAGGCCCGCGAGGCCCTGGAGGAGGCGATCGGCCCCATCGGCCGGGCGCCCACCCTGGCCACGAGCAGCGCCGCAGGCGGGCTTTCCGTGACCGTGCACGGTCTGGTTTACGATATGACGGCCAGGGCTGCCCGCGAGGCGGCCCTGGGCGCGGGCGCGGTGGTGCGCCTGATCACGGCCGGTCTTCTGGGCCCCGATGATCTCGCGCAGATCGAGGAGATCGCGCCGCGCCTCATCCTGCTGGCGGGGGGCGTCGATTACGGCGAGGAGCGGACCGTGCTCGAGAACGCCCGCCGCCTGGCGGGCCTGTCCTGGCGGGCGCCGGTGGTCTACGCCGGCAACGTGGCCCTGCAAAGGAGGGTGGCGGCCATCTTTGCCGGGGCCGACCGCGAGGTCTGCCTGCTGCCCAACGTCTACCCCGGCATCGACCAGCTCGTCGTCGAACCGGCCAGAAAGGTGCTGCATAGGGTCTTTGAAGAGCAGATCACCAGGGCGCCGGGGATGGACCAGGTGAGGGAGGAGATCGGCGGGCGCATCATTCCCACCCCGGGCGCGGTGATGCTGGCGGCCGAGGCTCTCTACCGCGAGATCGGCGACCTTTTGGTGGTGGACGTCGGCGGGGCTACCACCGACGTTCATTCCGTCACCGAAGGCTCGGCCGCGCTCCGCGACCGCCTGCTGGAGCCCGAACCTTTTGCCAAGCGCACCGTGGAGGGGGACTTGGGCGTCTGCCGCAACGCGCCCAGGATCGCGGCCCTGCTCGGCAGGGAGGAGATCCCCCCCGCCCTGCCTCTGCGTGACGATGAAAAACGCCTGGCGGCCGAATTCACGCGGGCCGCGGTCAGGGAGGCGGTCGGCCGCCACGCCGGGCGGCTGAAACAGATCTTCACTCCGGCCGGGCGCGTTGAGGTCATCAGCGGCCGGGACCTGACGGCGGTCAGGTGGGCGATCGGCACGGGCGGGGCGCTGACCAGGCTGCCCGGCGGAGAGAGCGCCCTGGCCGAGATCGGGGGGAGAGCCGGCCGGGATCTCCTCCTGCCCGAGGCCCCGCGCGTGCTCCTGGACCACGACTATGTCATGGCGGCCTGCGGGGTGCTCTGTGCATGCTGGCCGCGCGCGGCCATGCGCATCCTTCGCGGGAGCCTGGGGATGTGAGCCTGTGCCCAATCCCCGCCTGAGCGTGAACCTGGAGGCGGTTGCCGCCAACACCGCCGAGGTGGTGCGGCGCGCGGCCGCGGCCGGCGTGACCGTGGCCGGCGTCACAAAGGCCTGCTGCGGCGCGCCGCAGGTGGCCCGCGCCATGCTGGCGGGGGGCGCGGTCATGCTGGCCGATTCGCGCCTGGAAAACCTGGCCGGCCTGCGCCGGGCGGGGCTCGGGCGGGTGCCGCTCATGCTCCTGCGCCTGCCCATGCCGAGCCGGGCCGCGGAAGCGGCGGAACTGGCCGACCTGATCCTCGTCTCCGAGCCTGAGACGGCGCGCCTGCTCGGCGCGGCCGGGCGGGGGGTCCGCCTCGTGCTCATGGCCGATCTCGGCGATCTGCGCGAGGGCCTCTGGCCCGACCGGATCCCCGCGGCCGCGGCGGAGATGGCGGCCATGCGCGGCGTGGAGTTGGCCGGCCTGGGCGCCAACCTGACGTGTTTCGGCGGGATCAAGCCAACCCCGGCGAACCTGGGCCTGCTTTTGGAGATGGCGGCCGCGATCCGGAAAGCCGTTTCGCTGCCCCTCCCCCTGGTCTCCGGGGGCAACACCAGTTCCCTGCCCCTGCTCTGGGAGGGGGTGTTGCCGCCGGGCATCAACCACCTTCGTATCGGCGAGGGCATCCTGCTCGGGGTGGAGACGATCGCGCGCCGCCCCTTGCCCGGGCTGCGGCAGGACGGCTTTTGCCTGGCGGCGGAGGTAATCGAGGTGCAGCGTAAGCCCTCGGTGCCCCTGGGGGTGATCTGCCAGGACGCCTTCGGCCGGGTGCCCCATTTCCCGGATCGCGGCTGGGAACGCCGCGCGATCTTGGCCCTGGGGCGCCAGGACTGCGTGCCGGAGGGGCTCCGGCCCCTGCGGGAGGGGATCGAGATCCTCGGCGCCAGCTCGGATCACTTGATCCTGGCGGACCGGGCGGGCCTGGCCGTGGGGGAGGAGGTCCAGTTCATCCCCTCGTACGGGGCCCTGCTCGCCGCCATGACCTCGCCGTACGTTTACAAGGAGTATCACGGGGGGTAGAACAGCCTCGGCCTTATGCAGGGGCGTGATAAACTCGGTTTCTGCCGGTGTTTTCGTGCGGGAAAGGGGGTAACGGGTTGGTCAAGCGGGTGGTTGTGGCCCTGGGCGGGAACGCTATTTTGAAACCGGGCCAGCGCGGCACCATCGAGGAACAGCGCGAGAACACAGCGCTGGCGGCCGCCCAGATCGCGGCCATGCTCCGCACCGGGCTCGACGTGGTCATCACGCACGGCAACGGCCCGCAGGTCGGGAACATCCTGCGGCAGAACGAGGAGGCCAGGCGCCAGGTGCCCCCCATGCCCCTGGACGTGTGCGGCGCGCAGAGCCAGGGCCTCATCGGCTACCTCCTCCAGCAGGCTCTGGACAACGCCCTGGCGGAGACCGGCACGCCGCGCCGCGTGGTGACCATACTGACGCGGGTGGTGGTGGAGCCCGGGGATCCCGCCTTTTTAAATCCCGCAAAACCGGTGGGCATGTTCTACAACGAGGCCGAGGCCAGGGCGCTCTCGCGCGAAAAGGGTTACCTCATGCGCGAGGACGCGGGCCGGGGCTGGCGGCGGGTGGTGCCCTCGCCCAAGCCGGTGGAGATCTTCGAGCGGGACTTGATCCGCCGCCTGGTGCAGGCGGGAGCGGTCGTCATCGCGGCGGGCGGGGGAGGGGTGCCGGTCTGCCGGACGCCAAAAGGTCTTTGCGGCGTGGAGGCGGTCATCGACAAGGACTTGGCCGCCGCCTGCCTGGCGGCCGAGGTCAAGGCACAAGCCCTCTTTATCCTCACGGACGTGCCCAGGGTCTGCCTCAATTACCGCCGGGCGGACCAGGTCGAGATCGAGGCCATGACCGCGGCGGAGGCTCGCCGTTACCTGGCGGACGGGCATTTCAAGGCGGGGAGCATGGGGCCTAAGATCGAGGCGGCCGTCAATTTCCTCGCCCAGGGAGGCGAATACGCCGTCATCGGCGCCCTCAACCAGGCGGAGAAGGTCTGGGCGGGCGAAGCGGGCACCGTCATCCGAGGTTGATCGTGCCGCGGCGCTGGTGTACAATCCATCTATGCAACGAGTTGTTCTTTAACCCATGGGTGGCGAAAACGCATAAGAGCACTGCGCTTTTCGCTTCATCGGTGCGCCATGGCAAAACTCGTTGTATATGGCAAGGGAGGGATGCCCTGGTGTCAAGTTTACGCGGGCGCGACCTGATCTCGTTGCACGACCTGTCCACGGAGGAGATCTGGGAGATCATCGAGACCGCCGCCTCATTCAAATCCCAACGGAGGGCGGGCCTCGCCGCGCGGCCCCTGCAGGGCAAGACGCTGGCCATGATCTTCACCAAGAGTTCCACCAGGACCAGGATCTCGTTCGAGGTCGCCATGTACCAGTTGGGCGGCTACGCGCTCTTTCTCTCCGGCAGCGACCTGCAGCTCAAGAGGGGCGAGACCATCGCCGACACGGCCCGGGTGCTCAGCCGCTATGTGGACGGCATCATGATCCGGACCTTTGCGCACCAGGACGTCCTTGACCTGGCCGAGAGCGCATCCGTGCCGGTGATCAACGGCCTCACCGATCTGCTCCACCCCTGCCAGGTGCTGGCCGATCTCCTGACCATCTATGAAAAGAGGCGGCGCCTGGAGGGCCTGCGCCTGGTCTACGTGGGCGACGGCAACAACATGGCTCATTCCCTCATGTTCGGGGGAGCCAAGGTCGGCATGCACGTCACGATCTGCTGCCCGCCGGCGTACATGCCGGATCGCGGCATCGTCGCCGCCGCGATGGAGGACGCAAAGGCAACCGGGGCCAAAGTGGAAGTGGTGCACGATCCCCTCGCCGCGGCGGCGGGGGCCGATGTGCTATATACCGACGTTTGGGCGAGCATGGGCCAGGAGGTGGAGCACGCGGAGCGGGTCAAGGTCTTTCAGCCCTATCAGGTCAACGGGGAGCTGCTGGCCGCGGCCGGCGGGGACGCGCTCGTCCTACACTGCCTGCCCGCGCACCGCGGTGAGGAGATCACGGACGAGGTCATCGACGGCCCGCAGTCGGCGGTCTTTGATGAGGCGGAGAACAGGCTGCATGCCCAAAAGGCGGTCCTGGCGCTGCTCATGAGTTAGGGCGGTGTGAAGAATCTGCCAGTACCCGGCGTCTTGGAAAACCTCCGAACCGGGCAGACTCATCCAGTGGACGCAAGGAAAGGCGCGGGCCTTTCCCTACCGGGCGCTATACAAAAATGTATAAAAGAGGACAATCTGGCCGGCCCTGCCGGCCGAACGAGGGGCGAGTAGCATGGCAAGAACAAGGGTCCTGATCATGGGCGCGGCCGGGCGGGATTTTCACAACTTCAACGTCCATTTCCGGCAGAACCCGGCCTACGAGGTGGTGGCCTTTACCGCCACGCAGATCCCGGACATCGCGGGGCGCCTCTATCCGCCGGCGCTTTCCGGACCCCATTACCCGCAGGGGATCCCCATCCATCCCGAGACGGATCTCGAGCGGATCATGACGGAAAATCCCGTCGACCAGGTGGTCTTTGCGTACAGTGACGTCCCCCACGAGTACGTGATGCACGTGGCCTCCAGAGTGCTCGCGCATGGACCCGATTTTCGCCTCATGGGCCTGGATGCCACGGCGCTCAGGGCGGGCAAACCCGTGGTCGCGGTCTGCGCCGTGCGGACGGGCGGGGGCAAGAGCCAGACGACCCGTAAGGTAGCCATGCTCCTCAAGGAGATGGGCCTGCGCGTGGTCGTGGTGCGCCATCCCATGCCCTACGGCGACCTGGCCAAACAGGCATGCCAGCGGTTTGCCACCCATGCCGACCTCGACCGGCACGAGTGCACCATCGAGGAGCGGGAGGAATACGAACCGCACCTGGATCGCGGCACCGTGGTCTATGCCGGGGTGGACTACGGGGAGATCCTCCGCTCTGCCGAGGGGGAGGCCGACGTCATCCTCTGGGACGGCGGCAACAACGACCTGCCATTTTACCAGCCGGACCTGCACATCGTGGTGGCTGATCCGCATCGCCCCGGGCACGAGCTCAAGTACCACCCGGGCGAGGCGAACTTGCGCAGGGCCGACGCGATCGTCATCAACAAGATCGACACGGCCGAGCCGGCCGGGATCGACCGGGTGCGGGCCAATGTCTCGGCCATCAATCCGCGTGCGGCCATCATCGAGGCGGCCTCGCCGATCTACCTCGAGGATCCCGAGGCGGTCAGGGACCGGAGCGTGTTGGTGGTGGAGGACGGCCCCACGCTCACGCACGGCGAGATGGAGTACGGTGCGGGCACGGTGGCTGCCAAGCGATTCGGCGCGGCTTCTCTCGTCGATCCGCGCCCCTTTGCCGTCGGGAGCATCCAGGAGACCTTCAACAAGTATCCCCACATCGGTCGCCTGCTGCCGGCCATGGGTTACGGCGCCAGGCAGATGGCGGAACTGGCCGCCACCATCAACTCCTCCGACGCCGAGGTGGTGGTCATCGGCACGCCCATCGACCTGCGCCGGGTGATCCGCCTGAACAAGCCGGCGGTGCGGGTCCACTACGAATTGCAGGAGATCGGCCAACCCGACCTGGCGGGAGTCTTGCGGCGGTTCGTCAACTAACGCGGGATTGCCCGCGAGGCCTCGCCGGCTGTGCCCATTCGTACGTGAACCCTCACCCCTTCGGTTCCCCTCTCCCG
Source organism: Patescibacteria group bacterium (assembly GCA_050260175.1). Lineage (GTDB taxonomy): Bacteria > Bacillota > UBA4882 > JAAYXC01 > JAAYXC01 > JBLNBS01. The sequence goes on along the minus strand of JBLNBS010000135.1, from coordinate 216 downwards.
CTCCGCGGGAGAGGGGAAGGCCCTCTTCCAGAGGGAGAGGACCGTGGGTGAGGTTACATAGGCACTCTAAAGGCGGTGTGAAAAACCCGTCTCTTTACCCGGGGGGCTGCTTTGGACCATCCTTGGTCGTCGCTGCCTTTTACCCATCGTGGGTATGAGATGAATCCCCGGGCTACACCTGAACGATCTTTCCAAAGCCCTGTCCGGCCCGCTTTG
>JBLNBS010000134.1:0-3567 GCA_050260175.1 Patescibacteria group bacterium | reverse complement strand
CATGCCCTTCCTCGCCGATCTGCACATCCACTCCCATTTTTCCCGCGCCACGAGCGGCGAGTGCCGGCCCGGGCCGCTGGCGGCCGTGGCGGCGCGCAAGGGTTTGACCGTGGTGGGCACGGGGGATTTCACCCACGCCGGGTGGCGGGCGGAACTGCGCGAGGAGCTTGTGGAGGCGGAGGAGGGGCTCTACCGGCTGCGGGACGCGGCGGGGCCGGCCGCTGGGGTGCGGTTCCTCGTCACGGGGGAGATCAGCTGCATCTACAAGCAGGACGGCAGGACGCGCAAGATCCACCACCTGGTCCTGCTCCCCTCCCTCGAGGCCGCGGACAAGGTTGCCGGGAGCCTGGAGGACCGGGGCGCCAACCTGCGGGCCGACGGACGGCCCATCACGGGTTTCGACAGCCGGACGCTCCTTGGCCTGATCCTCGAGGCTGAGCCGGAGGCGATCCTCATCCCGGCCCACATCTGGACGCCGCATTTCTCCCTTTTCGGCGCCAACTCGGGTTTCGACGCCCTGGAGGAGTGTTTCGGCGATCTTTCCGCCGAGGTCACGGCCTACGAGACGGGCCTCTCCTCGGACCCTCCCATGAACTGGCGCCTCTCGGCCCTGGACCGCCTGCGGCTCGTCTCCAACTCCGACGCCCATTCCCCGGAAAAGCTGGGCCGCGAGGCGGTGGAATTCGAGGCGGAGCTCTCCTACATGGGCCTGGCCGCGGCCCTGCGGGGCAAGGAGGGCCGCGTCGCGGGGACGATCGAGTTCTTTCCCGAGGAGGGCAAGTACCACTACGACGGCCACCGCAACTGCGGCGTCTGCTGGCATCCACGGGAGACGGCGGCCGCGGGCGGGCTCTGCCGGGTCTGCGGCCGGCCCGTAACCGTGGGCGTCCTCCACCGGGCCTGCGCCCTGGCCGACCGGCCCGAGGGGTTCCGGCCGGAGGGGGCGCCGCCGTACGTCTCGCTGGTCTCGCTTATGCAGATCGCGGCCGACGCCCTGGATGCGGGGCTGGGCAGCCGGCGGGTGGAGGAGGTATGCCGCCGGCTCGTGGAGGAGATGGGCCCGGAGATCCCGCTCCTCAGGGAGGGCGATCTAGGCGGGATCGCCGACCTGGGAGGCGCCCTGGTGGCCGAGGGCGTGCGCCGGGTGCGGGCCGGGGAGGTCAGGTACCGGCCGGGTTACGACGGGGCCTACGGGGAGTTGACGATCTTCCAGCCCGAGGAGCGGCGGTATTTCGCGGGACAGGCGGCGCTCTTCAGCCTGCCCGGAGCGGACCTGCCGGCGGAGCGACGCAAGCTCGAGCTCCCGGCCGGCACGGGCGCGGGCGAGTCCGCCGCGGCCCTGGCCGCCGAGGATGCCGCCGCCTGGCCGGCCGGCGATCCCCTTCACGGCCTGGACGGGGCCCAGGCCGAGGCGGCCGCCGCCCCCGAAGGGCCGGTCATCGTCCAGGCGGGGCCTGGCGCCGGCAAGACGCGTACCCTCGTGCGGCGCATCGCCTGCCTCATCGGGCGGGGAGTCGGGCCGGAGAACATTGCCGCCATCACCTTTACCCACAGGGCCGCGGACGAGATGCGGCGGCGTCTGGCCGGCTTTCTGGGCGAAGTGGCCGGCCGCGTCTTCGTCGGCACCTTTCACCGCTTCTGCTTGGACCTTTTGACCAAATCGTCCGGCGCGCCCCCCCTGGTCTTGGATCAGCGTGAGGCGGCGGCGATCCTGGCGGAAGCGGCGCCGCGGGGGAGGGGGGAGGGGTCGTGCTCCCCGGATGACATCTCCCGGCTTAAAAGCCGCGGCTTGCGTCCCGGGGACGCCGGGGTCCCCGCGGAGGCGGCCAAGGCCTACCGGCTCTACCAGGAGCGCCTGCGAGAGCTGGGCGCGTGTGACTACGACGACCTCCTCCTCGGTGCCCTGGAAGTGCTGGAAGCGGGCGGGGAGGCGGCGCGTGCGGCAAAGGAGAGGGCCGCCCACCTCCTCGTCGACGAGTTCCAGGACGTCAACGCCGTCCAGTACAGGCTGGTCAAGGCCCTGGCCGGGGACGGCGCGGGGCTCTTCGTCATCGGCGACCCGGACCAGGCCATCTACGGCTTCCGGGGGGCGGATCACCGCTTCTTTACGGCTTTATCGGACGACTTCCCGCGCGCCCGCTGCTTTGTCCTGGACCGCAACTACCGTTCGACCGGTTCTGTCACCGCCGCTGCCCGTGCCTTGATGGGGCGCGCCGCCGCGACCGAGGAGGGGCCGGCGGGCCAGAGGCCGCGCTACATTTCCGTCCACGGGCCGCGCGCCGAGGCCAAAGTCCTGGTGCGCGAGATAGAGCGCCTGGTGGGAGGGACGGGCATGCTCTCGGCGGATGGGCAGAGCGGGCGGCGCCCGGCAAAGACGTATTCCCTGGGCGAGATGGCCGTGCTCTTTCGCACCGCGCGCCAGGCGGTCCCGCTGGAGGAAGCCCTGCTCGCCGAGGGCATCCCTTACCGCGCCCTGGGCCAGCGGACCATACTCGAGGATCCCTCGGTCAGGGAGGCCCTGGACATCCTGCGCTACCTCGACCGTCCGACCGATCTACGGTTCCTCATCGCCCTGCGCGAAACCCGTTTTAACCCCGGCGCCGCTCCCTTGGCCGCCATCACCGGCTTTGCCCGGGCGAACTGCTGCCCGTACGCGGCTGCCGCCGCGGAGCTTCTGCGCCTGGGCCAATTCACCATCGACGCGCACGGCAGGATCCAGGGCCTGCTCGACCTCGTCGAGGAATTGCGCGGCATGGCCGCTGCCTCGACCGCCGCCGCGGATCTCCTGCTGCGCGCCGCGCCGGGGGGCGGGGACGAGCCGCCACGGGTCCTGACCCAGGTGGCGCGGGCGGCCGCCGGGCGCCCGTTGGCGGAGTTCCTCTTTCGCCTGGGGGGCGGCCCGGAGGGGGACCAGGAGCGCCGCGAGGGGGACATGCGGCGCGGCGAGGGCGTCAGCCTCATGACCATGCACGCGGCAAAAGGCCTGGAGTTCCCCGTGGTTTTCGTCGCGGGCCTGGAGGATGGGGTCGTGCCTTGGCGGGGGGCGGACGATGATGAGGAACTGGCGGAGGAGCGCCGGCTCCTCTATGTCGCCATGACGCGCGCCGCTGAGGTCTTGATCCTGCTCGGACCGCCGGATGGGAGCGGAAGCCGGGCGCCCTCCCGCTTTCTCGCGGACCTGCCGGAGGAGCTTTTGGCGCGGGAGGGAGCCCGGCCGCGAAAGGTAAGAGCGGAGCAAAAGGGGCTGTTCTAGAGCTAACGGCGCCCTAAAGGACGCCGCTAATTTCACGAAGGACCATGAATGGCCCTGAGACCGGATGGATCGGTTCTATCCATGGATGGGTTGGTCAGATTAGCTCCGTCCAGGATGGGCTAAAGGGCGAGCGACGTACACGGACGTACCAAAGCCGCCCCGGGTCTTAACCCGGGGGAAGGGATTAATTCGGGGTTTTTCACAACGCTGGTTAGAAAATAACCCGGTAACCCAGTGATCCTTGACAATGGCACAACCAGTCGCATCAAGCAGCCGGCGTAATTGGCTCGACGGTCACTTTGAAACCAAGCGCC
>JBLNBS010000133.1:0-12717 GCA_050260175.1 Patescibacteria group bacterium | reverse complement strand
TCCTCGTGGGCCTTGGCTACCTCCTCGTCGCTGTCCAAGCCGCCCTCTTCCACCACCGCCAGAACTTCCGTGCCCCGGCCATGTGGCTGCCGGTCATCGGCGGGCTGCTCATCGGCCTTTTTGCCCTCTTGTGGACACTTGCCGACACCGCGGCCCTCGCCTTGCCGGTCAAGATCCTTTTCTGGATCGGGGCCGCGGCCGGGCTGGCCGGTTTCTATTACCACTTCCGCGGCGTGGGGCAACGGGTCGGCGGCTATGCCTACCGGAACTTCCTCGTGGGCCCGCCCGTCATTCTGCCGCTCATGCTGAGCGCCCTGGCCGCGGTCGGCCTCTTTGCCGCTTATTGGAGGTGAGGCCGTGGACACCGCGCCGCATTATCCGGGGTACGACGTGATGCGCGAGGCCGGGGCCTGGGACGATCACACCCGCGAGATCGTAGAAAAGAGACTGGCGCCAGAGCCGACAAGGTTTCTCAGCCGGGACGAGGCGGCGACACTCGGCGCGCTCGCGGCGGCGCTCCTGGACGACGAGCGCGCACCGCTTTTGAAATATGTCGTAAGCGAGATCGACGGCCGCTTGGCAAGCGGTCTCGGCGAGAGCCAACGCAAGACGGGCGTCCCTCCGCAAGCCGACCTCGTCCGCCGCGGTCTACAGGCGATCGAGGCCACTTCCTCGAACGAGCGCGGCCGCGGCTTTCGCCACCTCACCCCCGCCGAGCGGCAAGATCTCCTCAGCCGGGTGGAACGCGGCGAGCTGCCAGGCACGGGATCGTGGCAGGGCCTGCCCCAACAGGATCTCTTCAAAAAGCTGCTCGACCTGGCGGTCGAGTCGTACTATTCGCATCCCGCGGTCTGGTCGGAGATCGGCCACGGCGGGCCGGCGTATCCCCGCGGCTACGTCCGGGCCGAGCTGGATCTCACAGATCCCTGGGAGGCGCGGCGCGAGAATGATTGACAGAGCCGTAACCTCACCCCCGGTCGCTCCCATGGGGAGAGGGGAGCCGTGGGATCAAAATCTCCGTCGTCCATGACCTTGTTCCCGGGAAGGAGCGGGCTCTTGGAAAACCGCGATCCGGTCCGGCATCATGTCGACCACTACCTCGACCACCGCTACGCCGATCTCGAACACCGCAAATACGGTCGCGAAGAGGCGGACATCTGCATCGTGGGCGCGGGCGCCGCCGGGGGCCTCCTCGCCCACGACCTGGCCAAAGCGGGCCTCTCCGTGGTCTTGATCGAGGCCGGGCCCTTTTGGAACCCCCAGACCGACTTTGCCAGCGACGAGCTGTCCATGCAGGCGCTGGGCTGGGAGGACACGGTCCTCGTCGGCGGGGCCGACCCGCTGCGCATGGGCCACAACAACACCGGGCGCGGCGTGGGCGGCGGCACGGTGCATTTCACCGGCGTCTTCCTCCGCTTTCACGAGAGCGATTTCCGCACGCGGTCGCTGGACGGCGTAGGGGACGACTGGCCGATCTCCTACGCGGACCTCGTGCCTCATTACGATCGTCTGGAACGCGAGATCGCGGTCTCAGGGCCAAAGGTCTTCCCGTGGGGATCCTTTCACGGGCCTTACCCCTACCCCGAGCGCGAACCCATCAGCGCCAACGCCATGCTTTTTCGGCTGGGCTGCGACCGCCTGGGGATCGAGAGCGTCGTCTCCCCCTTGGCCATCCTCTCCGCGCCGTACGACGGGCGGCCGCCCTGCATCAACCGGGGTTTCTGCAACCAGGGCTGCATGCCCAATGCCAAGTTCAGCACCCTCATCCAGCACATACCAAAAGCGATCGGCTATGGCGCCGAGGTGCTCTCGGACTGCATGGCCGTGCGGGTCCTTGTGGACGACCGCAGCGGGCGCGCCACCGGCGTGGTCTTCGTCCACGAGGGCCGCGAGTACCGGCAGCGGGCCAGGGTGGTGATCCTGGCAAATTACGTGGTCCAGATGCCCAGGCTGCTCCTGTCCTCGGCCACGCCCGCCTTTCCGCAGGGGCTGGCCAACGGCAGCGGCCTGGTGGGCAAGGGCATCATGCCGCACAGCAGCCATGACGTGTACGCGCGTTTTGAGAAAGAGGTACGGCTCTATAAGGGCACGCCGGTCCTCGCCTCCACACAGGCCTTTTACGAGACGGATACTGGGCGCGGCTTTGCGCGTGGCTACACCCTGCACGCCCACGGCGTCCGGCCCGTGGCCATGGCCCGGGGGTTGGCCCTGGGTGCCAAAACCTGGGGCCCGGGGCTGCGCCGGACCATGCTGGATTATAACTTCTATGCCAGGGCCACCATGGTGGGGGAGGTCTTACCCTCCTTGGCCAATACAGTCACGCTCGCCGACGAAAAGGACGAATACGGCCTGCCCCTGCCCCTCGTCACCTTTGGCTACGCCGAGAACGACAAGAGGCTCATCGATCACGCCGTGCAAAAAATGAGCGAGATCCTCGCCGCCGCCGGGGGCGCGCCGCAGTATACGATCCCGGACACGGCGCATCTCATGGGCGGCTGCCGGATGGGCGCGGATCCGCGCGCCTCGGTGGCTGACGAGTGGGGCCGGACCCACGACCACGAGAACCTCTACCTGGCCGGGGCCCCGCTCTTTGTCACGGGCGGGGGGGGCAATCCCACCGAGACCGTCATGGCCCTGGCCGCGCGCACGGCGGAGCATCTCCTCGAGCAGGCAGGCAGGGGCCTCCTGGGCCGCAGGGGCGAACCGGCCGCCGCGCGCCGCTGAACCTCAAGCGGCCCTGGGCGGGACGGCCGCGTGATACGCGGCGCGAGACAGGATCCGGGAGCATGATGTGGAATACATCCCGGAAGGCTGCCGATTGACGCCGCCGGCACCCATGTATTCCGGTACCTTGCGGTTCATGGTACCAGGATTCGTGACCCGGTGGTCAAAAACGCGTTGGTCGCGCAGACTTCCAGGGGTGGATGCATATTGACCATGGCCCTCTTGGTGGGCGGCGGCGAGGTGGACGGCCCCGCTCTGGCGCGCTTTTTAAACTCGGCCGACGTCAGGATCGGGGTCGACGGCGGCGCGCTGGCGCTGGAAAAAATGGGGGCCGTTCCGGACTGGGTGATCGGCGACTTTGATTCGCTCGGGCCGGGCGATCTCGCCCGACTCGAGGCCAAGGGCGCGCGGATCAGGCGCTATCCCTATGACAAAGACGAGACGGATCTCGAACTCGGCCTGGCCCTGGCCGCGGAATTGGCCGCCACGGACGCGGCCATCCTCGGCGCCACCGGGGATCGCCTGGATCACACGCTAACCAACCTGGGGTTCCTCCTGCGCGCGGCCGAGCTGGGCCTCAGAGCCGTGCTCCATGCCCCGGGCCAGGAGATCAGCCTCCTCGGGCCGGGGAGGACCACCTTTTCCGGTTATCCCGGGCGCCTGCTCTCGCTCGTGCCCCTGGCGGGGATCGCGGAGGGCGTGGCGACCGAGGGGCTTCGCTACCCGTTGCAAGGCGAGGATCTCCTGCCCGGGCGCTCCCGGGGCGTGCACAACGAGTTTCTCGGCGCGGAGGCCGCCGTGTCGCTGCGCAAAGGATCGCTCCTGGCCTTCCTTTTCGCGCCGGACGGAGATAACGCATTGCCAGGCCTGCATGTTTAGGCTCCCATTTGACCGTACTTGGCGGAGGAGTATATAATTGGCTTGAACCCGGATCTCGACGCGGCGTAAAAACCTCGATACGCGATCCCAGGGCTTGAAAGGCATCTCCGGGAATCTACTCTTTCTCCGGACCCGGACCGCTGGATTCCCGCGCGCGCGTCGCATACTATTCAGTACATGGCTGACGAGAGGCCCCGGTCGCCGGTTGTCTCCTGCAGATCAGCGGGGGGTGGGTTCTTGGCGCAGGCCAAGCGGATCATGATCACGCTGCCAGGGGATTTGCTGGCCTCGGTCGACGATCTGGCCGCCGGCCGCTGCAGCCGGAGCGCCTTCGTCCGGGAGGCCCTGCGCCTCTTGATCCGCCAGAGGGAGCGGACCGAGGCCAATCTCCAGCGCTTGCGGCGCGGATACGAGCGGATGGGCCGGATAAACCTGGCGCTGGCCGAGGAAGGCCTCGGCGGGGAATTGGAGACGCTGGAAACCTACGAACGGGTGCTGGGCGGGCGTGAAAGCGGTTGACCATCCTGCGCGGGGATGTTTTTTTCGCCAACCTGAATCCGGTCATCGGCTCCGAGCAGGGCGGCCTGCGCCCTGTCCTCATACTGCAGAACGACATCGGCAACCTCTACAGCCCCACCACCATCGTGGCCGCCGTCACTTCCCGCATCAAGCGGGCGAGGCTCCCGACCCACGTGGAATTGACGGGCAAACGCTACCGTCTTGACCGGGACTCGGTCGTGCTCCTGGAACAGGTCCGCACCATCGACAAGCAACGGCTCAAGGAAAAAATCGCCCACCTCGACGAGGAGGCCATGGCCAGGGTTGATCGCGCCCTCGGCATCAGCCTGGGACTCCTGCCGCTGGATTGAACTTCAGGAGGGGGTGCGGGGATGCCCCTGATCGGGATCACCGTGGGCAGGGTGCTGTCCGAGGGCCGGCTCCGCCACCAGTGCGCGGACGATTACGTCCAGGCCGTCGCCGCGGCCGGGGGATGGCCCGTGTTGCTGCCCGCCGAGGCGATCCTCGCCGCCGGCGCTGAGTTCCTGGCCCGTTTCGATGGTTTCCTGCTCTCCGGGGGCGGGGATCTGGAGCCCGGGCTCTACGGGCAGGACCGGCACCCGGCGACCGGAGAGGCCGACCCGCCAAGGGACCAGGCCGAGCTCAGGCTGGCGCGTTCCGCGGTTGCGCAAAGCCGCCCCATCCTGGCCATCTGCCGCGGGATACAGGTGTTGAATGTGGCGCTGGGCGGCGATCTCGTCCAGGATCTCCCCTCAGCCGGCTACGCCGGCCACGACCAGGCCGAGCCCAGGGAGATCGGCACGCACCCCGTCGAGCCCGTGCCCGGCACGCCCCTGGCCGGGATCCTGCCCGCCGCCGCGCTCGTCAACTCCTTTCACCACCAGGCCGTGTCCAGGCTCGCCGCGCCCCTGGCCGCGGCGGCATATGCCCCCGACGGACTCGTCGAGGCGGTGTATATCCCCGGCCGGTCCGTGCTGGGCGTGCAATGGCACCCCGAGTGCCAGGCCCGCCACGCGCCGGAGGCGGCGGCCCTCTTTACCTGGCTGGTGGCTGAAGCCAAACGAGTCTAGCCTCAATCCAGCATGATTCCCCTATGCTAGCCTTTTTCTCGCTGAGGCAAAGCGAATCGTTGTCCTTGCTATCTTTCATGCCAAGCGCGATCCGAAGAAATGGCGTGACAGATCCTAGAGGCATACTTTTCCTCCGGTGGCGCATAATCCTACTGCAGACAAGAGGTAGGATTCACCGGAGGGATGCGGCATGGCCCTGGCGCGGCGCGCGCCGCCGGGGTTGGACTGGCGGCTGCGCGATCTGCCCCTGGCGATCCTGTTGGGGTTTGTCCTGCTGGTGCCCCTGACCTACGCGGCCCTGCCCCTCCTCTTGGCGAGCCGCTGGCACCAGGTCACGCTGGGCGTGGTCCTCGAGGCCCTGGCGATCGTGCCGGCCGTGGCCCTGGTGGCCAGGTGGCGCGGGGCGAGGCATCTGCGTGAACTGGGCCTGGGGCGTTACCCCCTGTGGCGATGCCTGGGTATCGGCGTGGCCTGCGGCCTGGGGATCTTCATCGTGGTCCAGGGATGCGGCGTCCTGATGGAACGTCTGGGGAGCCGCCCGCCCGCGGCGCGGCTCCTGACGGAGGCGCTGATCTCGCCCCGCTCCCCCGGCCGGCTCCTGGTCTTCCTGGCCGTGGCCGTACTCGTGGCCCCTTTCTGGGAGGAGCTGTTTTTCCGGGGTTTCGCCTACCCGGTGCTCCGCCGCCGGCTGGGGGCCGTACCGGGAGTCATCCTGAGCGCCCTCTTTTTTGCCCTCCTGCATGCCGAGCCGTTCCTCCTCCGCCTGCCGATCTTCATCCTTGGGATCCTCTTGGCATTGATCTACGAGCGGACCGGCAGCCTGTACGCGCCGATGGCGGCCCACGCGGTGGCCAATACCCTGAGCACCCTCCTTTTCTATGCCGGCTTTCGCTAATGGCGGCTGCTTGACGCCCACTCCGGTATGTGTTAATTTTGAAGCGGAACATCCTGGAATCCGCTTCCTCCAGAGTCGTGCGACTAACCCGCTTTACGGCCGCTGGAAAACAAACGCTGGGAACATGAGCCTCATGGTACCACGAAAAATAGGTGCTGGCGGCATTACCCTGATTCCATGACCGGCACCGATCGCAAGGGGGTTTGGATGGACTCTTTTGGGATGGCCACCTGGGAGACGGGGAGCGCCGGCCCGGAAGAGACTGGCGCCTTGGGCTGCCGGCTTGGCAGCCTTTTGCGTCCTGGTGACGTGATCTTTCTCCTGGGCGGGCTGGGTGCGGGCAAGACCAGGCTGGCCCAGGGCATCGCTGACTCGCTTGGCATCCCAGCGGCGCGCAGCCCCAGTTTTGCCTTGGTGCACGTCCATCGCGGGCGCCTCCCTCTGTACCACGCCGATCTCTACCGGCTGGCGGATGCCGCGGAGGTCCGCGCCCTCGATCTGGCCGGCCTCTCGGCCGACGGTGTCCTCGTTGTGGAGTGGCCGCAGCTTGCGGCCTCCGAATTTCCGGAGCGTCTCGAGGTGGAGCTCATTTTCGCCGCGGGAGACGAGCACGCGCGGCGCATCGTTTTCCGGCCCCTGGGGGAGAGGTACGCTGCCATCACGCGGGAGTTGAGCGGTCTTGCTGACCCTGGGATTTGATACGGCCACAGACTGGGGCTGTCTGGGCCTGATCCGGGACGGGACCGTGCTGGCTGAGACGGGCTGGCTGGCCGGCAGGGATCAGGCGGAGAAATTTCTGCCGGCTCTGGCTGAGACCATGGCCCGGGTGGGGCTGGTGCCGGCGGATCTGGATCTGATCGCCGTCGGCTGCGGGCCGGGATCCTACACCGGGCTGCGCATCGGCCTGGCCATGGCGCAGGCCGTTGGCTTGGCCCTGGGAAAACCCGTGGCCGGGGTGGGGACGCTGGCGGCCCTGGCCGCGAACGGCGCGGGCCATGACGGGCCGGTCTGCCCCGTCCTGGCGGCAAGGCGCAACGAGGTCTATGCCGCCGTATACGATCGTGAGAGGGAATTGATCCCGCCGGCATCATTCAGCCCGGAGGCGCTCGCGGCCCGGCTGGAGGCCTTGGAGGGCCGGATCCTCGTTGTGGGCAGCGGCGCGCGCCTGCTCGGGCAGGCCACTGCGGCCGGCGCGGGCCGGCTCGTCTGGGGGAGCGAGGAACAGGGCCTACCGCGCGGTTCGTCCGTGGCCAGGCTCGGGCAGGCGCGGCCCGGCGAGCCCGCCCGGCCGGCCTACCTCAGGCGCACCGAGGCCGAGGAACGCCTGGGAGGTGCGGACGGAACGTGCCGGTGACGGTCGGGGAGATGTCCCTGGCGGATCTGGACACGGTGCTCGAGATCGAGAACCTATCCTTTGCCTCGCCATGGTCGCGGGCGTCGTTCCTCCACGAATTGCAGGAGAACTCCCGCGCTGTCTACCTGGCCGCCAGGGAGGATGGGCGGGTCGTGGGCTATGTGGGGATCTGGATCATCTTTGACGAGGGGCACATCACCAACCTGGCTGTGCATCCCGAGTACCGCCGCCGGGGTATCGCCCGGCTGCTCCTGCGGGAACTCGTCTCCCTGGCCCGCCAGCGCGGAGTCACGCGCCTGACCCTCGAGGTGCGGCGTTCCAACCACGGCGCGCAGCAGCTTTACGCGCAGGAGGGTTTCGTGGCTACCGGCGTCAGGCACCGGTACTACAGGGACAACAACGAGGACGCCCTGATCATGTGGAAATGGCCGATCTAGGCGTGAGGCTTGGGGCATGGGGCGTGAGTAAGCCGGAGGGTCATGGGCAGTTTTACCGGTCATTCCTCAACCCGTTTGAGGCGGATAGCCGCTCGATCGCTCCCGCTTTACGCCTGATGCCGCACGCTTTACCCGCTTGATGAGAGGGGGTCCGTCTTGCTCATCCTGGGCATAGAGTCCTCCTGCGACGAGACGGCCGTCGCCGTGCTGCGGGATCGCCAGATCCTGGCCAACCTGATCTCCTCCCAGCTGGACGCCCACAAGGTGTTCGGCGGGGTGGTGCCCGAACTGGCCGCGCGCATGCACCTGGAGGCCTGCGCGCCCATGGTGCGCCGTGCCCTCGCGGAGGCCGGCGTGTCCCTGGCCGAGATCGACCTGGTCTGCGCCACGCGGGGCCCCGGCCTGATCGGCGCCCTGCTGGTGGGCTTTTGCGCGGCCAAGTCCATCGCCTGGGCGCTGGACAAGCCGTTCGTGGGCGTCAACCACATCACCGCGCACATCTACGCCAATTTCCTCTCCAGTCCCGCCCCGGAGCCCCCCCTGATCTGCCTCACCGTTTCCGGCGGCCATACGGATCTGTTTCTCCTCACCGGCCACGGCCACGGCGGCCTGCGCCCGATCGGCGCGACCAGGGATGACGCGGCCGGGGAGTGCCTGGACAAGGCGGCTCGCGTCATCGGCCTCGGCTACCCGGGCGGCCCGGCCATCGAGCGCCTGGCTGCGGCGGGCGAGCCGCGGTTCGCTCTCCCCCGGCCGGTGATCGAGGGCAGCCTTGATTTCAGCTTTAGCGGGCTCAAGACCGCCGTGCTCCACCTCTGCCGCAGGCTGGAGGCTGGCGGCGGGGAACTGCCCCGCGCCGACCTGGCGGCAAGCATACAGGAAACGGTGGTGGACGGGCTCTGTGCCCAGTTGCGGGCCGCGGCCGCGGCCCACGGCGCCGGTGCGATCGCGCTCGCGGGAGGCGTGGCGGCCAACGGGGTCTTGCGCGCGCGGGCGGCCGCGGTGGCGGAGGAACTGGGCGTGGCCTTCCATGTCCCGCCCCCGCTCCTCTGCACGGACAACGCGGCCATGGTCGCCTGCGCGGGAGCTTTCCGCCTTGCCGGGTACGGCCCCGACGGCCTCGGTATCGGGGTCGATCCCGCTCTCCGGGTCTAAAAGTGATGAAAAATATGTTCTAAGTGAATAGATCGATTTTGCCTGTATGTCGAAGATTGCCGCTCCGGGTTTACCGGACCACCGGTTTCGTCACCGCCATTGTGGACGGGGTGGACAATCCCGCGGACGCGCCTGATGTCAGGGAAAGGAATCCCCCGCCCTTCCTGTTAACAAACTTGTGGATAATGTGGATAACAAGGGCCTTGCTGGTGTACCCGGCGGAGCAAGATGTGGAGAACGCGCAAGGTTTTTGTGGACAACACCGCGGAACGAGGGGGCGCCGGAGATGGACGCAACGCCCCATGCCTGGCGGGATGTGGCCCTTGAGGACCTGGAGGCCGTGGTTCCCCGGGCCGTCCTGGAGCGGGGGCGGGAGTATCTCAGCCATGGACGGGTCGCGGCCCGCCTGGTGGCGGGCGACCGTCTCGCCGGCAGCGTCATGGGCAGCGCCGGCTGGTACACGGCCGAGATCACCCTGGCCGGCGGGGAGCTGGTTTCCGCCTGCACCTGCCCCTATGACGGGCCTTTTTGCAAACACGCGGTGGCCCTGCTCCTGGCCTGGCTGAACGATCCCGCCGGCTTTGCCGATCTGGAGAGCCTCCTCGCGGCGTGGGAGGCGTCGCCCGGCGCCCTCCGGCGCCTCTCCCGGGAGCTGTGCCTAGCGGCGCCCGCCCGGGCGCTGCAACTCCTCGCTCCCGGCGGGGACGGGGCCGGCGTCGAGGCCGCGGCCTCGCTGGCCAGCAACGTGTTGGCCTGGAAGGAGGCGTCCCTGCGCGACCTGGACGCCCTCGGCGAGCGGCTCGACTGGCTCGCGCAACAACTGGGCCTGGCCGTGGCGCGAGGGGATGCGGACGCCGCGGCGGCCTGGGCCGACCTGGCCGGCCGGCTCCTCGATCTCTGGCGCGAGGCGCCGGCCGGCGAGCGCTTGACGGGCCTCGTCCGCCGCCATCTCCTGGCGGCGGCGGACGCCTTTGCCGGCCGCGGCGGGCAAAGCTCCCCCGCCCTCGTCGAACGGCTCGCCGGCCTGATCGGGCCGGAAACGCGTCCTTTTCTCGTGGAGATCGTCCGCTGGCTGATCGCGGCCGGGGCGGAAGCCGGGGATCTCGCGGCGGCAGGCGGCGAAGCGCGCGAGGTCATGAACCTGCTCCGCCGGGGGCCCAGCGTCGAACTCGTCAAGACCGCCGATTTCAGCGCCCTCCTGCTATTGCTCGACGCCCTCGAGCGCTGGCGGCGCCCTGGCGAGGCGGCCGCGTTGGCCCGGGCCTGCCTGCGCCGGCCGGAGGAAGCGGAACGCTATGTCTTCCGCCAGCGCCTGGCCCGCTACCACCTGGACGCGGGTGAGCGCCGCCAGGGGCTGGCTTACCTCTGCGCCAATTTCCGCGCGCGGCCCGATCAGGCGGGCTGGGAGGCTCTGCGCCGCGTGGCGCGCGAGGCGGCTGAGTGGCCCCGGGTAAAGCGGGAGATCTGGCCCGTGGTGCTGGCGGGGGGCAGGGATCTGCGCGCCAGGGCCGCCCTGGATGAGCGCGATCCCGAGTTGCTCTCGACCCTGGCCGCGGAGTTGGGCCACGCCGACCGTTGGGCCGTGACCGTCCGCGCCGCCCTGGCCGCATACGATCCCGAGTCGGGCCTGGGCCTGCTCCTGGCGGGCGCCCGCGACGCCCTGTCAGACGGCGGTTACGCCGCGCGCAAGCGGGCCGCCTCTTACCTGCGCGCCCTGGCCAGGGCCTGCCGCGGCCTCGGCCGGGCCGGGCGCTGGGAGGAGATCCGGGCGGGGCTCCGGGAGGAGTTCCCGCCCGCGCTCAACTGGCCGGAACTGGGGGCGCTGCTCGCGGGAGAAGAAGAACCGTCATGACGGGATCAATACCGAACCCCTGGCCCGGACTTCACCTGGCATCCATGCCGCCCTCTCCTAGGGGGAGAGGGCTTGTAGCAAGCATCCGCCGCTCAGCGATTGAATGGGGGTGTCGTGGCCATGACCAGGACCATCGATATTAACGTCGATGCCGGCAAGTCATATCAGACCATCGACGGCTTCGGCGTCAACATCAATCCCGCCGGCTACTGGCGCGACGGCAGGCTCATCCCCGTCCTGGACCTACTCATCCACGATCTCGGCGCCACGCTCTTTAGGCTCGATCCTTACGGGTTCACGAATTGGGTGGATCCAGATGATTCGGCGGATCGCGCCGCGCTCAATCCCGAGACCTACGCGCGCTCCTACCGGAGCGGGGTTTTTTTGGATGCCTGGGCCATGGCCCGGTATCTCAATCTGAAAGGCCTCGAACCCCTCCTGAACGTCAGCGGCATCGTCCCGCGCTGGATGTGCGGCGGGGACGGCAAGACCCTGACCGATCTGGAGGCCTACGCGGATATCCTGGCCTCGCTGGCCCGTTGGGCCAAGGAGGAGGAAGGCGTCAGGTTCCATCTTTTCGGGCCTTTCAACGAGACCGACATCGGGCCGCCGGAGGGGCCGCTCCTGGACGCGGCGGGCGCTGCCAGGGTGCTTTGCCTGCTGGCGGATCGTTTCGCCGGGGCCGGCCTGGCGGGGGTCAAGTTCGTGGTTGCCGATCAGGCCAGGTTCAACCTGGATTACCTCCGGGCGATCGCGGCCGAGCCGCGCCTGCGCGATTGGGTGGGGGTCGCCGGCATGCACTGTTACGGGGATTTCCCTCTCGCGCCGGTGCGCGATTTCCTGGCGGCAAACGATCTCGGCGCGTGGCGTTACTGGCTGACCGAATACGGCGATCTCGATCAGACGGGCGAGCGGGAATGGGAGGCCGCGGCGGCTTCCGCCCGGCGGCTCCTGCGGGGTTTGAACGACGGCGTCCAGGCCGCCCTGGCCTGGGATGCCTACGACAACTTCCACGGCCACAACGATACGTGGTCCATTTACGGCCTCTTGCGGGTGAGCGTGGACGGCTACAGGCCCAAAAAGCGCTACCACGCGGCCAAGCAGGTCTACCGCTTCGTGCCGCCCGGCTCCGTGAGGATCGAGGCCGCGGCCGGGGAGGATTTCCCCTCCATCGCAGCCTTCAGGACCCCGGAGGGTGACGTGACCCTGGTTGGGCTGGTGGAGGAGGAGGCCGCGCGCCTGGAGATCCGGTTCCGCGACCTGGCGCCGCGCCATCGCACCCTGCGGCTTTACCTTACCGACCGTGAGGCGGACTGCGAGCCGGCGCTCATCTGTCCCTGGGGCGAGCGGCTGCGGGTGACCGCCGGGGCGGGGACGATCTTTACCCTGACCACGCTGCCAGAGGGGGAGGGGGGAGAGGGGTGGCGGGGAAGCCCGTGACGGGATGGGGTGCGGGTGGCGTTCATGATGGGTGAGTAGAGGGCGGGGGAATCCAAGGGGAGAATTGTCTGTATTTTGGAGGAGATTAGGGAGTTGTTGTCGAATCAGGCACCAGAGCAAGTCGTTGGCATCCGCTACGCCGCGAGCGTCATTGGCGAGATGTTGGGCATGTCGGTCGTTATGAGGAACATGCCGGAAACCGGAGATACAAAGGAAGTCGGCTTCCACCGCGGTTCCATGAAGGAATTCCATACAGTCCTTCTTAGTACATGCTAGTGCTGAATCCAAAAAAATCGATGATGGATAGGATGAGTTTACCAACGGATGTAGAATACTCTCGTAGCTAAGGCTACGGGAGGCGATGAACATGCTTTATGTACGGCCGATAAGCA
>JBLNBS010000132.1:0-27218 GCA_050260175.1 Patescibacteria group bacterium | reverse complement strand
TACACGGCCAAAAGAAAAGCCCGGGCTGGAACAGCCGCGGACCCGTGGCAAGGCAGGAGTCGATCCGGAACAGTGCTTCCCTCTGTCCTTTTGCCTGAGAGATTGGGGTTTTTGGCCCCTTGCCCCTTCGGCGCTCCCGCGAGTCTCTCCAGAGGTCCGTCCGGCCATGGTTTCTTTGCCTGAGAGTTTGACTCCTTCGGCGGGCGGCGGCGCCGCCACTCTCCCACGGCCATCAACCGGCGATCTTAAGTTGGCATTTATGATAGTACAAGGCGGGGCGGTTTGTCAATGGTTTGGGCAAAGAAAGGGGCGCGCGAACCGGTCCGGCCAAGCCCACACTCGAGTTGAGCCGCTCCGGGTCCGTGCAGGCGGTATGTGCCGTTCCCGGGCAGGAAGTCGTGCTCCCGGTAGCGAATCTGCAGACCCAGGAGTTTCCCGACAGGAGGTTGCCCGCTCGATGCCGGCGAAGCTGATCGGTTCCATCCTGCGCACCGCGGCGGGTAATGGCCTGCCGCTTTTACCATATGTCGTGGGCGGGGTGGCCCTGGGCGAGAGCCTGCGTTATCTGCCCTGGCGGGCCGCTCTGGTCAGGGTTCTTGCGCGGCGCGAGATTCCCGCCGTGGGCCTGGCCGCGGTCCTGGGCGCCATTTCGCCCCTCTGCACCTTTGGCACGGTGCCGCTCGTCATCCAGCTCCTGAACCAGGGCGTTCCCCCGGCGCCCCTGGCCGCTTTCCTGGCCAGTTCCTCCCTGATGAACCCCCAGCTTTTCATCATGACCTGGGGCGGGCTCGGCCCGGCCATGGCCGCGGCGAGGCTCCTGTCCGTATTGGCGCTGGGAGGATCGTTCGGCTTCCTGGCCAGTATCCTGCCGCGCCGGTGGGTGGTCAGTCCCAGCCTTTTGCAGGAGGCCGCCACCGCCGGATCGACCGGCCGGGACGGCGCGGGGGGCGTATGGGAGTACCTTGCGGCCTGCTGGCGGTCGCTGCAGCATGTCGGTTTCTACATCGTCATCGGCCTGCTCCTGGGCGCGGCCGTGGAAAGGCTGGTCCCGGCGGCCTGGCTCAGCCTGGCCTTCCGCCCGGGGCGGTGGTACTCGATCCTTCTGGCCGCCGTCCTGGGAGTGCCTTTCTATGCCTGCGGCGGCGGGGTCATCCCGTTTATCCGGAGCCTGCTCGCGCAGGGCATGAGCAGGGGCGCGGCGCTCGCCTTTTTTCT
The DNA here is from genome assembly GCA_050260175.1 of Patescibacteria group bacterium. Taxonomy (GTDB): domain Bacteria; phylum Bacillota; class UBA4882; order JAAYXC01; family JAAYXC01; genus JBLNBS01. The sequence continues at coordinate 26,003 of JBLNBS010000132.1, read as the reverse complement.
CGTGGGCCCGGCGACGAGGCCCGGACCCCTGACCGCCCTGTTGAGCATCCTCCGGCCCGCTTTCATCGCCCTCTACTTGATTTGGTTGACGGTTTTCGCCGTGGCGGCCGGGCTTTTATTCCACTGACGGAGGGGATCGGGATGAAGCGAGTCGTCAGCGTGAGCCTGGGCTCGAGCGCGCGTGACCACCGCTGCGTGGTCGAGTTCCTTGGCGAGCAGATCGAGGTGGCGAGGATCGGCACCGACGGCGATCTCAAAAGGGCCGTGGCCCTCCTGCGCGAGCTGGACGGCCGGGTGGACGCCCTGGGCCTGGGCGGCATCGATCGCTACCTCGTGGCGGGCGGCAGGCGCTACGAGATCAGGGACGCGCTCAAGCTGGTCCGGGCCGTCAGGCGGACCCCCGTGGTGGACGGCAGCGGGCTCAAGAACACCCTGGAGCGGGAGGTGGTGCGTTATCTCCAAAAAGAGCTCGGCATGGACCTTGCCGGGCGGCGGGTGTTACTCGTCTCGGCCGTGGACCGTTTCGGCCTGGCGGAGGCTTTGGCCGAGGCCGGGGCGGACCTGGTCTGCGGGGACCTCATCTTCGCCCTCGGGCTGCCCTTTCCCCTGCACAGCCTGGGATCGCTCAGGCGATTGGCCGCGGTTTTGCTGCCGATCCTCACCCGGCTGCCCTTCACCCTCCTCTATCCCACCGGCAAGAAACAGGATAAGGCAAAGCCGAGGCACGGGCGGTTCTTTGCCAGGGCCGACCTGATCGCCGGGGACTACCTCTTCGTCAAGCGCAACATGCCCGCCGATCTAGCGGGCAAGACCATCCTCACGAACACGGTCACGCCGGGCGACGTGGAGGACCTGCGCGTGCGGGGGGTCCGGCTCCTCGTCACGACCACGCCGGAGCTGTCGGGCCGGTCGTTCGGGACCAACGTCATGGAGGCCTTGCTGGTGGCCGTTTCCGGCCGGCGGCCCGAGGAGATGACACCCGCGGATTACCTCGACTGGCTGCGCCGCTTGAGCTTCAAGCCCCGCGTGGTGGAATTCGGCCGCGATCGATCCCGGGGTATGGCTGGTGCTGGTGGCGCATAGTCTGACCTGTGGTACCCTTGCGTCGCTTCGTCGTGGCCGAGGCGCCCGCCTTGGCGGAGGCCGCGCGGTTCTGGCCTTGGCTGGGGATCCTGCCGGGACCCTGGCGCGCCGCGGCGGCCGTTTTTACGCGGCCGAGGCTCCTGCCGGCTTTTTATAACGAGGGTCGCTCGGTGGCCGGCCAGGCCCTGGCCCTGCCTCGCCGCCACCATACCCGACTCGCGCTGCCCGGCCGCTCCCGCCCGGAGCGCGCGCGTGCCCCGCTGGCCGGGGCGCTGGCTGAATGCGGCCCGGTCTGGGGATGGGCCGGCCCGCCGCCGCCGCCCCTCCTGCCCGGGATAACCTGGCGGCCGGGGAGCGTTTTCCGCCTCCTGCTGGCCTTGAGCCCCTTCCTGCGCGAACACGGACCGTTCGGCCGCGACCCGGCCGTGCTGGTGTCAGGCGAGCCGGGCCTCGCGACCGCCTCGGCCTGCCGTTTCCTGGCCGCCCGCGTGCGCTGGTTGACCCTGGTCTGCCCTGGGGAGCATTTTCGCGATCGCCTGGCCTGGCAGATCCTCTGTGAAACGGGTCTGGCCATGCTGACCAGGGCGGAGATGGCGCCCGGGGGCTGGGACGTCGCCATCCAGATCGGGGAGGTCCCGGCCGTGCTGGCGGCCGGCTCGGGCTGCGCCCGGCTTCCTCGCGCTCACTTTCCCTCTCCGCTGCTCCATCCCAAGAGCGGTGAGGAAGTGCCGCAAAACATGGATCCCGTCTGGTGCGAGTGCCACCTGGACTGCCTCGGGAGCGGGGCGGGAGAGAGCCTGCCCGTCGATCCCACCCTGGGCGCGCTGACGGCCGCGCTCGACCTTGCGAACAGGGTTGGACTGTCGTTTTCCCTTGCTTGACAAGGCCGGGGGCTTCGAGTATAATAACTTTGCCCATGAGGTAAGCGTCCCGCAGAGCGATACGCCGCCAGATCCCGCGACCAGAACAGGAAATCACGCGGCACCCGGGGCGAGGGGAGCGAGAGGATGGCCGGCCAAAAAGAAGTCTTGTTGACTCTCGATGGCCTTACCAAGCTGGAAAAGGAATTGGACCAACTAAAGACCGTCCGCCGTAGGGAAGTGGCCGAGCGGATCAAACAGGCGCTCGAATTTGGGGACATCTCGGAGAACTCCGAGTACGAGGACGCCAAGAACGAGCAGGGCTTCATCGAAAGCCAGATTCAGCAGATCGAGAACGTCCTCCGCAACGCCCGGCTCATCGATGAGGGAGACGTCAATACGGACGTCGTGAGCCTGGGATCCCGGGTTTTTCTCCAGGACATGGAGAACGGCGAGGAGGTAAATTACCTCATCGTCAGTTCGGCCGAGGCCGATCCCGAGCGGGGCAAGATCTCGAACGAATCCCCCGTGGGGCGCGCCGTGCTGGGGCAGGGCGTCGGGGCGGTCGTGCCCGTCAAGGTGCCCATGGGGGAATTCAGGTACAAGATCACGGCGATCAAGAAGGACTGAAAGACGAGGGACGCGCGGGGCGTCCCTCTCGTTAAGTGTCGGGGGGACGAGCATGCCGGATCAACCCGCGGAGCACGAGCAGTTCCGCCAGCGCAGGGAAAAGGCCGAGGCATGGCGGGCCGCAGGCCGGGATCCGTACGGGCGGGCCTTTGCTCGCACGCACGGGGCGGGGGAGATCGGTCCGGCTTTCGCCGCCCTCGAGGGCACACCGGCGGCCGTGGCCGGGCGGCTCACGGCCATCCGCCGCCAGGGCAAGGTAACCTTTGCCGATCTGGCGGACGACTCCGGCAAGATTCAACTCTACGTCAAGCAGGACTTGCTCGGAGAAGAGGAGTTCGCACTCTTTGACCGCCTGGACCTCGGCGACCTCGTCGGCGCCCGCGGAACGGTCTTTAAGACCAGGCGCGGCGAAGTATCGTTGGAGGTCGAGTCCTTTGTCCTGCTCGCCAAGGCCTTGCGGCCGCTGCCCGAGAAATGGCACGGCCTGAAGGATGTCGATCTCCGCTACCGCCAGCGCTATCTGGATTTGATTGCCCATCCCGAGGTGCGTGAGGTCTTTGCCCGCCGTAGCAGGCTCATCAGCGCCATCCGTCAATTCTTGGACGAGCGGGGTTTTCTCGAGGTCGAGACCCCCGTCCTGTCCGTAATCGCCGGCGGCGGTCACGCCCGGCCGTTTACCACGCACCACAACGCCCTGGACCTTGAATTGACCATGCGTATCGCGCTCGAACTTTTCCACAAGCGGCTCATCGTCGGGGGCTTCAGCCGGGTCTACGAGATCGGCCGCTGTTTTCGCAACGAGGGCATCGATACCCGGCACAATCCCGAGTTCACCATGCTCGAGCTCTACGAGGCGTACAGCGATTACGAGGGTATGATGGCCCTGGCGGAGGAGATGATCCCCGCCGCGGCCCGGGCCGTGCGGGGCACCACGAGCCTCGTCTACCAGGGCAGAGAGATCGACCTCACCCCTCCCTGGCCCCGCAGGCGCATGATGGATCTCATCCGCGAAAAAACGGGCCTCGACTGGCTCTCCGTCACCACGGACGAGGAGGCTCTGGCCGCCGGCCAAAAGCTGGGCCTCGACCTGACCGGGCGGTGCACGCGGGGCCAGGTCCTGGACGAGCTCCTTTCGACCCACGTCGAGCCGCATCTCGTGCAGCCCACCTTCCTCGTGGACTATCCCCTGGAGATCTCCCCCTTGGCCAAGCGCCGTGAGGACGAGCCGCGCCTCACCTATCGCTTCGAGCTCTTCATCAACGGCTGGGAGTGCGCCAACGCCTTCTCCGAGCTGAACGACCCCCTGGACCAGCGGGAGCGCTTTCGCGCCCAGGCCCTGGAAAAAGCCAAGGGCGACGAGGAGGCCATGGCCTGGGACGAGGATTTTCTCGTCGCCCTGGAGCACGGCATGCCTCCCACGGGCGGTATGGGGATCGGCATCGACCGGCTTTGCATGCTCCTGACCGACCAGCCCTCCATCCGCGATGTGATCCTCTTTCCCCTCATGCGGCCCTTGCCGACGTAAATGACAAAACGTCGCTCGGTTCAGGTCGGATAATCGGCTTTATGGAAACACGCCGATTATATGACACAACAAAGCCATCCCGATTCGGACAGTTGCCCGGAGAGCACCCACCATGTAAAAGCCCCATACACAAGCTCCAGCCGCCCCGGGAGGATCTAACCCCCGCCGCGGCGAACTAGCCTATGAGCGGGAGGTGGCGGCGTGCTCGTGCTGGGGCTCGATCCGGGGATAGCGACCACCGGCTACGGGCTGGTGCGCCTGACCGGCAACCGACTCACGGGCGAGGCGTTCGGCACGGTGCGGACCCCCGCCGGGCAGGCCCTGCCCGGGCGCCTGCTCAGCCTCCATCGCGAGCTGGCCTCCATCTGCGGCCGCTATAAACCCGACGCCGCCGCCATGGAGGAGCTTTTTTTTGCCAAGAACGCCCGCACGGCCATGGTGGTGGGCCAGGCCAGGGGTGTGGCCCTGTTGGCCCTGGCAGAGGCGGGTCTGAGCGTGGCCGAGTACACGCCGCTCCAGGTCAAACAGGCCGTGGTGGGTTACGGCCGCGCGGAAAAAAGGCAGGTGCAGGAGATGGTCCGCATCCTCCTCGGGTTGGACAAGCCCCCGCAGCCCGATGACGCCGCCGATGCCCTGGCGGTGGCGATCTGCCACGCCCATACCGGGGCGGCCCGGGGCAGGGAGGCGCGCGGCTCATGATCGGCGCGCTCACCGGGAGGGTGCTGGAGATTGCGGGCGGGACCTGCCTTTTGGACGTGGGCGGAGTGGGCTACGAGGTCCAGGTGCCCCTGCCGGCCCTGGAGGAATTGTCCCGGGCCGCGGACCAGGTGCGGCTTTACACCCACCTTCATCTGCGCGAGGACGGGGCGCAGCTCTTCGGCTTTCTCACGCAGGCGGAAAAGAAGACCTTTACCAGGCTCGTGGGCGTGACCGGCATCGGCCCAAAGACCGCCCTCTCGCTCCTGTCCGTGCTCAGCGTGGAGCGGATCCGGCAGGCGGTCGAGGCGGAGGATCATCGCCTCCTGGCCTCGGTGCCCGGCATCGGCGTCAAGACCGCCCAGCGGCTGGTCCTGGAGCTCCGGGGCAAGCTGGGCGAGGCGGCGGCCAGGCCGGCCGCGGGGGAGGTAAGGGCCGGCACGGAGACCGCCGACGCGGTTGAGGCCCTGGTGGCGCTGGGCTATCCCTCGCCCGCCGCCGTGCAGGCCGTCGAGGCGGCGCTGGCGGAGGATCCGGCCCGCCGTGCTCCCACCCTGGTCAGAGCGGCTTTGAAAAGGCTGGCGCGCTGATGGGCGAGGAACGCATCGTGGCGCCGCGGCGGGGGCTCGAGGACGTGGAACTGGACCACACTCTGCGCCCGCGCTGCCTGGCGGATTACGTGGGCCAGAGCAGGATCAAGGAAAGCCTCGGCATCTTCATCGAGGCGGCCAAAGCCAGGCGCGACGCGCTCGATCACGTGCTGCTCTACGGCCCGCCCGGTCTCGGCAAGACGACGCTGGCCCACATCATCGCCAACGAACTCGCCGTCTCCATCAAGGTAACCTCCGGGCCGGCCATCGAGCGCCCTGGCGATCTGGCCGCTATCCTGACAAACCTGGAGGAGGGGGACGTCCTCTTCATCGACGAGATCCACCGCCTGAACCGCGCGGTGGAGGAGATCCTCTACCCCGCGCTGGAGGATTTCGCCCTGGACATCATCATCGGCCAGGGGCCGAGCGCCAGGTCGGTCCGGATCGATCTGCCCAGGTTCACCATGGTAGGGGCCACGACCAGGATCGGTTCCCTGACCTCACCCCTGCGCGACCGGTTCGGGATCATCTGCCGGCTGGAGTTTTACGACCCAGGCGAGCTGGAAGCCATCGTCGCCCGCTCCGCCCGGGTGTTATCCGTGCCCGTGGAGCCCGAGGGCGCCGCGGAGATCGCCCGCCGCGCCCGGGGCACGCCGCGGGTGGCCAACCGCCTTCTCAAGCGGGTCCGCGATTACGCCCAGGTCAAAGCGGGCGGTTCGGTCAGCCTGCCCGTGGCGAGGGAGGCCCTGCGCATGCTCGAAGTGGACGAACTGGGGCTCGACCGGGTGGACCGCGTCCTGCTCGCCGTCATCACGGACAAGTTCGACGGCGGGCCCGTGGGGCTGGAGACGCTGGCGGCCGCCACGGGCGAGGAGGCCGAGACCATCGAGGACGTCTATGAGCCTTACCTGCTCCAGATCGGTTTTCTGCAGCGGACGCCGCGGGGGCGGGTGGCGACGCGGCTGGCCTATGAGCATCTCGGGCGCAAGCCCGCGCGCGGACCAGAGATGGGGAGGCTTTTTGGGGAAGAGGACTGATGCGCAACAAGCTTAACGACTTGACCGGTGGCGAGTGGCTCTTTTGGACGAGTACGGTCTACGAAACCTCCTTTCCGCCGGATGCCACCCACCGGCTGCGCAAGGCGCACGGCGCCATGAAGCCGCCGGAGCTCATGGCGGAGATCATCCGCTTTTTCACCCGCGAGGGCGAGCTGGTGCTCGATCCCTTCGCCGGGGTAGGCGGCACGCTGCTCGGCGCGGCCCTGGCCCGCCGCGAGGCCCTGGGATTCGAGCTCAATCCGCGCTGGCTCGAGATCTACCATCGCATCCAAAAAGACTACGTCGTGGACGGGGGCGCCTTTGCCCGCCGGACCGAATCGCCGGGGGGGCGGGAGATCGAGGGCCGCATGGTCCTGGGCGACTGCCTGGAGCTCATGGCCGACCTGGCGCGGGGCAGCGTGGCCGCGATCATCACGGATCCTCCCTACGGCTGCGAGCACGGCGCGACGGGCTTCAAGGCCGAGACCAACTTTGCCATGGAAAACGCGGGCGCTGACCGGGATTTTGGCAACGCGGCCGACATCCGCGCCTACCTCGACCTGATCGGCCTCTTTGGCCGGCAGGCCAAGCGGCTCCTGCCGGCAGGCCGCTACCTCGTCATGCTGGTGGGGGACCGCTACATGAACGGCGAGTACGTGCCCCTCGGCGTCATGGTGGCCGACGTCCTGCGCGCCGCGGGCTTCCAGTTCAAGGGCCTGCGGCTCTGGTGGAACAAGGCCACCCAGCGGCCCCTCAAGCCGTATGCCATCGGTTCCGTCTTTGTCCCCAACATCACCCACCAGAATATCCTCATCATGCGGGGGTAGGGAGTGGGAAGGATGTTCGAGGAAGTCTCTTGGAACCGCAACAGATACCCCCTCCGGGGGATAGGGGGGAGACCCGGATGCGGGCTTGAATACGTTCCAGCGGTACCCGGCAGAGAGGCGGGCATCACGGGTAAGGCCCCGGGCTCCGGGCAAAATATCCGTAAACGAATCCTAAGGCGGGTCGGATCATGCCCGGGACCGGCGGAAGCACAAAAAAGGGCAAGGCCAGAAAGAGAAAGCCGGCGCTGCCCAAGCCCAAAACGGCCAAGGACCGGCTCAAGCTTGCCATTATCAGGCAGCTGGGCCTCGTGGAAAAGATCCGCCGCGAGGGCTGGGGAAGCCTTTCGGCGCAGGAGTGCGGGCAGGTCGGCGGCCTGCTCTCCCGCACGCTCAAGGAGGCCGGCGCCGCGGCGCCCGGGGAAAAGCCACTTGGCAACATAAGCCGGGCATGATATAATACTTCTGCAATCAGGCATCACGAGGGGCACTTCACGGCGAGGTGGTAAACTTGGTTTATCAGCTTTCGCGCGAGGAAGTCCTCAAGGTCTGTAACACCTGCGAGCGATTCGAGTCGCTCACCTCGTGCTGCAAGACCGAGCTCGGTGAGAAGAAAGCCCTGCACGAGCTCAGGAAGTGCAAGAAGTGGGAGGAGTACTACGGGGGGCCGTGTCTTTTCCGCACGTGAGTGATGCCGGTATAACTAGAGCGTGGGCCTGTGGCTCAGCTGGGAGAGCGCTGCGTTCGCATCGCAGAGGTCGAGGGTTCGAATCCCTTCAGGTCCACCAGCGTCATCCTCGTCCCGGGACTTACCTCCCGGGACTTATTGTTGCCCGCCGTCGCCAGAATTGACAACATCTCCATCCGGGGTATATACTCATGCTTGTGATGAAAAAGCGCCGGCGCCGTGGTTTTGCCGGTCGAACGGGAGGATCCGCCATGAAACATCTCCGCGTCGTCCACGAGGGAACCCAAGTCAAACCCAAGTCGCCCGCCTGCGGCGAGTGCCAGACGAGCTGCCAGTCGGCCTGCAAGACCTCCTGCACCGTGGGAAACCAGGTCTGCCAGAAGTAGCTGGGGTGAAAAAAGCCGCTTGGTCTGGTACGGCCAAGGGGTCTTTTTTTGCCCGGACACGGTCCGAACAATGATCGTTCAACATGCTTTCCAACGACGGCAGGGTGGCTACACAAGTGCAGGCAAGCCCTCCGTGGCTCCGGGATCATGAAGGTTCTATTTAAGGGCCTTCAGGCCCTTGCCGGATTTTGTGTAGCGGCAGGGTCTCAGCCTGCCGTCGATAAAAAAACAGCCAAAGAGAGGGGGACGGGGGGTGAATTCGGCTTCTCACAGGGGATCAACCCGCCTGCTCCCCCAGGACCAGCATCTCTTCACCCTCTTCAACCACCATTTCCTCCTCGACGTCCCCACCTCGTCCCTGGTCGAGCTGGATGGGGAGGCCTATGCCGCCCTGAGCGGCGCGGCACCCATCTCGGCCGAGGTGGCAAACGACTTGGCCGAGCTCAGGGAGCGGGGCCTGCTCCTGCCCGATCCCCTGCGCTCCAATCCGCCCGCGCAGGCGGCGCCCAGGGAACTGAAGGCTCTCTGCCTGCACGCGGCCCACGCCTGCGACCTGCGCTGCGCTTACTGTTTTGCGGGGAAGGGGACCTTTGGCGGGGAGGCGGCCGTCATGCCGCCGGAGGCGGGAAAAAAGGCCGTCGATTTCCTGCTCGATGCGTCGGGTCCGGTCAGGCAGCTGGAGGTCGATTTCTTTGGCGGCGAGCCGCTCCTCGGCATGGCGGCCGTGCGGGAGACGGTGGCTTACGGCCGCCGGCGTGCGGCAGAGCTGGGCAAACGCATCAACTTTACCCTCACGACCAACGCTTATGCCCTGGACGAGGAGACGCTGGCCTACCTGAACGAACAGGGGATCAGCCTCGTCCTGAGCCTGGACGGCCGGCCCGAGGTCCACGACCGCATGCGCCGCGCGGCGGACGGCGCGGGGACATACGCGCGCGCGGCGGCCAACATCGCCCGGGCCGTGGCCTCGCGGGGCGGCGCGAACTACTACGTCAGGGGCACCTTTACCCGTTATAACCTCGATTTTGCCGCCGACGCGCGGCACATCCTGGACCTCGGTTTCGACCGGCTCTCCCTGGAGCCGGTCGTGGCGCGGGCGGAGGATTACGCCCTGCGGCCCGGGGATCTGCCGCGGGTGGAGGAGGAGTACGAGGCCCTGGCCGCACTCTACCTGGAACGGGCGCGATCCGGGCGGCGTTTCACCTTCTTCCATTTCGAGGTGGACCTGGATCACGGGCCGTGCCTGGGCAAGCGGCTTTCCGGCTGCGGGGCAGGCTGCCGTTACCTGGCGGTGACGCCGCGGGGCCGGCTCTACCCCTGCCACCAGTTCGTGGGCAGGGAGGGCTACCTCATGGGCGACCTGGAGCGGGGTGTGACGAGGCCCGATCTGGCGGAGTCGTTCGCGCGGGCCGACATCTACCGCAAGTCCGGCTGCCTCGACTGCTGGGCCCGCTATTTCTGCGGCGGCGGCTGTCACGCCAACGCCGATCTGCGGCACGGCACGATCCTGCGGCCGGACGAGAACGGCTGCCGCCTGCTGCGCAGGCGCCTGGAATGCGCCCTGGGACTGAAGGCGCTCATGGAGGCTTGAGCCGGCGCGGCCGGGATCGTCCGGATATAGCGCGCGTGCCGCGCCCTTGCTACCGGCTCCGCTCCAGCGGGCCGGTTTTCCGTCTCCGGCTTTTTCGGCGCCGCTTCGTGATTATCCGGGGTTCTCAGAGGGAGGGACGGGGGCGCGGGCGGTCGAAATGTATCCGTCCGACGCGCAGAGGAGTGATGGGCTTGTTCCCGCCCGAGGAATACACGCGCCGCCAGGCGCTGCTCGCTGCCGAACTGGCTGTCCAGGAGATCGACCTGGCGATCCTCACGCATCCCCCAGACATCCTTTACCTCTCCGGCACCTGCCAGGCCTCCTGCTTGTTCCTGCCCAAGAGCGGCGATCCTCTCCTGGCCTCGCGGCGCGGCGCTGAGCGGGCCAGGGCTGAGGCTGCGGCGCGTGTCAAGCCGTTTCGCGACTCCGCCGGGCTGGCGGCGCTCGCCTTGCGGGCCTGCGGGACGAATCCCCGCCGCGCCGCGCTCGCCTTTGACGTCTGCCGCCACGACCAGGCCTTGCGCTGGCGCAAGCTGCTGCCCGAGGCGGAGATCGTCGACTGCGCAGCCGTCCTGCGCTCTCTCAGGCAGATCAAGTCCCCGGCCGAAGCGGCGTTGATCCGCCTGGCCGGCCGGCAGCTGGACGGCGCGCTCAAGACGGCGGCCTCGCTCCTCCGCCTGGGCCAGAGCGAGCTCGAGCTCTGCATCAGGATCGAGGCATACCTCAGGCGCAAGGGCCACCCGGGCCTGGTCAGGATCAGGAGGCCGGGTTTCGAGTCGGGCATGGGATTCGCGCTCGCGGGCCAGTCGACGCTGCCCTTGCCGGAGACAGACGCCATCTGCACCGGCCCCGGCCTTTCCCCGGCCGTGCCGTTGGGCCCGGGCGACCGGGAGTTCCGGCCCGGCGAGCCGGTGCTCATGGACTATCTCGGCTCCTGCGGGGGGTATCTGGCGGACCAGACGCGCATGCTGTCCCTGGGGCCCCCGCCCGCCGAGGCGTCCTGGGCGTACGAGGCCATGCGCCAGGTGCTGCGGCGCATCGAAGGGAGGCTTGGCCCGGGGGAGGAGGCGGGCGCAATCTTCCAAGCGGCTTGCCGCGAGGCGCGCCTCCTGGGGTACGAGGATTCCTTCATGGGGGGCGAACAGGCTGGGCTCAGGTTCGTGGGCCATGGGCTGGGCCTCGAGCTGGACGAGCCGCCTTACCTGGCCCAGGGCCAAAAAACGCGGCTGGCCCCAGGCATGGTGGTGGCCGTGGAACCCAAGGTCGTCCTGCCCGGGCTTGGCGTGGTCGGGATCGAGAATACCTACCTCGTCACGGAAGGCGGCTTTGAATGTCTCACGCCGGCCGCGGAGGACTGGCGCCAGGTGCCGGTGGACTGAAACCAGTAAGGCGGACGGTCCCGGGCCGCACCTCCTCTAGCCGTTCCCGGCATACTTGCCGATGGCGCGGACCATGGCTTCCAGGTTGGCAAGGGGGGTGTCGGGCAGGACGGTGTGCGACGTGCCCAGGATATAGCCGCCGCTTTTGTCGGCCAGCGTAGAGATGAGCATCCTGACCTCCCGGTCAACCTCATCAGGCGTGCCGTTGGGCAGCGTGCCCTGGACGTCCACGCCGCCGTTGAAGCAGAGGTGCCCGCCGAACTCCCTCTTGAGCCAGGCGATGTCGACGGCTTGCGGTTGTAAGGGATTGTAGACATCCAGGCCGATCTCGATCAGATCAGGGATGATGCTCGAGATGTCGCCGCAGAGATGCATCCAGACGTCGGCCCCGGCGGCCTTGATGACGTCGAACATCTCCTTGTAGCAAGGTTTGTACAGACGTCGCCAATCGGCCGGGTTGATGAGGAGGCCGCGCTGGGATCCCCAATCGTCGCTCATGAAGATGCCGTCGACGCCCAGGTCCAGCCAGTGCCCGATCATGCGCATGTTGAACTCGACCATCCTGTCGCGGAAGGCCTTGAAGCTCTCGTAGTCCAGCAGCGGATCGACCAGCAGGTTCTCCATGCCGCGCATGAACCACATGCGTTCGAAGAGGGTAAACCAGACGAGGCCCAGGAAGTATCTACCCTCTTTGTTCGCGGCCTTTGCGGCTTGCGCCTTGTCGAGCCTTCCGGGGGCATCGGGATCGGGCCAGGAAAAGCCCACCGGCTCATGCCAGCCCTCCTGCAGGGGATGCCGGACCACTCTCTGCGAGACCCTGGTCCAGACCACGCCCCACTCGTCGTCGATGAGGTCGGCGGGCAGATCTTTTCGGGGCGCCCACCCTGCCGGCGGATCGTAGAACATCCTGATCGCGTCCTCGGGGATACCCCGCATCAGCTCCTGGGCACGCTCGACCTCTTCCCTGGGCCGCTCGTGCGCCCACTTGACCCAATCCACCCAGAGGTTGACCACCGGTACACGAGGCGGCATCTGGTGGCGGATGGCCCGGCGGACGACTTCCCTGGATTCCATCTTCCGCATCCTCCCTGCGCGTTTTACTTCTTCTCGTTCCCCCAGAGCAGGCCGCCGCCGTTGGCCCGGCGCCACGCGTCGCGCCAGAGGTGAATCTCCTTGACGCCGATTCCCGGCATGTTGCCGCGTTCGCCGGCGGGCCGCAGGGGCGGGAAAGGCCTGTGCGGCTCGGCCTGGTACCAATAGGCCACGGAGCAGAGGTCGAGCGTCAGGCAGTTGGCGTGGCCGTGCTCGATGCTGGCCCGCAGGGAGCGGCTGAAGCGGATGGGATCCGCGAGGAAGAACCGGTAACAGTGCGTGCGACCCAGCCAGCCCAATGAGGCGGCGGGGCCCGTGCCCTGCCCGGGTATCCTGGCATAGCCGAAGAAGGGGTGCTGGTAGATCTCGTTCGGGCACCAGGAGGAGTTGAAAAAGTCCTCGGTGCCCGTGCCGTGCAGTGAGCCCGGCCACGGCTCGCCGTCTACCAGCCACATGTCGTCCCCCTCGCCGTACCAGATGGGGCCAGGGTTGTCCACGTAGTAATTGACGCCGGCGAAATGGCCCCTGCCCTCGATCTCGGCGAAAAGGTAGTTGCTTGCGTCCGAGCGGTTCTCGGCGTAAGGCCCGAGGAGGGCCCATTCGTTTTCCCCCTCCGGCCCCGGCCCGGTCAGCTCGCGGTTCCACCAGGCGTGAAATCGCCCGGCCGAGGGCGGCATGGAGGGATGCTCCTCGTAGTCAATGTAGTAGTAGAAACTCTTGATGGGCAGCGCGGACTCGTTCAGAACTTCGATCCGCGCCCCATTGCCGAAGGGCATGGGCCAGTACGAGTTGAGGGCGTTCCCACCGGCGGGCGCGGCCGCCAGGGGCAGGGAGATGAAGTTGTACTTTTCCCCCCAGCCCTGGCCGAAGAAATCGCCGAGGGGCGAGAGGACGCTGGGAGTCTCCTCGCCATCCCAGTACATGCGCAGGACCGCGTTGCGCCGGATCATCTCGTCGTCCGAGGCCATGGTGATCCAGATGTGTCTGATGATCCCGGCGCCCGGGATCTCGGCCAGGACCTTTGCGGTGCCGGCCTCCACGGCCACGCAGTCGGCATTGCCGCCGCTCCGGTCATAGCTCGAGATCCGCTTTGTCCGCAAATCGCGTAACTCGAAAAGGTTCGTCAGGGGATTATCCAAACGGATCAGCCTCCCTTCGACGCATGTCTCCCCATGGTTTCGAGCCTCTTTCCGCATGTCCCTGCCGGCGCGAGTGTGCCGCCGGCCGAGGGTCTCCTTTTCACATTGCCGCTAAACCGGTCTGATCGCCATCTTCAAAACCTTATCGAGCCCCTCGGAAAAAAGGGTGAATGCTTCTTCGAGCCGGACCAGGGAGTACTCGTGCGAGATAATCGTCTGGTAATCGATCCGGCCGCTTTCGACCAGGCTCACCGCCCGATCCAGCGTGCGCGGGGGCATCTTTGCGCCGACGATCCTCAGTTCGCGCGCGAAGACCTCGTACGGGTCAATATTCCATCGCGAACCCTCCGGGCAGACGCCGAAGAGCATGAACGTGCCGCCCGGCTTGACGTAGCGCACGCCCTCCTCGACCGCCTCGGGATTGCCGGTTACATCGATCACGGCATCAAACCCATCCGGGCGTGTATCGCCGACGAACTCCCGCAAGTCATCGTCCGGCACGTGCAGGACGGTGTTCGCACCCAGCTTTCTCGCCTGTTCGCAGCGGAATTTCACCTTGTCGGTCTGCACGATCGTGGTGACAGGGGAGTTCGCCAAGAGCTGGGTCCAGATCAGACCGATGGGTCCGGCGCCCAGAATGAGGATCGCGCTCCCGGCCGCGGGAGCGAGCCGGTCGTAACCGTTGAGCACGCAAGCCAGAGGCTCGACGATCACTCCCCCTCTCACGCCGGCAGAGGCGGAGATCGGGTAGACATTCCGGCGGGGCGCCACCGTATACTCGGCAAAACCGCCGGTAAGATGATAACCCAGGACGAGCATGTCCGGGCAGAGGTTGGTCTTACCGTTCTGACAGAATCCGCATTTTCCACAGGGAATGATAGGATCCAGGCAGACGGTTTGCCCGAGGTCGAGATCGCGCACATCCCGCCCGTATGCCGCGACGGTGCCCACGATCTCGTGGCCCAGCACGACGGGGGGGGCGGGCCAATGGCACCTCGCCCCGGTAGATATGGATGTCCGTGCCGCAGACGCCGCAACCCGCGACCTTGACCAGGACATCATTCTCCCCGGGTTCCGGTATCGGTGCTTCGAGAAGCGCCATTGTATCCTTGCGCGTGTAGGTATAAGCCCTCATTTTGCAGCCTCCGTTTCAAGCCGGCCCGAACCTGGGTCTCTCCGCAAAAAGCGGGGCGCGAGGACGGGTAACGATGCCGCGCTCGCGCCCCTGGGATAATTTACCTACTTCTCCTGAAGGATCTTATTGAGAGCCTGGGCTGTTCTGGCAGTCGCTTCCTTGGCGGATTCGTTGCCAACCCACATGCTGTCCAGGTTCTGGGCAAGGGCGACGAAGATCTCCCCGCTCCTCGGCTGATTGAACATGAGCTTGGCGTTCTTCATCACGTCGATGATCGTCTTGATGCCCTTCGGCGGTTGGGTTCGATCGAGGAAGAGGGAGGAATTGGCCAGCGCTTTGATTGACGGCACGCCCTGTCCCATCTCGGTCCGGATCCTCTGCCCGTCGGGTCCGGAAATGAACTTCACCCATTCCCAGGACTCCTTGGGGTATCTGGTCTTGGCATAGATGTAGCTTAGGCCTTGAATGAGGTTCGTATAATGCGCCTTGTTGCCGGGGATGGGAACGACATCCCACTTGAAGTCCTTGATCCCCCTGAAAGCCTTGAGGAGCCACGGTCCACCCTGGTAAAAGGCGAGTTGGCCGGACATGAACATCTGGAAGTCGCCGGCGGTGGCCACAACGCTGGAAGGAGCGGCGACCTTGTGCTTGTCGCGGAGATCGACGAGATACTGCAGGGCCTCGTAAGCAGCGGGTTGGTCGATTACCGCCCTGTTGTTCTTTTCATCGATGATGTCGCCGCCGTTATTCCAGATCCAGACAATGTAATCATACGGGTTGACCGACAGGACGGCGCCGTATTGGTCGGCTTTACCATCGTTGTTGGTGTCGGAGGTTAGCTTCCTGCCGTATTCAAGGTAATCGTTCCAGGTCCAGTCGGGCTTAGGCGGCTTAAGGCCGGCTCTCTCGAGCATGCTGGCATTGTAAAACATCACCAGGGGTGAGAAGTCGACCGGCATGGCATAGGTCTTGCCCTTGTACTTGCAGGCTTGGACGGAAGCAGGAAAATAACGGCTCATGTTTACGCCTTTGAGAAAACGATCGAGTTCCAGGAAGACGCCGCGATCCATCATCAGGGTATTGCCGCCGTGAACCCCCATCATGATGTCGGGCGAGATGCCTCCGGCGATCATGGTCTGGATCTTGGTCGCATACTCCCCCTGGGGGTAGGATATGTTTTCGATCTGGATGTTCTTGTATTTTGCTTCAAATTTGGCTTTCAGCTGGTCGAATAGCTTGGCCATCAGTGGGTCGCCCCAGAATGTATTTTTGATCGTGACCTTGTTTGCAGCAAGAGTAGGGATCGTAAAAGAGATAAGGACCAAAAGGCAGACCAGGCTTCTTAGAATAATCCCTTTCCGCATCTTGTCGTCCTCCTAACTTTTTTTCATCCATGACAGGGCATTTTTTGTCTAGCCTTTAAGACCCATCATCACCACCCCTTCGGTGAACTTCCGCTGAGCGAGCAAAAAGATCAAAACACAGGGAACAAGCGCCACGACGGCCACGGCCATGATCAGATTCCATTCGGCGTTATAGGTGTCGACCATGCCATAAAGTCCAAGCGCGAAGGTGCGTTTATTGGGCGACATCAGATAAATCAAGGGTCCGGTAAAATCATTCCAGCCAAAGATAAACTGAAACATCATCACCACCGCGATGACCGGTTTTGCCAGTGGGAGCATGATGCGCCAAAACGTACCAAACATGCTGCAACCATCGATCTTGGCAGCCTCATCAAAGTCCTTGGGAATGGTTTTGAAGAATTGACGGAAGAGGAAAATGTAAACAGGGATGCCGAAGAAACTTGGTACAATCAACGGTTTAAACGTATCGATCCAACCCAAACGTTGAAAGACGATAAACATGGGGATCATCGTGACTTGAAATGGGATCATCATGGTCGCTAAGACGAACATGAACAGTAGTTCTTTCCCGGGTGCCTTGAGGCGGGCAAAACCGTAACCAACCAGCGTGCTGGAACACAATCCGCCAAACATGCTTAGAAGCAGGATGGATAACGTATTCAAGACATATCGACCGAATGGCAGGGTTGATAATCCATTAATGTAATTCATGGGTTTAAAAACGGTCGGGATGAATTTGGGCGGATATTTAAAAACCTCATTGACATCTTTGAGTGAGGTCGATAGCATCCACAGTAGAGGGATAAGCATCAATCCGCCAGCCAACAATAGGCATGAATATACCAGGAAACCCTTTGTGATCTTGCGAGATAACCGTTTCAAGAGCATGAGACTTCACTCCCCGCCGTAATAAACCCAACGGGACGAACTGCGGAACAGCACCAGCGCAAGGCCGAGCACGACCAGGAACAGGAGCCACGCCAGGGCGGCGGCATAACCCATCTTGTACTCGGTGAATGCCTTTTGGTAGATCAGGAGACCGAAAAGCAACGTCGATTTGGCCGGGCCGCCAGCCGTCACGATGTATGCGTTGGCGAAGGCCTGGAACGAGATGATGATGCCCATGATCGTCTGGAAGAAGATGACGGGGCTCAGCATGGGTCGGGTTACGTACCACCATTTTTTCCAGCCGTTCGCCCCGTCGATCTCGACGGCGTCATATAGCTCCTTGGGGACATTCTGGAGCCCTGCCAGGAAAACGTTCACGGTACCCCCGATTCCCCAGAGACTCAGGCCAATCAGCGCCGGCAACGACCAGGTCGTGCTGAAGAGCCAGTTGGGTCCCTTGATACCGATACGGGACAAGAGGTAGTTGACCAAACCGAAATCGCCGTTGCAGATCCAGCGCCAGACCAACCCCGCCGCCACCCCGGAGACGGCATAGGGAAGCATGATAGCGGCCCGGAAAACGACCATGCCGGGAAGCTTTTGGAAAGTAAGCTGGGCCAGGCACAGCGAGATGATAATGCTGAGCCCGACCGTGCCCACGGTATAGATAGATGTTACCTTGAGCGAGTGCCAAACCGTCGGATCCGCCGTGAGAACCTCGGCCCAGTTTCTAAGCCCCACAAAGACGGGCGGCACGATGACTTCCCAGCGAAAGAAGCTCAAGACGAGAGAGGCGGCCAGCGGCCCCAGGATGAAGAGCAGGAAACCGATCAGCCACGGGGAGATAAAGCAATACATCGCCAGCGCTTCCCGCCCGGCAAGAGTCAGACGCCTCGCTTTGCGTGCCATGCGTATCCTCCCGTTCCAGGGCGACAACGCGCCCGTCATTCCGGCAAGGGATAACCTCCAGCCGCCCGCACGACCTCCGTAACGGCCGCCATGTTCCGTACGGGCGTTCCTTGCGGCGTCGCGTCTCCGCTGCCGAGGATCACGCGGTCCCCGGGGGCGATTCGGCGGAGCAGGTCGCGCGCGTAAGCGGCGATCTCTTCCGGCGTCGAGCCCACGAAGACCGTGGCATCAATGCCACCCATGACGACCTTGTCCGGGCCCCACATCTGTTTGGCGTCGGCCAGGTCCACATCCCCCGTGGCCGGCGGCGCGATGTCGATGATGCCGTCCATCTGGCCGCGCCGTAGCTGGGCTTCTAATCTTTTTAACGTGCCGCACATATGGGTGAGAAAGATTTTGCCCTTGGAGTGAAGGATCCCGGCGTATTCGTCAAGCTGCCTCTCGCAATATTGTTCATAGATCATTGGCGACATGAGCGTCGTGGACGTGTTTTCGTGATCGATCACCACTTGGGCCGGGGATAGGGCGATGATCTCATAGATTTCCTTGTTTCGTTCATGCATAAGACCCATAAGTTCATTCATTTCGTTAGGATAATCCGCGAGCATGTAGTAAAAATGTTCCATACCAATTTCAATTTCCAGTAAATTTTGCAGTGGCGTGCAAGGACTTGAGGTAGTCGCCAGACCACTAGGGCCAACGTAGGCATCTTCCTGAGAAAAAATTTCATAAGTCGGGACATATTCCATATGTTCAACCAGGTAATGATAAGTTTTGAGATCATGAAATGACTTGATCTTGTGTTCGGTGAGAAAAGGTATGAATGGGGAGGTTTTTGTCCGTAGCCAGGCTTCATGGAGCGTGCCCACGGGTGTCGTGATGGTTCGTTCACCCCGGCCGCATGTCTCGCAGGTGATAATCTCGATCTCGCCGATTCTCCCCACGGTCCGTACCGAGGCATGCCCGGATTCCGTCTCATGCTTTGTAATGGCAAGATTGACCGGAATACGCTTGATATCGTTGGTGATCTCACGGTAAGTCGGGACATGCCTTTCCAGCACATCGCCGCCAAACTCGCGGACGGCATCCACGGGATTGGTGGGATGCGGCAGCGAACTCAGATAGTAACCATCGATCAACGGCGCCCAGGGGATTCGGTCTGGCGTCCTGCCCTGAAAAACACTGAGCAACCTTTCGCGGGAATTCATCGGTCTTACCGCCTTTCGCGCAACATCGCCAGCCTGCAATCCCGGGTTCAGGAAGGATTTACCTTACCGGTCCGCCTCACCCACATGGCGCCGTCCCTGACGTAGTCGCGGTCAAAGACCCTGGTGCGAAAGCCGAGCATCATGCCGAGGTGGCAAAGCTCCCTGACCCAGTCGCCAAAGACGGCATGGCCGTGATTGGAGCCATAGGCCCGTAAAACCGCGTCGGGATCCACGTTGGCCTTGAGGTAGGCATGAGGCCAGAGGGGGCTGGTTTCTTTGCATCGCTCGCGGTCGTAATAGACGAACCGCCCGGGAATGATGGCCATCCACTCCCCGTCCGCATCCTCGCAGAGGCGGGCCAGGGTCACCTCGCCGTCCCTGCAGACGTACTGGACGTGTGCGCCGCCGGAGGGGTAGTACTTGTCCGTGGGCACGAGGTGGACGTCGGCTAGATCCCGGGCGTAAAAGACGGACTGTGAACCGCAGTTGCAGAAGATGAACTCGTTACGTTTTTCGTCATAATCGCGGAAATCCATGAAGAGGGCGGGCTGGCCGGATAGGCCCTGGAGCAGGCGCATAGTCATGGCGGCGCCCATATCGGCCTCGCAGGCGCAGACCATCGGGGTTTTAGGGCCGTCCCAGTCAAAGTCGTTGTTGGAAAAGGCCTGGTTCAGGCAGGGAACGGCGTAGTCCGTCACCTCGCTCAATTCTGGCTGGCACTTGATGCCGTAAAAATCGATGCCTTTTTCGTGGCAGATCGCCTTGGTGGCTTCGTAGAGCCGGATCTGGTTCTTGATCTTGACGGCGGGCACCGCCGGGTCGAGATAGCCAACTTCCTTCTTGAGCCAAGCGAAGGCTCGCTCGACCAAAGCCGGATCGACCGCTTTGGCCCGCTCCAGGATTGCGATCTGGTCGATCTGCTCCACGTCCACACCGTAGCGCTTGAGCCAGTCATTGGCGTCGCGCACGGCCGTGCCCATGCCCATGCTGCGGCCGCCAAAGTTGCAGTAGGTTTCGCCCAGAAGCTTGTGTGCCACGCCGGCCGCGCGCGCCCAGGCCAGGAACTCCGCCCTTACCTCGGGCCTGGAGATCTCGCCGATGATGCGGGGATGGTAGATACCCAGCTTGTCGATGCTGCCGCCGCTGCAGAGCAATCCAACCAGGGCGGGTCGGAGCGGATCCTTGTTGGTGTAGCCCGCGACATGGCCGCCGAAGACCCGGGCAAAGATGGCGGCCTCGCGGGCAAAGGTCCACATGTTGTGGACCATGACCACGCCGGCCGCATCCTCGGCGCGCATCCGCTTGGCCGCGGAGACCGCCTCTTCCATGCTATGAATGACGGGGCTTTCCTCGAGGAACTCAATCCCGGCCGTTCCAGCCAGCGTCTCCTTGATCAAGGCGAGATACGCGCGGTTATGTTCCGCTTCTCCCCCGTGGATGGCTTCCCGCTCATCGGAGATGGCGACGAGACCGATACGGGTAAGTCCTGTCATCCCTGACATCTTGATACGCTCCTTCGCCCTGTCGGTGTGATGGGTTTATCCGCTCAGAAAACGGTGGACGGCGTTCCTTTGAGGGGCGTCCCGTTCTTCAAGGCACCGCACGACTCCCTGATCACGAGTTCCGGCTTGAGTACGATCTCCTTGCGTTCATCCGGGACCGCGGACCGGATCCTTTGAAAGAGTATCTCCCCCGCCAGCGTGCCCATGGTGTAGGTGGGCTGCCTGATGACGGTCAGGGGCGGCGAGAAGAACTCAGCCCAGTCGGAGTCATCAAAGCCGACCACGGCCATCTGTTCGGGTATCTTGATCTTGGCCTGCGCCAGTGCCCTGAGACAGCCGATGGTCATCGTGTTGTTGGAGACGAAGACAGCGGTTGGTCTATCTGCCAGGGACAGGAGGGCCGCCATGGCCTGAAAACCGCCATCGGTGGTAAAACCGCCATCCCTGATGAAGCGTTCGTCAGCCTCAAGACCGGCCTGCGCATGGGCGTCGAGATAGCCCTGTAGGCGTTCGCGGCCCGGCAGCGTGTCCCGCTTGCCTGCGATCAGGGCGATGTGCCGGTGCCCGAGGCCGAGCAGGTGGCTGACGGCTTTGAAGGAACCGTTGCGGTTGTCCACCACGATCGCGTCAGCGGGGATGCTCGGGCAGATACGATCGATGAAAACGAACGGGATGTTGTCGCGGACGATTTTTTTCAATTCGCGGTCTTCCTCGGAAGCCACGGAAATGATGAAGCCGTCCACAATCTTGCTCCGTAAAGCCTCGAGGTATTTCCGCTGTTTGTCGAGGTTTTCGTCTGTATTGCAGAGCATGACGCGATAGTCATACTTGTTGGCGACGTCCTCGACGCCGCGAGCCGCATCGGTAAAGAAAGGGTTGCGCACGTCGGGTATGACCAGGGCGATGGTGCCGGCTTTGCCCTTGACCATACTTCGGGCCAGCGAGTTGGGCTGGTATCCGAGCTTTTTGCTGGCCTCCATGACGCGCGCCCGTGTCGCGGCCGACCCCCAGCCTGTTTGGTTCAGAATCCGGGAGACGGTGGCGATGGAAACGCCCGCCTCATTGGCAACATCCTTGATGGTCGCCATGCGGACACCTCGGTTATTCTTCTGGACGGTAACTCATACGTAAACGTTTAACCAATTACTTTTAAAGGCCTTCGACGTTTGCCTGGGGATTCCTTCTTTTACAGAAGAAAAAAAGCAAGGGGTTGGTGCGATTCATTAGGAAGCGTTTTCCTAAATGCCTCTTCTATCCCGCACTCCCCAAATGCAAAGCCCTCGCCTGGTTTGACGTCCTCGCCGGCCGCGCACCGCGCGCGAGTGGATTCATCTCTTGCCGGACACTCCGCCTCAGACTCCGGTCTTGTCTCATCGTGCGCAAGAAGGATCCGCGCTGGCGCAATCGCCGCGGGTACGGTATAATCGATCATCGCCCGGAGTTTGAGCGACCAAACCTCTTTTCGACCACCCGAGCGCAGCTCCGGCGGCACATAGATCAGGTGGCATTCCCGGACAGACTTCCACATGGAGGGTGGATCATGGGCGGATTCAAACTTGTCTCATCCTACGAGCCCCGGGGCGACCAGCCCGAGGCCATCGCCGCGCTCGTGGACGGGTTGCGGCGCGGCTGCCGCGACCAGGTCCTGCTGGGCGTCACGGGCTCGGGCAAGACTTTTACCATGGCGAACGTCATCGCGGCCGTGCAAAAGCCCACGCTCGTCATCGCCCACAACAAGACCTTGGCCGCGCAGCTCTACGGGGAGTTCAAGGAGTTCTTCCCGGAGAACGCCGTGGAGTACTTCGTGAGCTACTATGACTATTACCAGCCCGAGGCCTACATCCCCCAGACCGACACGTATATCGAGAAGGATGCCACCCGCAACGACGACATCGACCGCCTGCGCCACGCCGCCACGAGCGCCCTCTTTGAGCGGCGGGACGTCATCGTCGTGGCCAGCGTCTCCTGCATCTACGGCCTGGGCTCGCCCGTGGACTACATGGAGCTGACCCTGGCGCTCAAGGAGGGCGACCAGCGGGGGCGCGACTACATCCTCCACCGGCTGGTGGGCATCCAGTACATCAGGAACGACATGGGCTTTACCCGCGGCACCTTTCGCGTGCGCGGCGACGTGGTGGAGGTCATCCCCGCGGGCGGGGAGGAGATCGTCAGGATCGAGCTCTTTGGCGACGAGGTGGAGCGCCTCGTGCGCGTGGATCCCCTGACGGGCGAGGTGCTCGGCAGGATGCCCGAGGTGACGGTCTATCCCGCGTCCCACTATGTCACGACCGAGGAAAAGATGAAAGCGGCCATGGCGGGCATCGAGGCGGAGCTCGAGGAGCGGCTGGCCCAGCTGCGCGCCGGGGGCAGGCTGCTCGAGGCGCAGCGGCTGGAGCAGCGCACCCGTTTCGACCTGGAGATGATGGCCGAGATCGGCTTTTGCCAGGGCATCGAGAATTATTCCCGCCATCTCACGGGCCGGGCGCCCGGCGAGCCGCCGTACACGCTCATGGACTACTTTCCCCACGATTACCTCCTCATCGTGGACGAGTCACACGTGACCATCCCCCAGGTAGGGGGGATGTACGCGGGCGATCGCTCGCGCAAGCAGACCCTGGTCGAGTTCGGCTTTCGCCTTCCCTCCGCCCTGGACAACCGGCCCCTGAAATTCGAGGAGTTCGAGGAGCGCATCAACCAGGCGATCTACGTCTCCGCCACCCCGGCCGAGTACGAGCTGCGCCGCGCGGCCCACGTGGTGGAGCAGATCATCCGCCCCACGGGCCTCGTCGATCCAGAGGTGGCGGTCCGTCCGGTCAAGGGCCAGATCGACGAGCTGCTCCACGAGATCCGGCTCCGCGTGGAGCGCGGCGAGCGGGTCCTCGTGACCACCCTGACCAAGAAGATGGCCGAGGACCTGACGGAGTACCTGAACGATCTGGGCGTGCGGGTCCGCTACCTCCATTCCGAGATCGAGACTCTGGACAGGATGGTGATCTTGCGGGATTTGCGTCTGGGCAAGTTCGACGTGCTGGTCGGCATCAACCTGCTCCGCGAGGGCCTGGACCTGCCGGAGGTCTCGCTCGTGGCCATCCTGGACGCGGACAAGGAGGGTTTCCTCCGCTCGGGGACCTCGCTCATCCAGACCATCGGCCGGGCGGCCCGGAACGTCCAGGGCCGGGTGCTGATGTTCGCCGACACGGTCACCGATTCCATGGCGCGGGCCATCCGGGAGACGGAGCGCCGCCGGGACAAGCAGCTGGCATTTAATCGGGAACACGGCATCACGCCCGAGACCGTGCAAAAGGCCGTGCGCGACCTCATCAGCCTGGAGCAGGCAGCCGAGGACAAGGTGGCCTACGAGGTCAAGGGCCGTCCCGGCCTGACCGCGGACGAGATCAGGGCCAAGGTGGCGGACCTGGAGATCGAGATGCTCAAGGCGGCCAAGGATCTGGAGTTCGAAAAGGCCGCCGCGTTCAGGGACGAGATGCGGGAGTGGCGGAGGCTCCTGGGCGGGGAGGCGGACGCGCCCGCACCGGCGAGGGGGGGCGGATCCTTCAACGCCAGGCCCTACGGGAGGCGGGGGAGGGGGCGGAGGAGGTAAGGGCGTTATAATTCAATTCCGTGGTAACAACTTGCCATTTGTGGTATAATACCATCATTCGATTCGAAGAACTGTTAGCGGCCGTGGGAGACGAGCCCGTCTTCGAGACAGGGCTCCTGCTGGCCGGGGATGTGGACCCGGCCGACGTGCGCGGCAGCTCTCGCGGTGGGTGCTATCCGGCCGTCTCCTGCAGTTGCGCCGCGGCCTCTACGCGCTGGCGCCGCCTTTTCAAAAGAAGACCCCCCACCCCTTCCTCGTCGCCAACCGGCTGGTGGGCGGCTCGTACGTCAGCCTGCAGTCGGCCCTCGCCTACCACGGCCTGATCCCCGAGGGCGTCAACACCGTGACCAGCGTCACCCCGGGCAGGCCCGCCGCTTTTGCCACGCCGTTCGGGAGATACGTATACCGCCACCTCAAGCCGGCTTTGCTCGCGGGATACAGCCTCTCGGCGGTCGGCGGCGGGCAGGAGGTTTTCCTGGCGGAGCCGGAGAAAGCGCTCCTGGATCTCGTCCACCTGACGCCGGACGGCGCTTCCCCGGCGTATCTCCGCGAGCTCCGCCTGCAGAACCTGGAGCTCTTGCACCCTGGGAAGCTATCCCGGTATGCGCTCAGCCCCAAGCTGCGGCGGGCGGTCGAATTCGTGTTGCGTTTACGGACCGAGGAGAGCGAGGGCTTTGTGGAGCTATGTCCGCGTCGAAATACGGTCGGTGATGTTGTGGGGAGATTATTTACCCTTGGGAAGCAGCGAGGGGAGCCGCCTCCCGGCGGCAGCGATTAGGAGGGGAGGATATATCCATGCCGATTCTCCGCATCAGCCTCTGGTCCGGGCGGACCAGGGAGCAAAAGGCCGAGCTGGCCAAGGCGCTGACGGACACCATGGTCGAGGTGGCCAAGGTGCCGACCGAGGCCGTCACCATCCAGTTCGAGGACCTGCCCAAGGAGAACTGGGCGACCGGGGGTAAGCTCCACTCGGAGCTGTACCGGGATCGGGGTTGACTGGGGCGGACCGGCGTACAAGACCGACGAATCACGCAACGGCATCCCGTTCCTATATAGGGGTGCAGCATGCTGCACCCTTGGCCCAAATGCACGCTAAAAAAAGATCAACCACCACCCTGAATTGCGCCTTTGCGAAAGAGAGGGGGGTTCTTGACTTCGAAGCCCAACAAAGCCCCCTCTCTTCCGTGGAGGCTTAATTTGCCTTGGCGGTTGATCCGGAATGCAAGACTGCTGACGGGGAGCGGGTACGCGCGGATGCGGCACCATTTCTGCCGGATGGGGCCGATCCGGGGCTGTCGAGCATAGAGAATCTGATGGAGCTGTTGCGATAGCGGTTGAATGGAGCATATGAGGAGTTAAGCGTCGGTCATGATGTCATCACGTGGGGGGAGGGAGTTCGTCATGAAATACGAAATCACTGAGACCTGGAAACGGTGCGGATTGGTTTTGGCCCGCGATCAATCCGCCGCCGGCGGTTCCAGCGTGGCCGGCGATCCGTGCATCGTCTGGGACGAGGAGGAAGCCGCCTGGCGGATGGTCCTCTTCTTTGCCCCGCCCGGCCACGCGCAAGCGATCTGCCGGACGAGGGATGACGTCGGCCCGGGAAGATGGGAATTCCTCGGCCCGTTGCCATTCGCGAACCCGGCCGACCTTCTGGGCGGGTACACGCACAAACCTTTCATCGTCATGGATGCCCACCGTCCGAACGTCGCCGCGCGCATCGACGGCCGATACCGGCTCGTGACGGTCAGTGTAAGAGATGGCCACAAGGTTGTGCAACAGGCATATGCGGAGCGGCTGGGAGGCCCCTGGACGGTTGAAAAAACTCCTCTGATCGATACAGGCGAAAAAGATGCATTCGACGCGCGACATG
>JBLNBS010000131.1:0-33156 GCA_050260175.1 Patescibacteria group bacterium | reverse complement strand
ATGGAGCATTACGCCGCCGCGTTGCGCGCGGAGGAAGCGGACCTCGAGGGGCAGATCGAGGCTTTCGAGAGGCAACGCCGGGAAAGCCTGAAGGATTCGGTCCAGGAGTTGTCGAGCTACGACAATCACCCCGGCGATCTCGGCAACGAGACCTTTGAACGCAGCAAGGATCTGGCCCTCCTGGACAATGCGCGCGAGCTCAAGCGCGAGGTCGCCGAGGCCTTGCGGAGGATCGAGGACGGTACATACGGCCTTTGCCTCCATTGCGGCCGCGAGATCGGCGCGGAACGGCTCGAGGCCATTCCCCACGCGCGCCTCTGCCTCGACTGCCGCCGCCTCGAGGAGGCGTGGGATCCGCCGCGCCAGCGTCCGATCGAGGAAAAGGTCCTCCATCCGCCCTTCGGCCGGAGTTTTCGCGATAACAGGACCTCCGTCGGTTACGATGGCGAGGATACCTGGCAGGACGTGGCGAGGTACGGCACATCCAACACGCCCTCGGACATGGGCGGCACCGGTTCCTACGGCGAGGCCTTCGTGGATCACAACGAAAGCCGGGGCCTGGTGGAGCCCGTGGACGGCATCATCGACGTGGGCCCGGACGAGATCCCGCCCGCGCCGCGCGATGCGCCGGAGTGACACATCTCCCGGAGGTCCCGGGTCTGGCTAGGCAGGATTTCCGCCCGGCCGGGGCGAAAATACCGGCCGAAGGCTGACGGGCGGAGATGCGAAAGCCCGGGCTTCGGCAAGGCATGCTGCGTTTTGGCGCATGAGGTGCGACCAGAGGTTCGAGTGCCTTTGGCGCCCATGGATCGGGCGACCAAAGCCGCAGGCGGCAAAGGTACTCTAGCAATCCGGAGGTCCTGGGGGTTTTGGGCGTGATCGTGATCGTGCTTGCGGCTCTTGTGATCCTGGGCGATCAGCTGAGCAAGGCCTGGGTGGCCGGTTTCCTGCCGCTCGGCCACTCCAGGGTGATATGGCCGGGCGTCTTCGCCCTCACCCACATCCGCAACGCCGGCGCCGCCTTCGGCATGCTGCAGTTCCGGAGGTGGCTCTTCATCACCATGGGTCTGGCGACGGTCGCCGCGGCCGTCTATTTCCGTGACAAGCTCAAAACACAGCCCCTCCTGCTCCGCATCGGCCTGGGCCTCGCCCTGGGCGGCACGGTGGGCAACATGCTCGACCGCGTCTTCATCGGCAAGGTCCGCGATTTTCTGGACTTTTACCTCTGGCCGGTTTTCAACGTGGCAGATATGGCCATCGTGGCGGGTGTCGCCGCGATCGTACTCCAGATGCTCCGGACCAAAAAGAACCCGGTGAATGGGGGATAAGAACTTGCGGCCCGTGTTGTTCAGCCTATTCGGCCTGCCCGTCTACGCCTACGGCGCCAGCCTCGCCCTGGCTTTCCTCCTGGCGATCGCCCTGGCGTCGCGCGAGGCCAGGCGCAGGGGCATCAATCCCGAGATCGTCGTGGACATCGCCCTGGCACTCTGCCTGGGCGGCGTGATCGGCGCCAGGCTGCTCTTTGTCCTCCTCGACCTCGGCTACTATCTCGACCACCCCTGGCAGATCCTGAACATCCGCGCGGGCGGCATGTCATTCCTGGGGGCGGCCTTCGCGGGCTTTGGCGCCGCATGGTGGCACGTGACCCGCAAGGGTTACGAGCCCTGGGCACTGGCCGACCTCTGCGTCCCGTACGCCGCGCTCGGTTACGCCATCGTGCGCCTGGGCTGTTTCTTGCGGGGATGCTGTTACGGCACGCCGTCAGGCGTTCCCTGGGCCCTCGCCTGCAAAGAGGGCGATCCCTTCACCCTCCGCCATCCGGCGCAGCTTTACGCCTCGTTGGGCAGTTTCCTCATCTTCCTTATCCTCCTGCGTTTCAAGGGACACAGGCGGTTCACGGGTTTTCTCCTCTTTCTCTATATGGGCCTCTATGCCGTCATGCGGGGGATCATCGAGGCTTTTCGCGAAGATCCCGTGATTTTTTACCAGATCCGCACGACGCAGCTGGCCTGCATCGCTCTGCTCGCCCTGGCCGCGGCCGTCATCTTGCGCAGAGAACGGCGGCGGCTGCGCGCGCCGCGCCCGGAGGTCATGACGGAAAGTGGCGAAAAGGTGGGTCGTGGAGCCTGAACAAGAACGCACCCGCCTGGATCGGTTCCTCACGCGGGCGGGGACGGGGCTATCCCGCGCCTCCGTGCAAAAAGCCATCACCGCCGGCGCGGCCCTGGTCAACGGACGCCCGGCCAAGTCCTCCCGCCTTTTGTGCGCGGGTGACGAGGTCGTCTTCGAACCCCCCGCGCCGGTACAGATGGAGGCCCTGCCGGAGGCGCTCCCCCTGGCGATCGTCCACGAGGACCGGGACCTCCTGGTCA
The DNA here is from genome assembly GCA_050260175.1 of Patescibacteria group bacterium. Lineage (GTDB taxonomy): Bacteria > Bacillota > UBA4882 > JAAYXC01 > JAAYXC01 > JBLNBS01. Next base: position 30,784 of record JBLNBS010000131.1, on the reverse strand, counting down.
TCGACAAGCAGCGCGGCCTCGTGGTCCATCCCGCGGCCGGCAACCGCCGCGGCACCCTGGTCAACGCGGTCCTGGCGCACTGCCCGGACCTCTCCGGCATAGGCGGCAGCCTGCGCCCGGGGATCGTGCACCGCCTGGACAAGGATACCACCGGGCTCATGGTGGTGGCCAAGAACGACGCGGCCCATCTGGCCCTGGCCGAACAGCTCCGGTCGCGGACCATGTCGCGCACCTATCTCGCCCTGGTTCACGGGCTGATGCCGGCCGCCGCCGGGCGATTCCTCCTGCCCATCGGCAGGGATCCCAAAAACCGCAAGCGCATGGCTGTCTCGGCCAAGGGCAAGCCTGCCCTGACCGACTACCGGGTCCTCGAAGCCCTGGGCGGCTACAGCCTCCTGGAGCTAACCCTGGGCACCGGGCGCACGCATCAGATCCGCGTTCATCTCGCCGCCTGCGGCCATCCCGTGGTCGGCGACCGGACATACGGGCCGCGCCGTGAAACACTGGGGCTGGAAGGCCAGGCTTTGCACGCGGCGCGCCTCAGTTTCATCCACCCCCGCGACGGGCGGCCCATGCACTTTCACAGGCCTCCACCCGCGGATTTCCTGGCTGCCCTGGACCGGGCGCGCGCGCTGGCCGGGCGCGGCGATGAAGACCGGCCGCGGGCTTAGCCCTGATCGTCACCTCGCGGCATGAACCTGCGGACATACCGCGTTCCGGCCGGGCGGGCGTTTTCAGCCGTTTCCTGTTCCTTCCTGCCGTGCGCTGCGGCGCGCGCGGATGCATTCCGGGGTTTATCGGATTACGCCCGGTATGGTATAATTGTTTGGTTGTTTCTAGTCGGAAGGTGGTTCCATTTGGATCAGTTCATCACCCTGGCGCAGATACGCACCTTGCTTCTTTCCCTGCCGGTCGTTTTTTTCGCCCTCTCCGTGCACGAATTCGCCCATGCCTACGTCTCCAAGCGCCTGGGCGATCCCACAGCCGAGCGCGCCGGCAGGCTGACCCTGTTGCCATGGGCGCATCTCGACCCATTCGGCACCCTGATGCTCATCATCTCCCGCTTGAGCGGATTCGGATTCGGCTGGGCCAAACCCGTCCCCATCAATCCCTCCTATTACAGGAATCCCGCCCAGGGCGTCTTTCTGGTATCCCTGGCGGGGCCGGCGGCCAATTTCGTCACGGCCGTGCCGTTCGGCCTGCTCATGAGGCTGCCCTTGTTTTCCGGTTTCCCCCCTGCCGTGCGGGAATTGATCTTTTCCGCCGTCCTGATCAACCTGGGGCTCTTCCTTTTCAACCTGATTCCCGTCCCTCCGCTCGACGGTTCGGGGATCCTGGCTTACTTTCTCCACGGCAGGGCGCGCTATCGCTTTCAGATGATGCAGAGGTACGGTTTTGTCATCCTGTTGGCCCTGATCATGACCGGGTTGGTCAACAGGATTCTCATCCATCCCTTCATTTTTCTCTTCCGTCTCTTGACGGGACGGTAGAGAGGTTGGAGTGTAGAGCGGGAGCGGGGTGTATAAGCATTGCGTGCCTGGTCGCGGCGGCTCAGTGCACGGGAATTACCGCTTTGGGATCGCGATTTCATCGGCCTCCATCTTGACGCCAGGGGCCAGTTGCTTTTTGCCCAGATGGATCCCGCCGATCAGCGGCACGGCCTGGCCGTGGCCAAGTCAGCCCTGGCCAAGCGGGGCTACCAACTGGGTGCGCCCGTGGAGTACCTCGTCCAGGCCGCGCTCCTGCACGACATCGGCAAGGTGGCGGGGGACCTGACACCCCTGACGCGCATCTGCGTGGGCTTCTTGCGCAGGTTCCTGCCGCGGCTCCGCGCCAGGCTGGCCAAACGGGACGGCACGCCCCTGCAGCGCGCCTGTTACGTGGATCTGCGCCACGCGGCCCGCGGGGCATACATGGCGCGGGCATTCGGCATCGCCCCGGATGTGGTGCAGATCATCCGCGCCCATCACGATCCGCCCGCGCCGTACGAGGCAAAGATCCTTACCTATCTGCGTGAAGCCGACAGACATAACTGATCCCTTCTACCGGCAACGCCATGATAATCAATATGGTTGCCCCGATTCGGCTCCGGTGTGGCGCACGGCCGTGCGCCATTGTCAAAGAATAGATACATATATCTGTGGAATCAAGGAGGTCAAGATGGGTAAAGGTAGGATCCTAAGCGGCATGCGCCCCACGGGCCGGCTGCAGCTGGGCAACCTCCTGGGCGCGCTGGACAACTGGGTGCGACTCCAGGACGAGTACGAGTGCTATTATGTCGTCGCGGACTGGCACGTGCTGACCACGGGCTACAAGGACACGGCCGGGATCATGGCCAACTCCCGCGAGATGGTCCTGGACTGGCTCGCCGCGGGGATCGATCCCGAACGGAGCACCATCTTCATCCAGTCCGCCGTCAAGCAGCACGCCGAGTTGCATCTCCTCCTCTCGATGATCACCCCCCTGGGCTGGCTGGAGCGCTGTCCGACTTACAAAGATCAGCTCCATCAGCTCGAGGAGCGGGAGATCGCCACGTACGGCTTTTTGGGTTACCCGGTGCTGCAGGCCGCGGACATCCTGATCTATCGCGCCGACGCGGTGCCGGTGGGAGAGGACCAGCTTCCCCACTTGGAACTGGCCCGGGAGATCGCGCGCCGCTTCAATTTTCTCTACGGCGAGATCTTTCCCGAGCCCCGGGCCCTCCTGAACCAGGTTACGCTCTTGCCCGGCCTGGACGGGCGCAAGATGAGCAAGAGCTATGGTAACTGCATCCAGCTCGTCGACCCCCCCGAACAGATTACGGCCGCGATCCGCGGCATGGTTACGGATCCGCAGCGGGCCAGGCGGCACGACCCCGGCAATCCCGACGTCTGCCCGGCTTACGCCTTCCACCGGGCGTTCAACGCCCCGCGCGCCGGTGAGATAGATCCCATGTGCCGTCAGGCGGGGATCGGCTGCGTGGACTGCAAGCGCGAGCTAGCCGAGACGGTGGTTTCGTATCTCGCGCCCTTCCAGGCGCGGCGCGCGGAACTGGCCGCGGAACCGGGTTACGTGGATGAGATCCTGCGGCGGGGCAATGCGCGCGCGCAGGCCGCGGCCGAGGAGACCATGGCGCTTGTGAGGCGGATGGTGCATTTGGCATGACTTACCAGGTCAGCCTGGAAGTCTTCGCCGGTCCGCTCGACCTGTTGCTGCATCTAATCGAACGCGCGGAGATCGATATCTACGACATCCCGATCGCCGTCATCACCGAACAATTCCTGGCCTACCTGCGTGCCATGGAGCTCATGAACCTGGAGATCGCCGGTGAATTCCTCGTCATGGCCGCCACCCTCATGCAGATCAAGGCCAAGATGCTGCTGCCCAAGCCGGTCTCCCTGCCCGAAGCCAAAGGCGAGGAGGAGGGCGAGGATCCCCGACGCGAGCTGGTGGAACGCCTCATCGAATACAAGCAGGTCAAAGAGGCGGCCGCCCTCCTGCGCCGGCGCGAACAGGATCAGAGTCTCCTCTATCCGAGGATGGGCGGGGAATTCGCCGACCAAAAACTGGCGCCGGCGGCCGATCCTCTCCAGGGCCTCACCATCTGGGATTTGGTCGATGCCTTTCAAAAGGTGCTGGCGGCGGCAGCGCCCGATGAAGCCGAGGTCCTGGTCCCGTCGCAGGAGATCAGCGTCAAGCAGACCATCGCCGAGCTTACGGAGATGCTTTGCGCCGCCGGGGGAGCGATGGAGTTCATCGCCGTGTTCGCCGGGCGCAAGAGCCGCAGGGGTCTGATCACCTGCTTCGTCGCGCTCCTGGAACTGATTCGCATGGGCCGCGTTATGGCCTTCCAGGATGGCGTCTTTGGCCGCATATTCCTGCGCCTGCGCGCCGCCGCAGGGGAGGTGCCGGGGTGAACCTTGTCATGGCGCGGGCGGGGATCGAGGCCCTCATCTTTGCCGCCCAGGAGCCGGTGACCACCGCGACGATGGCGGGCGCCCTCGGCCTGGACGAACATACCGTGCGCCAGTTGGTCCAGGATCTGATGGAAGAGTACCGCGCGGGCAGGCGCGGCATCCAGATCGTGGAGGCGGCCGGGGGATATGTCTTCCTCACCCATCCCGAGTGCGCGCCTTTCGTGGAAAAACTGCAGCGCCTGCCCAGGACGGCGCCGCTTTCCCAGGCGGCCCTGGAGACTTTGGCCATCGTGGCCTACCGCCAGCCCATCACGCGGGCGGAGATCGAGGAAGTGCGCGGCGTGCGGGTGGAAAGCGCCCTCAATACACTGATAGACCGCGATCTCATCCGCGAGACGGGCCGGAGGGACGCGCCGGGACGGCCGATCCTCTATGGCACGACCAGGGAGTTCCTCAAGTATTTCGGCTTGCGCACCTTAGCAGATCTGCCGCCACCCGACGAATGGGCGGGCGATTTATCCGCCAAAGGAGATGCAACAGAGCATGAAACCGATCCTCCGCCTGAAGCATGAGCGCGATTATTACCTGGGACTCGGCTTCCTCCTGGCCTCATGTCTCTCGCTCCTCTGGGCGCTCTGGCGCGACGCTTTTCGCCCCAATGTTTTCCTGGCTGGGTTCCTCCTCTTTTCCTGGGGCTACGCGCTGCTATGGCGCCATGATCTCAAACAGCAACTGGCCGCCCTGACCGCCGAATTGGCCGAACTGAAATCATGCCGGCCGCGGATGGAGGACGTGGAGATCATCTCCGCTTCCTGGGCGCAGGAATTACCCGCGGCCGGCGAGCCCGGCGATGACGGCGCATCCACCGGCCAGGAAATCCTGGCGCCCTCGGAGTTCTGACGCGCGAACGCCTGGGGAACGGCCTTCGCGATGCCATGTTTTTTATGGTCCAAGCTGACGGAAGGGGTAGACGCATGCAGCGCATGTCCGACCTGGGGAACGGCCGCCGCGGCTTGCCGGTCGCCGTGGCCGCCGCGGCGGATCCCGACGTTTTGACCTCGGTCAAACTCGGCTTGGCGCATGGTTTCTCGTTCGTCCTGATCGGCCCCGCGCGATCCGTCCGGCACTTGGCTGACGCGCAGGGCATATCCCCCGGCGGCTACGAGCTCATCGACGAGGCCTCGCCGCAGGCGGCGGCTATGATCGCCACGGGCCTCGTGCGCGAGGGCCGCGCTCGCATCCTCATGAAGGGCCTCGTCGGCACGGCCGATCTCTTGCGCCCCGTGCTGGATCGCGAAACGGGCCTGCGGGTGGGCGGATTGCTCTCGCACGTGGCCGTGGTCGAATTGCCCGGGTCCCGTCTCGTCATCATCACTGACGCCGGCGTGAATATAGCTCCGGGCCTGGCTGAAAAAGTGGAGATCGTACGCAATGCCGTCGGCGTAGCCGTCCGCCTGGGCGCGGAGCGCCCGCGCGTGGCCGTACTGGCCGCCGTGGAGACTGTCAACGCGGCTATGCCCGAGACGCTCGACGCGGCCTGCCTGGCCAAGATGGCTGAAAGGGGCCAGATCGGGGGCGGCGGCCAGGGTCCGATCGTCGACGGGCCACTCGCGCTCGACAACGCCGTTTCCACCCAGGCCGCCGGCCACAAGGGCATCGGCGGCGAGGTGGCAGGCAGGGCGGACATCCTGCTCGCGCCGGATATAGCCTGCGGCAACGTCCTCTACAAGGCCCTCGTCGGCGTGGCGGGTTTTCCCGGGGCGGGCATCGTGGCGGGTGCCGCCGCGCCGATCGTTTTGACCTCCCGGGCAGACAGCCCCGAGACCAAGCTCAATTCCATGTTCCTCGCCGCTTTGCTTGCGGAGGTATGAGGAAATGGGCGATTTCCGCCTGCTCGTGGTCAATCCCGGATCGACCTCCACCAAGGCGGCGGTTTTTGACGGCGACGAACAGGTGCACAACGTGGTCCTGCGCCATACTCCGGCCGAGCTTTCGGCCTACGCCGACATCCTCGAGCAGCACCAGTTCAGGAAAGCGGCGATCCTGGGGATCCTCGACGAATTGGGCGAGGATCGTACCGCCTATGCCGCCGTGGTGGGGAGAGGGGGCCTGTGCAAGCCGATCGCGGGCGGGGTATACGTGATCAACGAGCTCATGCTCGAGGACCTGCGCCACAGCGCGCTCGGCAAACACGCCTCTTCGCTGGCGGGCCTCATCGCGCATGAACTGGCCATGGAACTGAATATCCCGGCTTATATCGTGGATCCGGTCGTGGTCGACGAGTTGGAGCCGGTGGCGCGCGTTTCCGGCCTGCCCGAGATCGCCCGCAAGAGCCTCTTTCACGCCTTGAACCAAAAAGCCGCCGCGCGCAAGGCCGCTGCCGTCATCGGCCGGCCGTATGAGGAATTGAATCTAATCGTCGCCCATCTCGGGGGCGGCATTACCGTGGGCGCCCACCGGCGCGGGCGGGTGATCGACGTCAACAACGGCCTGGAGGAGGGGCCGTTCTCCCCGGAACGCACGGGGTCGCTGCCCGTGGGGGATCTGGTCAGGCTCTGTTTTTCCGGCAAGTATACCGAGGCGGAACTCCTGCGCAGACTGGCCGGGCGCGGCGGGCTCGTGGCGTACCTCTGCACCAACGACGGTCAGGCCATCGAGGCCATGATCGCGCAGGGCAACGAGGAGGCTGAACTCTTTTACCACGCCATGGCCTACCAGGTCGCCAAAGAGATCGGCGCCGACGCGGCTGTGCTTGGCGGGCGGGTCGACGCCGTCGTTTTCACCGGAGGTCTCGCCGCCTCACGGCTTTTCATCGGCTGGATCGGCGAGTTGGTGTCTTTCCTGGCTCCCATCCATGTCTTCCCCGGCGAGTTCGAGATGGAAGCCCTGGCAGCCGGGGCCCTGAGGGTGTTGCGCGGCCAGGAAAAGGCCAAGATCTATCGGTGAAAACCTCATTCGACCTGGCGGGACTCGCAGGCGAACTGGCGTCGATCCCGGGTTCACCCGGCCGCGAGGAACTGATCTCAGCCTACGTGCGGGAGTTCTTTGCCGCGCGCGGCGTGCGCGTGGAGCAGGATGACGCCGGCCGGGCCATCGGCGCCGCGGCCGGCAATCTGCGCGTGCAGTTGCCGGGCGATCCAAGCCTGCCGCGGCTGCTCTTTGCGGCGCATCTGGATATCGACGCCGCCCCCCCACAGCCGGCCCCGCGTAAAGGCCGCGCGGCCTCGCGGCCCGACGGCAATGCCGCGGACGACCGCGTGGGGGTGGCCTTGCTCTTGGCCCTCGGCGCGCGCCGCGCCGGCGCCCGCATCGGATGCCCCGTGGATCTCCTCCTGACCGTGGGGGAGGAGGCTTGTCTCGCGGGTTCACGGCAGCTGGCCGGCAAAAGCCTCGCCGCCGATTACGGGTTCGTGCTGGATCACCCGGGTCCGCCCGGAACCATGGTCGTCCAGGGCGATGCCGGTGTCGAGTTCCGGGCCGTGCTGCGGGCATTTCCGGAGCGGAGCGCGAGCCCGCCCGAGGCGAGGTGGGTCATGGGCAGAGTGATGGCGCGCATGCCCGTCGGCCGGCTCGCGGACGGCTATTACCTCAGTCTCAAACCCCTGATGCAAACCGCGTCCCGGGCGGAGTTGGGCGGAAAGCTCTATGGTCCGGACGCGAGGGATTTCGCCGCGGTCCTGGCGCGCCTGGCAAAGATCCTGGCCGGGGAGGCCGCAAAGCACGGGTACTACGGCATTCTGCGCCGCGGCAGGATGTACCCCGGCTATTGCCTGGCGCCCTCGGCGCCCGTGGTGGAATTGGCGGTCGCCGCCGCCGGCATGGCGGGGATCGAACCCCTGCCGGTTCATGAGCGGCGGGCGAGCGACGCCAACATCCTGAACATGCTGGGCCTGCCCACGCTCAATCTGGGCGGCGGCTGGCGCGAGACGCACGACGGCCGCGCGTTCATCGTTCCCGGGGAGCTGGAAAGGATCTCGCATTACCTGGACGCACTGGTGGAAACTGCTTCAAGTCGGAGACCTGGCGGTACGCGGAAAGGCGGTGCGGGATGATACACTGGCGCCTGGGCAAGGTGCTGCGCGTGACTGGAGAGCGCCCCGGGCTGCAGGAGATCCAGGTCGAGACACCCGAGGGTCAAGGCAGGGCTTATGTCTTTACGGATCACCTCTGCCGCGCCGAGGCCGGCGACACTGTTCTCCTCAACGTGACCGCCGTCTCGCTCGGCCTGGGGAGCGGGGGGCGCCATTTCACCGCCGCCGTGCTGGGCAAGCTGCCCGCCGATCCGCAAGGCCCCGGCCATCTCATGAAGCTTCGCTATACCCCGTGGCAGCTTCGTTGCCGCACGGCCGAGGAGGAGGGCGAGCTGCCGTCGACGCTTGACGGGCAGGTGGTCGTGGTGGGGGAGCTGCACAGCCAGCTCCTGCCCGCGGCCGTGGTCCTGCGCGCGCGCCTCGGCCCCGGGGCCAGACTGGTCTATCTCATGACCGACGGCGGTGCCCTGCCCCTCGTCCTCAGCGAGACAGTGGCCTTCCTCCGCGCGCGGGGCCTGCTCGATGCCACCGTCACCATCGGCCATGCCTTCGGCGGCGACCGCGAGGCGCTCAACATCTACTCCGGCCTGCTCGCGGCCAGGCACATCCTGAAGGCCGACGTGACGCTCGTCATGATGGGACCCGGCATCGCGGGCACCGGCAGCCGTTTTGGGCACACCGGGGTCGAGCAGGCGGTGAACGCCGACGCCGTGGGCATCCTGGGCGGGAGGGCCGTGATCCTGCCGCGCTTGGGTTTCGCGGATGCCAGGGAGAGGCACCGCGGCGTGAGCCATCATACCCTGACCGTCTGCGGCACCTTGACGCAGCGGCGGGCGGTCTTGGCCCTGCCCGAGCTGCCGGGACCCGAGATGGACCTGGTCCTGGCGCAGCTCGCCCATGCCTCCATCCATGACCGTCATGACCTGCGCCTGGTGGATGCGGGTGAGACGCTTGCTCTCCTGGAGGCCCTGGCATATCCCGTCCGGACGATGGGACGCGGCCCGCGCGAGGAGCCATCCTTCTTTCTGGCCGCCGGCGCGGCCGGCCAGGTGGCGGCCGGCCTCCACCTCGCGGGCATGTACTAACCTTGTCCCTCCCCGCGTATCCTGTTGTAGCCTTGCGCGGGGGGGATGCACCGTGCCTTTTGCCGTGTACCGCGAACGTGTACGAGCCTACCTGGGCGAGCATTTCAGCTTCTTTGCCCTGGTGGCGGTCCTTCTGGGCATGGGGATTATATTTGGCGCCCTGACGGTCAACCGGTTGACCGCCGCCGAGCAGACCGACCTCCTGGGGTATCTCCGCGGTTTTATCCGCGATCTCCACGGCACGCAGCCGGTTCTGGGAGCCTCCCTGGCCCGGGATGCCGTGTGGACCAACCTGAAGACCCTGGCCTTCCTTTTCATCCTGGGCTTGACGGCCATCGGCACGCCTCTGATCCTGCTCGTCGTCTTCACCCGGGGTTTCGTGCTGGGTTTCACGGTCGGGTTCCTCGTCAAGCAACTCACGGCCAAGGGTTTTCTCTTTGCCCTGGTGGCGGTCGTGCCGCACAATCTCCTCCTGATCCCCGCCTTGCTGGCCACGGCCGTCGCCAATCTCGACTTTGGCCTGGCCCTGATCCGTTCCCGCTTTACCCGGCGCCCGGTCTTGCTCGGCCGGGAGTTCCTGCGGTGCCTCGTAATCACTGGCTTGTCGTTTAGCGTCCTGATCCTGGCTGGTCTTGTCGAGGGTTATGTCTCCCCCGCCCTCATGGCCTGGGTGGCCAAATACGTCCTCTAGCTTGGCAAACACTTCCCCTGGAAATCTTTCCTGTAGACAAAAAAGGAGGAGTTCGCAGGCGTCCGTCGAACTAACCGCCATACGCGGTGTGAAAACCTCACCGTCGCGATCCCAGGGTTGAAACCCTGGGGCGGCTTTGGTACATCCATGTACGTCGCTCGCCCTTGAGCCCTTCCTGGGCGGGGGCGGCTTTGGTACATCCATGTACGTCGCTCGCCCTTGAGCCCTTCCTGGGCGGGGGGGGCTTTGGTACATCCCTGTACGTCGCTCGCCCTTGAGCCCTTCCTGGGCGGGGGGGGCTTTGGTACATCCCTGTACGTCGCTCGCCTTTTAGCCCTTCCTGGGCAGGGCTACACAGGAAAACCATTCTCAAACCCGTACGTCCTGTACGGGTTCGGTGGTGCTTCGAAGCCTATCCGAGCCCTGTCACGTCAGCCCAGGAAGGGCTTGAAGCCCGCGGCGGACACGGATGTCTCAAATGTCTCAAAGCGGGCCGGACAGGGCTTTAGAATGCTCGTTCAGGTGTAGCCCGGGGATTTATCTCATACCCACCATGGGTAAAAGGCAGCGACGACCAAGGACGGTCCAAAGCAGCTCCCGGGTAAATGCAGGTTTTTCACATCGCTAGACCGGCGGAGGAGAGACAACGATGCAAAGCTTGCTGCAGAACTTCCTGAATTACCTGACCGTGGAAAGGGGCCTGGCACGCAACACAATCGAGTCCTACGGCAGGGATCTCCGCCAGTACCTCACCTACCTCAAGGAACGCAAGCAGGGCATGGACCTGAAATCGGCCACCCAGGCCACGGTCGTCGGTTACCTCCTCCACCTGCAGGCCCAGGGCCGGGCCACGGCCACCCTCTCGAGAAGCCTCGCGGCGATCAAGGCATTCTACCATTTCCTGGCCAGGGAAAGGCTGATCGAGCGGGATCCCACCGTCAATCTGGATGCGCCCCGCCAGGAAAAAAGGCTGCCGCGCATCCTTTCCGTGGAGGAAGTCGCCCGCCTCCTGGAGCAACCCGACCTCAAGACCCCGAGCGGCATCCGGGACAGGGCCATGCTGGAGGTGCTTTACGCCACGGGGCTTCGCGTCTCTGAACTGGTCGCGCTCACCGTGGACGATATCAACCTGGAGGAAGGATATCTCCGCTGCTTCGGCAAGGGCGCCAAGGAACGCATCGTGCCGCTCGGTTCCATCTCAGGCAAGTACCTGGCCTTTTATCTCAACCATGCCCGCAAGTTCCTGGCCGCCGCGCCCGGCGAAACGATCCTCTTCCTGAACCACCACGGCAACCGCCTTACCCGTCAGGGATTCTGGAAGATCATCAAGAAGTACGCCGACCACCTCGGCATCGAGCGCGGCATCACCCCTCACACCCTGCGTCACTCCTTTGCCACCCACCTCCTGGAAAACGGCGCCGACCTGCGTTCGGTCCAGGAAATGCTTGGGCATGCCGACATTTCCACCACGCAGATCTACACCCACCTCACCAAGGGCAAACTAAAGGAAGTTTACGATCGCACCCATCCCAGGGCTTGAACCGGACTTTGAAAACGAACGGTTTGCGGTATGTCGAAAGCAAAAGCTTTTATCCGAAGCTTCTACGTCTTTGGCGCCTAGTACGACCAAAGGTTCGAGCACCTTTGGCGCAGGCATGGCAACCAAAGCCGCGGGGCAAGGGGATTATCGAAACCCGGGATGAAACGGTGTGAAGGCTTTGAGCCGGATCCGCAGGATCTTCCTGATCGTCCTGGACGGGGTTGGTATCGGCGCCCTGCCCGATGCCTCGTCGTACGGCGACGCGGGGAGCAACACCCTGGTCCATACGGCCGAGGCGGTGGGAGGGTTGGCCCTGCCAAACCTCGCCCGCTGGGGGCTTGGTAATCTCGCGCCGTTGCCGGGTGTGCCGTCAATCGGGGCGCCCGCGGGCGCGTGGGGCATCATGGCCGAGGCGGCGCCGGGCAAGGACACCACGACCGGCCATTGGGAACTGGCCGGCCTCGTGCTCAAAAGCCCCTTTCCCGTTTATCCCGGCGGGTTTCCCGCCGGCCTGATCGAGGCTTTCACGCGGGCCATCGGCCGCGGCGTCCTGGGCAATCGCGCCGCCTCGGGCACGGAGATCATCGCCGCGCTCGGCGCCGAGCATCTCGCCACGGGCAAACCCATCGTCTACACCTCGGCGGACAGCGTTTTTCAGATCGCGGCCCACGAGGATCTAGTCCCTGTGGAGCAACTCTATGACTGGTGCCTGGCCGCACGTTCATTGCTCACGGGTGAACATGCCGTGGCCCGGGTCATTGCCCGGCCTTTTACGGGGAAACCCGGCGCCTTCGTCCGTACCGGGAGGAGGCGGGATTTTTCCCTGCCGCCGCCGGGCCCGACCATCCTCGACGCCTTGTCACGGGCTGGCATGACGGTGATGGGCTTTGGCAAGATCGAGGACATCTTCGCGCACAGGGGTTTAACCGCGAGCAACCATACGATTGGGAACACGGCCACCCTGGCGGCGGTGGAGGAGGCCGTGGCCGCCGATTTCCAGGGGCTTGCCTTTGCCAACTGCGTCGATTTCGATATGCTGTACGGACACCGCAACGATCCTCGGGGTTTCGCCCGGGCTCTGGCCGAGGCCGATGCATTCCTGGGGCGCATCGCTGCGGCATTGCGCCCCGGCGACGCGCTGTGCGTGACCGCCGATCACGGTTGCGATCCCACGGCGCCCGGCACGGATCACACCCGGGAATACGTCCCCCTGCTCGTCACGGGCCCCGGTCTGCGGCCCGCGCACCTCGGCACCAGGGCTAGCTTTGCCGATCTCGGGGCAAGCGTGCTGGAGTTGCTGGGCGTCGCGGACCCTTGGCCCGTGGGGATCAGTTTCGCGGGTCTTCTCTGCAAGTGATGCAAAAGGTGCCGGAACGTTGTTACCGGACGACCGGTTGATGGAGGCTGGATCATGCGCGCCGTGGATATCATCGAAAAAAAACGTGACGGCGGCATACTGACCCGCCAGGAGATCGATTTCTTTATCAAGGGCATGGTCAAAAAGACCGTCCCCGACTACCAGGTGGCCGCGTGGTGCATGGCGGTGTACTTCAGGGGGCTCGATGAGGAAGAGACAATCGCTCTCGCCCAAGCCCTGCTCGAGACCGGTATCACCCTGGACCTTTCCTCCATCAGCCTGCCCACAGCCGATAAACACAGCACGGGCGGCGTGGGCGACAAGACCACGCTGGTCCTCGTCCCGCTCGTCGCGGCGGCCGGTGTGGCGGTGGCCAAGATGTCCGGCAGGGGGCTTGGGCATACCGGCGGGACGCTCGACAAACTCGAGAGCATACCGGGCATGCGCACCGGCCTCAGTCCCGAGGAGATGATCTCCCAGGTGGGCCGGATCGGCATCGCCATCGCCGGCCAGAGCGAGACGCTCGTGCCGGGGGACGCGATCCTTTACACGTTGCGCGATGTGACAGGCACCGTCCAGAATATCTCCCTCATCGCCGCCAGCATCATGGCAAAGAAGCTGGCTGGCGGAGCGGAATCCCTCCTATTGGATGTCAAGTTCGGCAGCGGGGCGCTCCTGCCGGATCCCGCGGACGGCAGGCGCTTGGCCGACCTGATGGCAAAGATCGGCCAAGCGGCCGGCAGGCGGGTGCGCACTTGCCTCACGAGCATGGAAGCCCCGCTCGGTGTGGCGATCGGCAACGCCCTGGAAGTCAAGGAGGCGATCGAGACCCTGAAAGGGGAGGGCCCCGGGGATCTCCGCCGGCTTTGCCTCCATTTGGCTGCGGAAATACTCGTTCTGACAGGCGTGGCCGATGATTACGCGCAGGGGGAGCGGCGCGCCGAGACCTTGCTGCAAAGCGGTGCGGCCAAAAAAAAGTTCGGGCAACTCGTGGAGGCCCAGGGAGGGGATCCCGGCGTGCTCGACCGGCCGGATCTACTGCCTGCCGCCAAGGCAACCGTGCGTCTGTGCGCGCCCCGTTCGGGCTACCTGGCGCGCGTGGACGTGGCCGGCCTGGGCAGAGTGGCCATGCGGCTCGGCGCCGGGAGGGCAAAAAAGGACGACCGGATCGATCCAGGAGCCGGCTTGCTCTTTTGGCCCAAACCCGGCGACCGCCTCGAGAAGGACCAGCCGTTGGCGGAACTTCATACCAACCGCCTGGCTGAGATCGAGCCGGCCCAGTTGGATCTCCTGGATTGCCTGTCCTGGTCCGACGCGCCGGTACAGGCGCCGTCCCTTTTTTTAGATCGGCCGTGAACGGTACACGCCCCTGAGATCCAGGCAGGAACAGGGCGTTTGACGACGAAGGAGTCAAGATGCGTATCCATCTCTCCGCCGGTGAACACTCGGGCGACATGCACGCGGCCAACCTCGCACGCGCACTGCGCGATCTGGAGCCGGACATCGAGTTGACAGGCATGGGCGGACCTCTCATGCGCGCCGCGGGCGTGGACGTGCGTTGGGATCCAACGGCCGAGAGCACGATCGGCTTTAGCGAGGCGCTCGTCAATTACCGCCACCTTCGCCTCATCCTGCGCGAAGTGATCTCTTCCTTTGCCGAGCGGCGTCCGGACGCGGTCGTCTGGGTCGATTTCGGCGGTTTCAACCTGATGCTGGCAGGCGCATGCCGGCGCCTCGGCATACCCGTGGTCTGCGTTTTTTCTCCCTCCGCGTGGGCCTACGGCCGCAAGAGGGCGGAGCTTATGGCCGGGTGCGTGACGAGGCTCGCGGCGGTCCTGCCGTTCGAGGCGGAGTTCTACCGGTCTTACGGCCTCGAGGTCACTTTCGTGGGGCACCCGCTCCTCGATCTTGTCCGGGCGGACACGGACGCGGCGTCGTACCGCAGCGCCCTGGGCCTGGCCGGCGGCGAGGAGATTGTGGCCCTCCTGCCGGGCAGCAGGCGCCGCGAGATAATCATGATGCTCCCGCTCATGTTGGAGGCTGTTACCCGGCTCCTGGCGGCGGGCAGGCGCATCCGTCCCGTCCTCCCCCTGGCGCCTTCCGTCCCGCGCGGGCTGGTCGAGGGGATCCTGGCGCGTTTCGACGCCGAGGTGGCGGTCACGGCGGGGTGCGCCTACGACGCCCTCTCCGCCAGCATCATGGCCCTGATCTCTTCCGGCACGGCCACCCTGGAAGCCGCGATCCTCGGTGTGCCCATGGTTTCCTGCTACCGGGTTTCCGCTCTTTCGTACATGATCTATCGTCTCCTGCGTAACCCGGCCGACCGGAGCAAGCCAGTCATGACCGCCCTACCCAACCTGGTGGCCGCCCGCCGTGTGGTGCCCGAGCTCTTGCAGAACGAGTTGACCGCGGACCGCATGGCGGCGGAAGCGACCCGTATTCTTGACGACGCGGCATATCGTGAAAGGATGCGCGGGGACCTGGCGGCCGTAAAACAGGCATTGGGAGAACCGGGCGCCTCGCGCCGCATTGCCGGGATTGTCCGCCAGGTGGCCGCAGCCGGCCGGTAGGACGCAGAGAGGGGGTTTTGCATCGTGCCGCCCAAGTTCAGGTCCAGGCGCACGCCGGCCAAGAGGGCTGAAGAGCCGGCCAGTCCGCAGTGCGCGGTCTGGCACGAGATCGCGGGCATCGCCCTCGTCTTCCTGGCGGTCCTGGGCTTCTTGAGCTTTTGGAGCGGCGGGGAGGAACACGGGCTCGGCTACTACCTGCGCGTGGCGGGCGTCATCGCCGCGGGCCGCAGCCTGTCCTTCCTGCCCCTTCTTTACCTCCTCGGTATCGGTGTCTATCTCATCTGGCGGCGGCGCCAGTTGCGTCTCTCAGGGCCGTGGCTCGGGTTCAGCATCCTGTGTCTTGTTATCTTGAGCGGATTTGACTTGGCAAGCGGGGTGTCCTCCTGGTCAACCCTGTTCTCCGGGGACGGGGGAGGTGTCCTGGGAGGAGCCGTCGCTATCGCGGCGCGGCGTATCTTCACCACAGCGGGGGCGTGGCTCTTTTTGGGCGCCGCGACGCTCGTCGCCTTGCTTTTGATCACGGGGAGGCCCCTCGTCGTGTTACTGGCGCTCTCCCGGCATAGACGGGCGGCAGAAAAAACCGCGCCGAAAGCGGCCGGCAGGATCCATGAGTCTCCGGAAGCCGTGGAAACGCCGCGAGACCGCGGTTATGAGCGTCCGGGGACAGTCGAGACTGCGGATACCTCAGCGAAGCCGTCCTGCGAGGGCGAGATCGCGCCCCAGACGGTACAGCTCAAACTGGCCTTTTCACATCAGGATTATATCCTGCCCTCGACCGATCTCCTGAGCCCGCGCAAGCCGGTCAAGCCGGTCCGCGTGGCGGTGGATCAGAGGCGCCAGCTCGAGGAGACTCTGGCCAGCTTTGGCGTGCAGGCCAAGGTGATCGACGTGCACCGCGGCCCGGTCATCACCCGTTATGACCTCCAACCCGCAGCCGGCGTCAAGGTGAGCCGAATCGTCAGCCTGGCGGATGATCTAGCGCTGGCTCTGGCCGCGCGCGGCTTGCGCATCGAGGCCCCGATCCCGGGCAAGGCCGCGGTGGGCATCGAGGTGCCCAACAAGGAGGCCATGCCCGTCACCCTGAGGGAAGTCATCGAATCTCGGGATTTCGCCGCCAGCGGCTGCCTGGACTTCGCCTTGGGCCTCGATATCGCCGGCGAGGTCGTTTTGGGAAACCTCGGCCGCATGCCCCATCTGCTCATCGCCGGGGCCACGGGTTCGGGCAAGAGCGTCTGCCTGAATACCATCATTATGAGTCTTTTGTTCAAGGCCGGTCCCGACCGGATCAAGATGATCATGATCGATCCCAAGATGGTCGAGTTGACGGGCTACAACGGCATTCCGCATCTCATCGCCCCCGTCGTCACGGATGCCAAGCGCGCGCCGTCCGCCCTGAAATGGGCGGTGGGCGAGATGGAGCAGCGTTACAAGTTGATGATGCAAACCGGCGCCCGCGAGATAGAGGCTTACAACAAAAGCAGAAAAGATCCGGCGTCCGCCATGGCTTATATCGTGATCTTCATCGACGAACTTGCCGACCTGATGATGGTCGCCCGCCTGGACGTGGAGGACTCGATCTGCCGTCTGGCCCAGATGGCGCGGGCCACGGGCATCCATCTCGTAATCGCCACCCAGAGGCCCTCCGTGGACGTCATCACGGGTTTGATCAAGGCCAATATCCCCTCGCGCATCGCCTTCGCGGTCTCATCCCTGACCGATTCGCGCACTATCCTGGACAGCGGGGGGGCCGAAAGGCTGCTCGGCCGGGGGGACATGCTGTATGCGCCCACGGGGGTGCAAAAGCCAAGGCGGGTGCAGGGCGCATTCGTGGATGAGGATGAGGTCAGCCGGGTGGTGGATTTCTTGCGCAAGCAGGCGCCGCCCGAGAGCAAGCCGGTTGTCTTCAAGGAGCAAATTCAGGCGGAGGCCGAGGATCCCGCTCAGGCGGACGAGCTTTTTTGGCAGGCCGTCCAGGTCGTCGTGGATTGCCGGCAGGCATCCGCCTCGGTCCTCCAGCGCCGTCTCCGCGTGGGCTACAGCCGGGCGGCGCGTTTGGTTGACCTCATGGAAGCCAAGGGTTTCGTGGGGCCTTTCGAGGGCAGCAAGCCCCGGGAAGTGCGGGTTACCGCGGAAGAGCTCGCGGCCATGCGCGAGCGGTGAAGCGAGAGGAAGTCATGGAGGTGTGCGTGCGTGCGAGAACTGGGAGAGAAGCTGAAGGCCGCGCGCGAGGAAAAAGGCCTTAGCCTGGAGCAGATCCAGAACAACACCAAGATCAGGCTCCGTTATTTACAGGCGCTCGAAGACGGGGATTTCGGCTTGATCCCGGGCGAGGTCTACGTCAGGGGCTTTCTACAGAACTACGCCTCCATGGTGGGGATCGAGCCCCGCGATCTGCTCGCGCAATACGACCGCTTGCGCACCGGGGGTGATCCCGGGGCGGCGGGGGCGGCGGCCGCGCCACAAGAGGAAATGCGGACTGAGGCGGGAAAGAGGCGGAGTTGGGCCTGGTGGCAGCCGGTTTCGGTCGGTGGGGCCATTTTGGTCTTGGCGCTCCTCGTCTTTATCGGACAGGGTCTGGAACGGAACCGGGCACCCGTGGGGACCGGGGCAAAGCCGCCCGTGAAGGCGGAACGCCCGGCCAAGCGTCCGCCCGCCGCGGCCGGGGTCGAACTCACACTGCGCTTTATCGCCCGCTGCTGGCTCTCGGTGCGCTGCGACGGGCTCACCGTCTTCACCGGGACGCTCGGGCCCGGCGAGATCCGGACATGGCGGGCCAAGGATCTCATCGTGGTACAGTTCGGCAACGCCGGCGGGGTAATGGCGGAATTGAACGGTAAGGACCAGGGTATCCTGGGCCGGACCGGCGAGAGCCTGACGCTCGAGTTCCGGTAGACCAGGCTGACCTAATACTTGTGCGTTACCCGCCGATATACTCGACGCGCGGCTTGATGCCGAGCTGGCTGGCGTAGGCAAAGTAATCGCCGGCGGTCAACTCGTGCGGGTGCTTGCCGGACACGGCCACGACGAGAGCCTCGAGCACGTTCGTGGCAAAGGAACGGCCCGCGTAGTCCGGGCTGGCGGTCGCCAGCCAAGCAGCGCCTCTCTCCATCAGCTGTGCCCGGTCGGCGGCCGTCACCGTATTGGTGATGACGATCTTGCCCCGCATGTCGCGGGGCATGTGTCGTCTGATGTAGTGATAATCGCCGGCGATCACCGTGGCGGCTGCCAGGTATTTTGTCGCCATACTTTTGAGCTGTTTATCCTGCTCTTTGCCTGTGGGGTAGAGCATCTTGAAGGGCAGATGCACCACGAGGGGTAGAACGGCCCGGCCGAGACAGTCCACGCTGCGCAGGGAGTGGAGAGGAATGGGAAGCCCGAAGGAGAAGATCAGGTCGCCGAAGGTCATCCGGCAGCCGGCTTTCGTCAGGGCTTCCGCCAAGGCGTAGCGTTCGACGGCGTTGACGATCAGACATGTCTCGCCCCGGAGATCGCGGCCGGTGGCTTCCGCGACCGCTGCGGGAAGCTGGGCTTCGAGCGTGTTTTTAATGCCGCTGCCGTCCGCGATGGGTGTCCGTTTGACGTGGGAGACGAGACGGAGCGCGTCGCGCAGGGCATAGCGCCGGCCCCCGGCGTGGAGATAAAAACTGATTCCGCCAAGGCCGATGGCGTCCACCTTGCCGTCGAGCTCCGCCAGAACGGCTTTGGCGCGCGCGATGTCACCGTCCGTGCCGATCCGTTCCAGAATGACCTTTTCACCCAGAACTTCCAGCTCGTAGCGATGATCGCGCTTGGCCGAACCAATGCTCACGCTGACGACGCGTTTCACCTGGCATCCCACCCCCGGAGGATAGCCGCCATCCCTCGTACTGGCGTTGCTGCCATTATACCACTTACCGCTACGCCCGGACAACCCGGCCCTTTGGAGGCGGAGGACCGTGCCGGCCAGAACCGAGCTCATTGAGGAGATCAAGGCGCGCACCGATCTCGTCGCCCTGATCGGTGAGTACGTGCCCTTGCGCAGGAGCGGGCGCCGCCACGTGGGCCTGTGCCCTTTCCACCAGGAATCCTCCCCTTCCTTTAGCGTCAACGAGGAGGGGAGGTTCTTCTACTGTTTTGGCTGCAAGGCCAGCGGTGATGCGTACGAGTTCATCATGCGCCTGGAGGGACTGGATTTCGCGGGCGCGGCCCGCTTCCTTGCGGAGCGCGTGGGACTGCGCTGGGAGGCGCAGACGCCGGAGGAGGCGGCGCGGGAAAAGAAGCGCGCCGCCCTGCTCAAACTGAACAACATGGCGGCCGAGCTGTACCGGCGCGCCCTCGCCGCCCCGCAGACCGGGGCGAGGGCCAGGGAATACTTGCGACGCCGGGGTATCGCGGAGGCGGCCGCGGCCCGTTTCGGACTGGGGTACGCGCCCGGAACAGGCCGCGCCCTGGTGGGCGTCTTGCGCAAATACGGCTGCAGGTTGGAGGATGCCGCCGCCGCGGGATTGGTAGTGCCCACCGCCGATGGCTATCTCGACCGTTTCCGCGATCGCATCGTTTTCCCCCTCCTCGATCTGCGCGCCCAGGCCGTCGGTTTCGGCGGCAGAACGATGGGGGACGCCCAGCCGAAATACCTGAACTCGCCCGAATCGGAGATCTTCAGCAAGGGGCGGTTTCTCTACGGCCTGTACCAGGCCAGGGAGGCCATTCGCCGCGCGGGCTACGCCGTTCTCGTCGAGGGGTATTTCGACGTCATCGTGGCGCATCAGGCCGGCGAGGCCCTTGCCGTCGCCCCGCTCGGCACTGCCCTGACCGAAGGCCACGCGGCCCTGCTCAAAAGATTCACCGACAAGATCGTCATCGCCTTTGACGGTGATAACGCCGGCCAGGCGGCCACCGTGCGCGGCCTGGAGATTCTCCGGCGCGGCGGTTTGAATGTGTATGTGGCGGTGATGCCCCCAGGCGTGGATCCGGACGATCTCATCAGGGGGCAGGGGAGAGACTCCTTCAGCGGGCTGGTGGCGGCCGCGTTGCCTCTGACCGACTTCCTGCTCGGGCGGGTCCTGGCAGGGAGCGAGCTCGGCAATCCGGAGGGACGCGCCGCAGCCGTGCAGGCCTGTTTACCCGTCCTGGCGGAGGTAGCCGCGGGCACGGCGCGCGATGGCTACCTGCGCAAAGTTGCCGGCCAGATCCACGTCCACGCCGATCATGTCGCCGCCGCGCTCGAATCCTTTCTCCGTAACAGAAGGAAGCAACCCCACAAAATGGATAGCATAAGCGAGGATAGCAATAATAACTGTACCAGAGACCATCACCTGTCTTTTACCGTCAATCCGGCCGAAAAGGAACTTTTACGTGTCATCCTGAAGGAATACTCTTTAATGGCGCGAATAAGAGAAGAGCTGACGCCGGAAGAATTTGCTGCCGGACCGTTGCGTGAAATTTACGCGGAGTTATACGGGCGGCGCGAACCTTTCCAGACGGCCGAGATCCTGGCCGCAGTTTCGCCGGCGGCGCGCGAAATCCTGATCGAACTATTGGCCGAGTCAGGCATGGATAAGGGGCCGCCCTTGAGGTCCGAAAACTTGCCGAAATGCATAAGGCGCGTCAAGGCGGGCAGCATACGTCGCCGGCTCCTCGAGATCGAGGCGGCCCTCGAGGCCTTGCAGGAAAAGCCGGGCGAGGAAGCCCGCGTGGTTGAGTATCAGCGCCAACAGCAGGCTTTATTGCGCGAACGCGATAAGTACCGGGATATCACGGGCTTTGAACATGCCTGACGACGTGGGCACGCAGGGAAGCGCGGGCGTGGTAAGCCTGAGGGGAGAGACGCCGGGGAGGATGGAACGAGACGTGGAGAAGGGCAAGGAGCCGGAGATCGCCAGTATCTCGGCGATCAAGGAGCTGCTGCAAAAAGGCAAACGCAAAGGCATGATCACCTACCGGGAGATCATGGATACATTGGATCAGGTTGAACTCTCCCCGGAACAGATCGATGAGGTCTACGAGGCATTGGCCGGTAACGGCGTGGAAATAATCCCCGAGTCCGGCGAGGCCGAGCTTGAACCGCCGGCGAGTTTTACCCCATCCGAAGAGGAACCCGAGATCGATCTGACCCTGCCCAAGGGTATCGCCCTCGACGATCCGGTGCGCATGTACCTCAAGGAAATCGGCAGGGTTCCCCTCCTTAACGCGGCCGACGAGGTGGAACTGGCGAAACGGGTCGAATCAGGCGATGAGGGCGCCAAACGACGCCTGGCCGAGGCCAATCTGCGCCTCGTGGTCAGTATCGCCAAGCGTTACGTGGGGCGAGGCATGCTCTTTTTGGACCTCATCCAAGAGGGTAACCTGGGCTTGATCAAAGCCGTGGAAAAGTTCGACTACCGCAAGGGGTACAAGTTCAGCACCTACGCGACCTGGTGGATCAGGCAGGCGATCACGCGCGCCATTGCCGATCAGGCCAGGACGATCCGCATTCCCGTACACATGGTCGAGACCATCAACAAGTTCAACCGGGTCTCCCGCCAACTGGTGCAGATACTGGGGCGCGAGCCCACGGCCGAGGAGATCGCCGCCGAGATGGAGATGGGCGTGGATCGGGTGCGTGAGATCATCAAAATCGCCCAGGAGCCTGTCTCACTGGAAACGCCGATCGGCGAGGAGGAGGACAGCCATCTCGGCGATTTCATCGAGGACCACGAGGCGCCGGCCCCCGCCGAAGCGGCTTCATTCAGACTGCTCAAGGAAAAACTGGAGGAAGTCCTCGACACCTTGACGACCAGGGAAAAAAGGGTTTTGCGTCTCCGCTTCGGCCTCGAGGACGGCAGGGCTCGTACCCTCGAGGAAGTCGGCCAGCACTTTGGTGTGACTAGGGAGAGGATCCGCCAGATCGAGGCCAAGGCCCTGCGCAAGCTGAGGCATCCCAGCCGCAGCAAACAGTTGAAGGATTTCATCGAGTAGTAAGGCTTGCGCCATCCGTCTCCCTGAGGTAAAATGGTCTTGGTGCGCGGGCCCATAGCTCAGCGGTAGAGCAGTCGGCTCATAACCGATCGGTCCCTGGTTCGAACCCAGGTGGGCCCACCAAGTGCAAACCTGCGGCGTTTCCTATAGGCACGGCGCCAAGGCGGTGCTGTGCCGAGATCGTTTTTCACCCCAACGCGCGCGGGGCCTTTTTTTCAATCAGGCCAGTATACTGTACGCGGGGGTGGCGGGCCATCATCCTGGCTGAGCTGTCGCGGCGTCTCGATGAGGCGGTACCCGCGAGGTGGGCTGAACCTTGGGACAATACCGGCCTGACCGTGGGAGATCCGGCGGCTGACGTGACACGCGTTCTGGTCGCGCTGGAGGTCACGGGTGAAATCATCCGCGAGGCGCTCGCCCGTGACTGCTCGCTGATCCTTACCCACCATCCCTTCCCCTGGCGCGAAACACGCAAGTACGATCTTAGGGAACCCGATCCGGTTCTCCTGGCCGAGGTGTTCCGCCACGGACTCAACCTCTATGCCGCCCATACCAATCTGGATGCCGCGCCATTCGGCCACGCCGCCACGCTCGCGCGGGAATTCGGCATGGTCAACACCAAGCCGCTCAGAATCTCATCCCCATGTGCCAACGAACTCCCTTCTCTGCCAGGGGAGAGCGTGGGGATCGGACGGGTGGGGGAGATAGAGCCGGTCAGCGCCATGGCCCTGGTGGAAAAAACCAGGCGCCTCCTGTCCCTCGCATCTTACAGGTTGGCGGGCATGCCGCAAAACCGGGTTGAACGCCTGGCGGTCTGCCCCGGCAGCGCGGGCGATTACATCGGTGACGCGGCCTCGGCCGGCGCCCAGCTCCTCATCGGCGGAGATTTCAACCACCACCAGGCGGCCGAGGCTTTGCAGCGCGGCTTGATGCTCCTCGACGCCGGCCATTATGCCACGGAAAAGCCGGCCGTCGACGTCCTCGCCCGGCTCTGCATGGATCTGGCGGGCGGGGACGGGGTGGAAGTATACCGTGCCGGGCAGGATCGCGACCCGTTTTACCGGTCGTGGAACTCATTCACATAGTGCTTCCTGGTCTGCGTGCGGGAGGGGCTTGGATGGAAGACACATGGGAGCTTCTCTGGCGTCTTCAGGAACTCGATCGCGGGCATGCCCTGGCTTTGAAAGAGAGGGAGTCGGCAGCAGGGCCGGCTGAACGGGCCAAACTCTCCCGTGCCGTAACGGAGGCGCAACATCGGCGGGACAGGATGGAGGAAGAGCTCAAGCGGGCAAAATCACAATTTAGGCAGGCGGAACTGGATCTGTGCGCCGCCGAGGACCGCCTCGCGCAAACGGAAAAGCGCTTGTACAGCGGGGGAGTGACAAACGCCAAAGAGCTTTCCCAGCTCGAGAACAGGGTAGCCGAGGAGCGCGCGCAGCGGGCAAGGGTGGAAGAGGAATACCTCGCCAGTCTGGACGGCGTGGAGGAGGGCGAGCGCCTTTTGGCGGCGGCCGTGTCCGAAGCGGAACGGCTCAGACTCCAACTTGCGGAACTGGAGCGGGACTTGGATGCGCGCGCGCGCCACGACCGCCAGGTTGACCGCGACTATCTCGACCGGCGCGCGGAGATCGTTTTGCGCCTTCCGGATCAACAGCGCGAAAAGTACGAGCGCATCCAGGCAAGGCATCCCGGCAGCGCTCTCGTGCGCATTCAGCACGGGAGCTGCGGCGGCTGCCATAACGCTCTGGCCCAGGCCGAGATCGAACGCGCCGCCAGGTTCGCGGGTCTGTCCACCTGCGAGAACTGCGGACGGCTTCTGGCGCCGGAGAGCAAGGAGGACCTTGGCCGGCGGGATTGACAGACGCGCCTGCGTCCGGTATAATCAGATTGCAAGCAGGGGAGTAGCTCAATTGGTAGAGCGTCGGTCTCCAAAACCGGTGGTTGCGGGTTCGAGTCCTGTCTCCCCTGCCATTCTTTTTCCCCGGTGCTTTTTTTTTGACTTATAGGCGAAAGGGGTAAGCCGATGGCCGTCGAGTTTCCGCTCAGCATCTCAGCCCGCCACCTGCATCTCTCCGAGGAACATCTCAAAACGCTTTTTGGCCCCGGGCATCGGCTGCACCCCGTCAAGCCCCTCTCGCAACCCGGACAATTCTCGAGTGAGGAAACCGTTTCCGTTTCCGGGCCAAAGGGCACGTTCCCAAAAGTGCGCGTACTGGGCCCCACTCGCCGGCAGACCCAGGTCGAGATCTCCCGCTCGGACGCGTTCGTGCTCGGCGTCGATCCTCCGGTGAGAGACTCGGGCGATCTGTCCGGTTCTCCGGGAGTCCGCCTCGCCGGGCCATGCGGTGAGGTTGAATTGACGGAAGGATGCATCGTAGCGCAGAGGCACCTCCATCTCCAGAGCGCCGAAGCGGGCGAGCTTGGGCTCAAGGACAGGGATCACATCAGCGTCCGGGTGGGCGGGACAGGATCCCGGGCGCTTGTTCTGGAGCATGTCCTGGTCAGGGTGGCCGATAATTTTGCCATGGATCTCCATCTCGACACGGACGAGGCCAACGCGGCTGGGATCCATAACGGCGATCGCGGTGTCTGGATCCGCGGCGGCGGGCAGCAAGGCTAATCCGGAAGACGCGCCGCGGGACTTCATCACTGCCACAAGAGGGTGTTTTCCTTGCCTCTTTACGAGTTGCTCTGCACGCGCTGCGGGCACCGTTTCGAAGAACTGTGCGCCTATGACCGAATCGAAGCCATCCTCTGCCCAAAATGCGGTGCGGCGCCCAAGCGCCTGATCTCCGGTTTCGCCTTCAAAAGCTCCGGGTACAGCGGGAACGAAACTCATCATACGGGATCCTCCTGCGCGAGTTGCAGCAGCGGATCCTGCGCTAGCTGCGGACACTAAAGCTATTTGATTTTTGCAGCAGGCTTGACAGAACAACGTTTTAGGGGTGTCCCACGGACACCCCCAAAAAAACGCTTTAAGTTAACATAATATATATTATACGACTCATCTCTTTGCCCTTGAACGTCCGCCTCTTTTTCGTCCGTCATCGCCGTCATCCTCTTCAGCCGGTGATCCAGCATTGTTGTCCTTGATTCTGGACGCTGCCGGACGCCGCTCGATGCCCGTCACGATTATCGCGCGGTAATCGGCCTCGCCAAGGCAGCGGCAGCAGTTATCGCAGAGTTTTGCCTTGTCCAGATCGCAACGATCGCATTCGCCGCAATCCGTGCAGGGCCGTGCCTGCTCCAAAAGGCACGGCCTTTTCCCGGCTTTTGGCATCAGTTATCCACTCCCGCGGCCAAGTCGTATGCATCAATCCAGCTAACCGATTCGCCCGCCGGGGTGCAAGTTCCTCCAGGGACCACGTCTTGTATGGGCTCGGTGGTACTTCGAGGCCCATCCGAGCACTGTCACGAAGGACAGGGTCGAATCCCGGGTTCAATACCCGGCGGCCGGCAGGAAAAGCCTTTGGCCCGGCCTGATCGTCAGTTCCTCGAGATCGTTGAGCGCCACGATCAGCTGCACGGTCTGGCGCGGATCTTCCTCGGGCCGGCACCGGACGGCCAGAGACCATAGTGTATCCCCCGGATTGACGATAACGACGGCATTCTTCTCCGCCACGGCCGGGCGCGAAACAGCCGCTAGGCAGATCACCGCGGCGCCGGCCAGAATTAGCACCAGAACCAGAAAACCTATGCCGCGCATGCATCCTCACTCCCAAACAACAGTTCGTTCAAGCTCATCATAGCACGAACCATTGTTTAGGTCAAGCGTTTGACGAACAAATGTTTGCAAATCTGGCGGAAACATGTTATACTCGGGGTATGGGAAGACGTCAAGGGAGGTCGAATCGTATGGAGGACTTGACCGAACGCCAGCGCGCCATCCTCGATTTCATCCAGAGCGAGATTCAACGCAAGGGTTATCCACCCGCTGTGCGGGAGATTGGCGAGGCTGTCGGCCTCAGTTCCAGCTCGACCGTGCATGCCCATCTTTCACATCTTGAAGAGCTCGGCTACATCCGCCGCGATCCCACAAAGCCCCGCGCCATTGAGATTCTTGCCGGGAGCGACAATCCATCCCTGTATTACCAGAGCCTCGTGCGGGTACCGGTCCTTGGCAGAGTCGCCGCCGGGCAGCCACTTTTGGCCGAGGAGAACGTGGACGACTACTTCCCCCTGCCGCGCAATTTCGGGCCGGTGGAAGAGGCTTTCATGTTAAAGGTTCGTGGCGACAGCATGATCGAGGCCGGGATCTTCGATGGGGACTTGGTGGTGGTGGAGCATACCGGCCACGCCGATAACGGCGACATCGTCGTGGCGTTGATCGAGGGCGAGGCCACCGTTAAACGGTTTTTCCGGGAAAAGGAGAGTATCCGCCTGCAGCCCGAAAACCCGCGGTATGCGCCCATATACGCCAGGGAGGTCACGGTGGTGGGCAAGGTCGTGGGCTTGGTGCGCCGGATTCACTAGGCACGTACGGCTCTTTCAACGCCATTTCAGCCTGTGCATGCCCTGCAGCCTGCGGAGATCGTCGAGCAGCGCGGCGGGATTCGCCTGTCGTCCCTCGACCTGGACGATCACCACCACCGTGCCTGTTTCGCCATCCCTCTCCATCTCGATATGGCGGATGGAGAGGCCATGAAGCCCGATCGCCGAACACATCGTTCCCAGTTGACCGGGACGATCCTCGATCTCGGCCTCCAAGGTCAAAGCACGGGGTGATATGTATCTTTTTTCCAATTTTTCCAGAAAGAATAACGACATGACCGCCAATGCGGTGGTGACAACAGCCCCGAGGTAAAAACCGCTGCCAATGGCCAAGCCGATTCCCGCCACCACCCAGAGGCTCGCGGCCGTGGTCAGACCCTTGACGGTTATGCCTTCCCGCAGGATCGTCCCGGCCCCCAAAAAACCGATTCCGCTGATTACCTGTGCGGCGAGCCGGGCCGGATCCCTCGTCCAGGAGGGTGCAAAACCATAGACGGATAAGAGCATTACGAGACACGATCCCATGGCCACGAGGAGATGAGTGCGCAACCCGGCCGGACGTCCGTGTGATTCCCGTTCCAGGCCGATGAATCCCCCGAAAAGAGCGGACAGCAACAAGCGCCCGATAAGGTCTACGGCGCTCAACTCGGGCATGGTTTACTTCGCCTCGATCGCGGGGTAGTTTTGCGCGTGAGGGGCGCGCTCGGTGCGCGTCGTATCCCTGGTATGCAGGGTCATGACCGCCTGGATGGTCTCGGCGACAAGCCGCTTCTGGGCTCTAAGGAACTCCATGATCGGCCCGAGGCAGGTTTCGCCGCAGATCGTCCGCAGTGAATCCAGGGCCGAATAGCGGAGATCCCTTTGTTCAGCCAGGATCCTGATCAAAGGGCCGATGGCCTGCTCGTCGCTGAAGCTGGCCAGGCCCGTGATGGCAGCCGAACGCACGTCACGCGACTGGTCCTGCAGGGCCAGGATCAGGGCGGGCACGGCCGCCTCGTCACCCAGTTTGCGCAGGGCTTCGGCTGCCTCGTACCTTACATCCGGGTCCGAATCCTTGACTGCCTGGAGCAACACCTCGGTGGCATGTTTGTCGCCCAGCTCGCCCAATAGCTTGCACGCCCTGCGCCTTACCTTGACCTCCGGCCCCAAAGCCGCCGCGCACAACGGCTGCAGGATGCGCTCGATGCCGATGCGGCGCAGAGCGTTGGCAATACTAAAGCAGACGTAGTGGTTCTCATCCCCCAGGGCGGCAATGAGTTGAGCCACTCCCCTGGGGTCCTGGCTTTTGCCGAGACCGTCCGCGGCCCAAGCACGGATGTGGTCGTCGTCGTCGTGCAGCGCCTGCAGAAAAAGATCCACGGACTTGTCCACTCCGACCTTGCTCAAGCCGTAGACCGCGCTCCGCCGTACGGTGCGATCCCCTTCCGCAAAGGCTTTTTGCAGCAGCTCCACGAGGTCGAGGCGGAGCGATTCAAGCGTCTCCTCCCGATCGGCCGGCGGCAGCTCGGACGCGTGCATGCACTCCCGGAGCCCGTCCAGGTTCTTCAGCAATTCATCTATTCTGGAAGCAAAAGTTTCCGTCATTTCCATCACCCGGCGGTCCGGATCAATCTGACTAGCCTGCGCCAAAAAAGGTAACGCCGCGCGTAGGGATCAGGTATCGGTCAAGGCCGTCGAATGACAATGCGAACAGCTTACGGATTCCCAGGGCACCGTACGGTGGCATTTGAGGCATTCCCTCTTGATCGAGCGGCGGCAGAAAGGACAGAAAGCGAGCTCCTCGTGGGCTTTTTTCTTGCAGTGCGGGCAGACGAGCATAGCGCCGCGCGGGCGAAAACCGATATAAACCAGGGGCAGCAAGAATGCGGGCACCACCCAGAAAAGCGGGGGGAAAAAGAGAAGAATGAACGGCGACAGCATCCACATCATCCACGAGAAATCGCGGCTGCGCGCATCGCGGTACAGCCAAAAAGCCAAGGCGCCCCCTACGAGTATCTTTCCGGCCCAATCCAAAAGCGTGGCATTCATGATCGCTACCTCCGGCCTTCCTAATGCCAAACTCCAAACAACGCTCGATACCCGCTCAGGAACGCAGGTCTTCCTCGGCGAGGCCCAGATGGTGCAAGACCTCGGACAGATCGTAACCGGCCTCCCTGGCCAGTTCGCCCAGGAGCGAACCGAAGGGATCGGTCGTCTGCCCCACTCCCCTGCCGGAACCAACCATACCGTGCGTGGCGGGGTCCAGAACCACCCATGATGAACACTCATCCAGGATCGCGGGCGCGCGCCCGATCGCGTCCCGTTCGGACGCGATCAGAACGACGTGCCCACCGTGGAGCAAACGTGGTCTCTCCAAGAGCTGGGCATCGCCGAGAACGATCATCGGTTCCTCGAGGCAGCGCACGGACCAGGCTTCCTCGTCGGAGATGGCTCTCTGCCAGGCGCGCAGGAGCTTTTCCCGCCTGCGGACCGACTCCCACTCCTTCTCCACCCAGGACTTGAGTTCATCCGGCCGTGAAGGTGCGCCTCCGGGCGCCGACATGACCGTGGTCCTGATGAAACGCGTTATTTCGCTCAAT
Source organism: Patescibacteria group bacterium (assembly GCA_050260175.1). Taxonomy (GTDB): domain Bacteria; phylum Bacillota; class UBA4882; order JAAYXC01; family JAAYXC01; genus JBLNBS01. The sequence continues at coordinate 1,608 of JBLNBS010000131.1, read as the reverse complement.
TCCCGCTGAATTTTGATCTGGCGCCTGACGAGCGCTTGCCAGTCGGCCTGGTATTCCAAGCGCCTCTTGACCTCGCCCTCGAGGACCGAAAGCTGCGCAAAACGTGATTCAAGACGCCGCTGGCAGCGGAAAAAGCCGGTGACCGCCCGGCGGTAAGCAAGGCTCCTGAGGAAAGTGGGCGCGGTGCCGCGCAGAACGGCGTACGAGGCGCGTGCCAACTTGCGGGCAGCGGCCTGCCTGCGCCCCTCGACCTCAAAGACCTGCCGGGCCAAAGCCTGCCCCTCGTGCAACCCGACGAGCTGGCTCAGGTGCAACTCCCGCATCTCATCCGCCAGGCGCGCCTCCTCAAGTTGCATTGCGGCTTGCTGTTCCTGGTATTCCATGAGATTCGGCAGGAGCTGTTCCAACTGGCGGATCCGCGTGATGCTCGCTTCCATGGCCGTGGCGGCATGGCGGTACTTGTCCCGCAGATGCTCCAGGCGCGACTTGAGGACGGATCCCAGCTTGACCTCCACGGCGCGACCCTCGCGAAAGGCCAGGAAGGAACCACGCAAGGACATGGCCTGCAGCGATTCCAGTTGTCCGTCGAAATCCTCGGGTTGTTCGCTGATGATTATGACGTAATTATGAACACTCAGGAGATCCGCCAGATCGATCCGGCGTCTGCCAGCCGCTGGTTTCGGCGCCTGGCCGGCTGTCTGCCACATGGGGGCATTGCTGGCCGCACCCGTCCATTCCTCTGGGCTGATGCCGGTATGGATGGCCGAGGGAGGAGGAGTGGAGCCCCCGCCTGACAAAGGTGGCGGGGTCATGGGCTCCGGTTCCGGCTCCGGCGTTTGAGGCGTGACCGGCTGAACGGGCGCACCCGTGTATTCAGGCGCTGCTTCAGAAACGACGGTTTCGCGGGCCGGTGGCCGCGGGGGGCCGTATTCCACTTCCCGTTCCTGACCGGCGGTACCGGCGTCCCGCCCCTGCATCGCGTTGATGAGCCGATCGATTTCGTTTTGGGGGAGCACTTCCTCCTCGATCTGGGGCGGTTCATTCGCAGGCGGCCCGCCCTTTTCAACCGGCACGCGCTCGGGTGTCCTCTCTTGCGCGTGAGGGTGTGCCGCGTGCGGCTGCCCGGTGTTCGCGATGTTACCGGCCGTTCCTTCGGACGCGGTGCCGTGCAGTTCAGCCCAGAGCTCGGCTGCGCCGCCACCGGGCGCCGTCTGTTCCGGTCTCAGGGCGGACACCGGCGCCCAGACCGCTTCAATCTTCCACCCATTCCTGAAGGCGGCCGTCACGTGCTGAGGGTTCGTCCGGCTGACCGTTTCCAGGAGAATGCTCTCCATGCCCGGTGAGGTGGCATCCAGGACGGCCTGTGCGGTAAAGACCCGCGTCACCAGACTGATGCATGACTCGTTCACGGCGTAACCCCATGTGTTGGCAGAGAGCTGCTCGCAGCAAAACTGTTCTGCCTCGGTTCCGGCGGCGATCTGCCGGATGAGCATCAGAGAACCGGGGCTGAGCTTGAGGGGTACCGGTTTTGCCAGGGTCAACAGGCGGTCCATACCTTATATGTCTCCCCGAACGTATCTGATCGATGCATCGAGAAAACTCACTTTC
>JBLNBS010000130.1:0-6620 GCA_050260175.1 Patescibacteria group bacterium | reverse complement strand
GCAGGTGGCGGGCTACACGGGCGACCGCGAAGCCCGCGCCTGGCTGGCCTGGCTGCCCCTGCGCGACATGCTGAGCGCCCTGGTCTGGATCGCGGGAGCCTTTGGCCTGCGGGTCTCATGGAGGGGAGAGGAGTTCGTCCTTTCCGGCGGCGGGCGGATGCGGCCTTTGGGGGAGATCTGCCGGTCGAGAGTAAGGAGTCTGAAAGTCTGAAAGTCATAAAGTCGTGGTCGCGAGTAACGAGTAACGAGTCGAAAGTCTAAAAGCGTTGTGAAAAACCGGACCGATAAACATGTAAAACAGAGTACGATATCACATGATTTACATGATTAATGGGATTAACAAGATTTAAAATTAAGATCATCAATCGAGATAATCTAATAGACAAATAATCCGTGTAAATCCTGAAAATCATGTTAATCCTGTCAAATCGTTCTAATCACGTAAAGCCATAATCTGCGTTCCGGTACTTTTTTCACAGCGCTTCTAAAAATACGGCGCGGGACCGCTGGGGGCCGGCTATCCCGCGCCTTGACCACAGATGGTGAAGCTCTAGAGAAATAACCTGCGCCGCCGCAGGAGCTCAGCGATGAGCAGGGCCACGATCAGGCTGCGGGACAGATCGCGCCTTCGATCCCGGTCGCGATCCCGATCCCGGTCGCGGTCCCGGTCGAAACCCCGCTCCTGCATCAGCTCCGCGTTTTCGACCATGCCCATGATCCGGTCGGTCATGGCGTCAAAGCGGTCCCGGGGGAGCATGGGTTGGTTTATGTCATCCATCTCCTCGGCGACGCTCCTGACAAAGCCGTAATACGCCATGGCCATGGGCGTGTGGAAACCGGCGTAGTAATTGGCCATCCCCATGCGGTCGGGCCAACCGCCGGTCCAGTTCTGGGGGCCGTTCATCGATCCACTCACTCCAAACGGGCAAGCCCGTATACTCATGTCCCAGCATATGCGGGAGGCACGGCTTAGGTCCGGGGGTAGTCGAAAGTCACGAAGTCAAAAGTCTCAATCTCGGAAAGTCTTAAAACCCCTCCCCCCTCCCCCGGCAGGTAAACCCTCTTACCGGGGAGAATCCTCCCGCAGACTGCCTGGATCTAGAAGCGCTGTGAAAAACCGTTCTTGGACCGATAAACACGTAAAGCAGGGAACGATATCACATGATTTACATGATTAATGGGATTAACAAGATTCAAGATTAAGGCTAATAGACAAATAATCTGTGTAAATCCTGAAAATCATGTTAATCCTGTTAAATTGTTTCTAATCACGTAAACCATAATCTACGTTCCGCTACCTTTTTCACACCGCCTCTAGGAGGGGGAAGATGACGGATCTTTTTACCCTGCTGCGCCAGTTGGCCGTGGCCCGGCCGGATGGTTCGGCCGCGGCGGCGCGAGCCGCGGATCTCATCGCGCGTACCCTGGCCGGGACCGGCGTGACACCTGTGCGGGAGAGCTTTTTTCTCCGGCCGCATCTCCCCGTCCTGACGGGCCTGGCCATGCTCCTCCTGGCCGCCGGGGCGGCCGCCGCCGTTTGGCGGCGCAAACGGATCCCGGCCGTCCTGCTCGCCCTGGCGATCCCCCTCGTCTACCTGGGTGAGTTCGAGTTCAACCTGCCGATCGTCTCCTGGCTCGGAGGCCGGACAGGGGAGAATATCGTCGCCGAGTACGGCCCGGCGGATACCGGGCGCACGCTGATCCTGGCGGCCCACTACGATACCAAGACGGAAGTTTTCGATCACGAACAGCGCAAGCCCATCCATAACGCCGTGCCATATGCCATGCTCCTGATCTTTCTAGCCGCGATCCTGGGCGCGCTTGGGCGCGTCCTGCCCGCGCTGGATCGCGAGTGGCCCAGGCGGCTCCTGATGCTGATGGCGGCCGGCGGGATCGCGGGCCTGTCCCTTTTGGCCTACGCCTTTGGCGGGGCTTATTTCCTGCGCGCCAAGAGCCCCGGCGCGAGGGACGACGGGACCTCCGTCGCCATCCTGCTGGGCGTGGCCCAGGGACTGGCCAAGGGAGAGATCGATCCCGGGCGGACGCGCGTCCGCCTGGTCTTTTTCGGCGGGGAGGAGGTCAACATGCAGGGCTCGCAGGCCTACGCCGCGCGCCACCGCGCGGAGCTGAACCGGGCGGCCATGATCAACCTGGAGACCCTCTCCGGACCCGGCCCGTACCGGTATCACCGGCGCACCGGGACCTTCCTGCGCAAGTTTGCGTCCTCCGTGCTGATGCGGGATCTGCTGAATGCGGCCCTGGCCGCAAAGGGCCTGCCGGCGGCGAAGCCCGCGGGCGCCATCTACGACGACTCCATGCCCTTTGCCGCGCGGGGCGTGCCGGTCATCACCGCCTCCAACGGCACCGGCCGCGACTCGTACCACAACGCCGGGGACAGCCTGGACAAGGTCGTGCCCGGGCGGATGGAGGAGGCGGTGGGGGTGATCGGAGAGATGGTGAAGGAGTGGGGATCAAGATAAGTCAAAAGCCTAAAAGTCAAAAGTCGAACAGTCAATAAGTTGCGGGTCCATAGGCGGATGTTGTTATGGTACGAGAGCTTTTTTGACGTGAGGGCGGGATGGCGGATGGCGGGCAGGGGCAAGGACAGGCATGCGGATCTCGATCGCCTGAACAAAGAGGCGGTGAGCCTGATGGCCGGGGGCGAATGGCGCCGGGCCATGGAGATCTACGACCGGATCAGGGATCGGGCGTATCCGGTCACGCTGTACCCCGCGTACTACAACAACTACGCTCTGTGCCTCGAGAAGACGGGCGAGCCGGAGCGGGCGCTCGAGACGCTGGCGCCGAACCTGGATCCGGCGGCCGAGCCCTCGCCTTTTGCCCATGCGCTGGCCGCGCATCTCCTTTTGAAGCTCGGCCGGGCTGAGGAGGCGGAGGCGGAATTCGGGCGGGCGATGGAGGAATTCACCGCGGGGCTCGAGGCCTACGGGCGGCTCATTCCCGAACCGTGGCGGGAGCAACTCTTGATGCTGCAGACAGTCGCGGGCGAACGCGGCGATGCCCGCCTGGTCCTGGAGATGCACAGGAAATGGGAGCACCTCTACCTCACGGACCGGAGCTATTATCTGGCCGGGGTCGCCGCCTTCAACCTCGGCCGCCTGCGGCAGGCCGTCTCGTACTGGCGGTCCCGGTTCAGGGACGGCTGGGCGGATATGCTGGAGGCCTGCGCCCGCGTGGCGGCCGAGGTGGAGCGGGGCCTGCTGCCGCCGTTTCGCATGTCGTTCAACCCGCCGGATCTGCAGGAACTGGCGAAAAAGGCCAAGGAGTCCTACGAACCGTCGGAGCTGGTGGAGATCCTGGCCTCGTTCGCCGAGGACGGCTATGCGCAGAGCGGATTCATCAGGGAGATCATCCTACACACGGGCGACTGGGGCGAAAAGTTCGCGCGCAACCTGGCCAAGGACGCGGCGGCGCCGCGGGAGACGAAGGTGGAGGCCCTGGCCGCTCTGGTCGAATCGGGCCGGCATCCCAGGGACGAGCCGTTCGCGCTCCTGATCGACGGGCGGCTGGAGGAAGTCAAGCTGCTGGAGCTGCCGGTCGTGGATGTGGACGTCGAGGGGGAGGCCGTGGTGGAGCGGGCCCTCGCCCTGCGGGACGCGGGCAAGCCCGCGCAGGCGGAGGAGCTGCTCCGCGACCTTTTGGCGAAGAAGCTGTACCCCGCGGCCGCGCTGACCCTGGCCAACCTGCTGCGCGCGCGGGGGGAGCTGGACGAGGCCGGGCGGTACCTGGAGATCGTGGCCGGGCTGGCTCCGGACGACCCGCGCGTGCTCTATAACCTCTGCGGCTATCACCTGCAGCGGGACGACCTCACGAAAGCGCGCGAGTACTTTGCCCGGATCGATCCCGGGGAGCTGGAGGAGGATTTCCGCGCGCGCTACGAGGAGCTCAGGGAGTTATTGGCGCAGAACGCCGGCATGGACTGGCTGACGGATATGGATACGGTCGCGCGGGTGTTCCGGGAGGAGGTGGACGATAAGCCCATCGGCGTCCGGCTCAAGCTGGCGCAAGGCTTGCGCCGCCTGCCCGCGGAATGGCTCACCGCCTCCTGCGCGGCCCTGGGCCTGCCGGCCGCCAGGCGCAAGGAGGAACGGGCGGCGCAACTGGCGGCGTATATCGCGGCCAACACCCGCCGCGTCAAGATCCGGCTGGCCCCCGCGGCCCGGGAGTGCCTGGCGTACCTTTTGGCCGAGGGCGGCTGGGCCAAGCTCTCCGTCCTGGAACGGCGCTTTGGCAGCACGGAGGGGGACGGTTACTTTTGGACCGGGAAACCGCCCGCGTCGGCCGTGGGGCTTTTGCGCCTGTACGGCCTGGTCTACGTGGGGCGGCACGAGATCGGCGGCCGGCGCTACAGGGTGGCGGTGGTGCCGGAGGATCTCAGGGAGAAGTTGGGGTGAACCGGACAAAATGGGCGGCATGCCATGCATCAGAGGACTGCGGATTCCCGTGGCCACAGTCGTGGGCATGGTGGCAAGCGGTATGACCGTCGAATCCATTTTGGTCGAGTATCCCGATTTGGAGAAGGAGGATATCCACGAAGCGTTGGCCCCGGCGTGCTTTTTTACGGACAAGGGTGTGGTCGGTATACGTTCATCTGACAGGGGCGCACAGCTGTGCGCCCCTATCGGAGACGGTAACCCCGTCGGAGACAGCGCCGTCCGGGAGATGCATGCCTCAGCAGCCAGAAACGGAGGCAGTCACATCAGGTACAGTCGCGAACGTTATCATCGCCACAGTCTACGCCTACCGCGCCATGATTACGCGCGGGGTGGGGCCTATTTCGTTACACTCTGCACGCACGAGAGGGAATGCCTCTTTGGTCAGGTGGTCGCGGGAGAGATGTGCCCGAACGAACTGGGCATGATAGCGCGTGAGGAATGGGAGCGTTCTTCGTTGGTTCGACCTAGCATCCAGTTGGACGCGTTTGTTGTCATGCCCAATCATCTGCACGGGATCGTCATCATCTCAGGTTCGACCGATTCGGCGTCCGCAGGGGCGCATAGTCGTGCGCCCCTATCGGAATCGGTCATGGCGACACGATCGATGCCGCTGCAGGGAACGGCGCAATTGCCACGCGCGCCAAGGTCGCTTGGCTCGTTTATTGCTGGATACAAAGCCACCACCACAAAGCTGATTAACGACCTGCGCGGTTTGCCCAGGGTCCCGGTTTGGCAGCGGAACTACCATGAACGCATCATCGCAGATCGAGAGGGTATGGAGGACGCGCGCGGGTACATCCAAAGGAATCCAGCCCAATGGCCATACGATAAGGAGAATCCCAGCCGGAATTCGGACAGTGAGCGTGAAAACGAATGAAGCTGCAGTTTGACTCCCAGGTTGCTTGATCACCTGGATCATGAGATCTGGCAATACGAACGGGTAAGGAGGTCGCTCGCCGCCGGGACACGAGTATTTGTAAATTCGGAGGGAGCCGGATGAAAAAGTTAATCGCCGTATGCATTCTTTTGCTGGCCGCGGCCGGTCCATGGGCCTTGCGGGCCGAGGATACGGGCAAAAGGGAGTTTTGGGACGCTTGGGAAAAAGGAGATTATGCGGCTGCCCGGGAGTCGGTGCTGGACGTGGCAGCGAAATCCCCCGGCTACTTTTGCCCCGCTTATTACCTGCACTCGCTGGCCTTAAAGAACGGAGACCACCTCAACATGATCGGGGAAGAAATCGGTCTTTCCGTCACAGAGCAAGGGATCGGGGAGTTCAGAAAGGATCTGGCGCGTTACCTGCCGGCCGCGTCGCCCGCTGGCATGCTTGCGGAAGCAATCATCAAGTATGTCTGGGACGAGAAGGAAAAAGGACGCGTTGGACCTGGTCCAAAAGGCTCTGCGCAAGCGGGAAAGCGCCTTGGGGTATTACCTTTTGTACTGCTTTGAGCGCCGGAACACGGCCGCGAGCATCGAGGCGCTCCGGGCCTGTCTGCGCCTGAAGCCCGACGCTGATTATGCCCGGCTGTTTCTCTACTACGCGCTGGCCAACGCTCATGCTCCCGAGGAGGAACTGGACGCCCTGGCGGAGGAGATCCTCCGCTCCGCGGCCGTCCTCAAGGTGGAGGACTACCGGAACCTGGTCGCGGTCTCCCTGGGGCAGAGATTCGTCAGTGGGATCGGCCCGGCGGGGCCAGACGGCGAGCCGTATTTCGGCGCCCTCTACGCCATCGAGAACTGGCCGGCGGTGGAGCGGGCGAGCAATATCCAGAAAATCCTGCTGGCCTATGCCCTGGGTATCGGCGGCGGCCAAAATACGGGAGACGCTGAGAGGGTTCTGGATATGGCCGGCGAAGAGACGCGCCGTGCCTACGCCGCCCTGATCGCGATCCTGCGCGCCTACGAGAGCTTTCACGAGTACCAATACGACGAGGCATGCCGGTTTGCGGACCAGGTCTTGCAGGACCACCAGCTGGATCGGGATTTCTATTTCATGCCCATCTACGACTTGGGCTATCAGTTCGAGGAGTTCTTTCGCCAGTGGAGGCGGGACGACCGGCGGCTGATCGACCGGGCGATCAAGCTTTATGAGCGCTCCCTGGCCATGGTGCCCGCGTGGTCCAAGGCCTACTCGGGTTATGTCCATCTGAGCCTGGGGCGGAGCCA
>JBLNBS010000129.1:0-14581 GCA_050260175.1 Patescibacteria group bacterium | reverse complement strand
CAAAGCGGGCCGGACAGGGCTTTGGAAAGATCGTTCAGGTGTAGCCCGGGGATTCATCTCATACCCACGATGGGTAAAAGGCAGCGACGACCAAGGATGGTCCAAAGCAGCCCCCCGGGTAGAGAGACGGGTTTTTCACACCGCCCCTAAAGCGGCGCCGGTATCCGGCGCCTTTCCCCGGCCAATAATATGCCGGGGGTGTGAGCCGTGGCGCGGGCCTGGACGGAGATCTACGCCTACCTGGTCCGTCCGGTGGCCATCTATCTCGCCGCCCTTGTCCTGGTCAGGCTGATGGGCAAGCGCGCCCTGGGGCAGCTCAGCCTCTTTGATCTCGTGGTCATGGCGGGCATCGGCGACATCATCGTAGTGGTCGGCCTCGAGCGGCGCGCGTCGATCGCCGACGGCCTCGTGATCCTGGGCATCCTCGGGGGCCTGGAGATCCTTCTCTCGCTTCTCACCTTTCGCTGGCCATGGACGGCCAAGCTCCTCGAGGGCCGCCCGACCGTCCTGGTGCGGGACGGCCGCCTGATGAGCGACAATATGGGCCGGGAGCACATCAACCGGCTCGATCTCCAGCAGGAACTGCGCAAACACGGCATCGACGATCCCAAACAGGTCAAGGAAGCCACCCTGGAGGTCAGCGGCAAGGTCAGCGTCATTCCGCGGGACGAAAGCCGGGACTACCTGGACAGGATCTTTACCGAGCTGGCCGCTCTCAGGCGTGACCTGGCGGCCTTGCGGGCGGGCGCCTTCGGCGGGGAAAAAGCGGGCCGCGATGGTTCCCATGCCCGCGAATCCCGCGGGGAAAAAGGGGAATAAGGCTGCCCGGCACCGGCAGGCGGGGTGGTTGTCCGCGGCGGCCGCCGCGCGGCATCAAAGGCTGGAGTGGATCCGGGTTGCGGGTGATCCTGATCTTTCTCGACGGCGTCGGCCTGGGCTCATCCGACCCGGACCGCAACCCCCTGGCCAGCCATGGGGTCATGCCCTGGCTCGAGCGGGTGATGGGCCGCCGCCTGCTCCGCGGGGAGCTGCCGTTTTGGTGCGCGGGGGGAGGCGGGGCGGCGGCCGATGCCGTCCTGGGCGTCCCCGGCCTGCCGCAGAGCGCCACGGGCCAGGCCACCCTGCTGACCGGGGTCAATGCCCAGGCCCTCCTGGGCCGGCATCAGAACGGGTTCCCCGGCCCCAGGCTGCGGCGGCTCCTGGAGGAACGAAGCATCTTCCGCCAGCTCCGCGAGGCGGGATGCACCGGGACCTTCGCCAACGCCTTTACCGCCGAGTATTTTGCCGCCGTGGCCACCGGGCGCTGGCGCCATTCCGCCACCACTCTCTCGGCCCTGGCGGGAGGCGTGCGGCTGCGATTCCTGCGCGAACTCCTGGCCGGCCTCGCGGTGTACCAGGACATCACCAGGGAGACCCTGCGGGAGCGCGGTTACGACGTTCCCCTGACCGGCCCGGACGAGGCCGGGTCGTGCTTGATTCGCATCGCTTCGGCCTTCGACTTCACGCTCTTTGAATATTTCCAGACCGACGCGGCCGGGCACAGCCGGGACATGGACCTCGCCCGCGCGCGCCTCGGGCAGGTCGACCGGTTCCTGGCCGGCGTCATGGCGCGGGCGGATCCCGCGTCGGAGCTGATCGTGGTGGCCAGCGACCACGGCAATATCGAGGATCTCGGCGTGCGGACCCACACGGCCAATTCCGTGCCGGTCCTGGCTTGGGGTTGCGGAGCCCGGGGCTTCCTCGAGGGTTTGGTCAGACTGGACCAGGTGGCGCCGAGGATAGTGGAGACGTTAAATATGACGAATTGTACTTGAACTCATTGGTGGCTACACGCATTAAGAACACCACGATGCTAACTTCATCAATGCGCCCTGGATTAACTCGTTGCCGTATAAGAGATGTGAGAAAGGCACCGGTAAATTACGGTGATTGATGCAGATATAGGCCTCGGCCTTCGTTCTCCGATAGGGGCGCACAGCTGTGCGCCCCTGCAGAGCGCGGATGCACGCCAATATAAATCTATAGGGGGTCCACGGTCTTGCTCGAGCTCGTCGCCCCCGCGGGGGACATGGACGCCCTGTGCCTGGCCGTGGCCCACGGCGCGGACGCGGTCTACCTCGGGGGCAGGTCCTTCAGCGCCCGGCAGTACGCGGCCAATTTCGACCGTGCCGGGCTGGCCGCCGCCATCCGCCTGGCCCACCTGCACGGGGTCAAGGTATACGTGGCCATGAACACGCTCCTGCGCGAGGACGAGATGGAGGAGGCCCTGTCGCAAGCCAGGGAGGCCTGCCTGGCGGGAGCCGACGCCCTCATCGTGCAGGACCTGGGTTTCCTGGCCGAGTTGCGCCGGCTCCTGCCCGGCCTGCGCCTGCACGCCAGTACCCAGATGACCGTGGCCAACGCCGCGACCGTCGAGGCCCTGAGCCGGCTAGGGATCTCCAGGGTGATCCTGCCACGGGAGGCGTCCGAGGCGGAGGTGCGCGCCCTCTCCGGCCAGGGGGTGGAGACCGAGGTCTTCGTCCACGGCGCCCTGTGCTACTCCTACTCGGGCCAATGCCTGATGAGCAGCCTGATCGGCGGCCGGAGCGGTAACCGCGGGCGCTGCGCCCAGCCCTGCCGTCTCGAGTACGATCTGGTGGGGCCGGACGGGGATGATCCGGCGGCGGGGGAGGGCAGGTATCTCCTCTCCCCCCGCGATCTCCGCCTTTTGCCCCACCTGCCGCGACTCATGGCCGCGGGGGTCGCGGCGCTCAAGATCGAAGGCCGCATGAAACGCCCGGAATACGTGGGCACGGTCGTCCGCGTCTACCGCCGGGCATTGGACCGCCTGGCCGGGCGGCCGGAAGGCTTTGCGGCCTTCCCGGACGAGGAGCGGGACCTCCTGCAGATCTTCAACCGGGGTTTTACCACGGGCTTCTTTGCAGGCGAGCGGGGTACGTCCTTCCTGAGCCGCCGGCGGCCCAACAACCGGGGCCTGCCCGTGGGCCGCGTCACGGCGGTCGATCGCAAGGGCGGCACGATGGATCTGGCGCTGACCGAGGCCCTGCACCGGGGCGACGGCCTGGAGATATGGGTGACGAGGGGCGGCCGGGCGGCCTTTACCGTGGACGGCATGTTGCTCGATGGGCGGGAGGTTCAGGCGGCGGCGGCCGGCGATACCGTGGCCGTGCCCCTCCTCGAGGCGGCCAGAACGGGGGACCGGGTCTTTCGCACTCACGACGCGGAGCTCAACGCCCGCGCCCTGGCGCCGCTGGCCGACGGCTCGCTGGATCTGCCCTTTTGGGCGCGGGCGCGCGTCCGGATCGGCGAGCCCCTCGTCCTGGAGCTGTCGGACGGCGAGGGTGCCGAGGCCGTGGTCCGCTCGGACTCTCCCGGCCAGGCGGCGCGCACCGCTCCCCTCACCGTCGAGGCCATAACCGCGCAGCTCTCCCGGACCGGCGGCAGCGGCTGGCGGCCGGCGGGGATCGAGGTGGATCTCGAACCGGGCGTGATGGCGCCCCTCTCCGTGCTGAACCGGCTGCGCCGGGCGGGCCTGGACGCGCTGGCCGCGGCGCGGCTGGCCAAACTTTTTCCCCGCGCCGCGGCGTGCGGCGGAGCGGGGGAAGCCGACCCATCATCCACCGGGATCCCGATTGCGGCACATGACTTCATGAAAAAAACCACCCGTTCCCCCGCGCAGAGAGAGGGGCGGCCATACAGGCCGGTCCTCTGCGCCACCGCGGGCGCGCCCGATGAGGCATACGCCGCCCTGGCGGAGGGTATCGGCCGGCTCTATCTGGCATCGTGGACCCACCCCTGGCCCGACGCGGACCTGGCGGCGCTCGCGGCCGAGGCGGCGGGGCGGGGGACCGCCCTCGTCTATGCCTTGCCCCGCGTGGCGCCCGAGCGGGAGGCGGCCTTTTGGCGCACGGAGATGGAACGTGCGGCGGCGCTGGGTCTCGACGGCCTGCGCCTCGGCGACCTGGGCCTTGCCTCCACAGCCCTGCCCGCCTGGAGGGGGCGAATTTTCCTGGATTTTTCCCTCAACATCATGAACCCCTGGACCCTCCGTCTCCTTTTGGGCTACGGGGAGCGGGCCGCGTTCTCGCCCGAGCTGACCCTGGCCCAGGTCAAGGTCCTGGCCGCCGCCGCCCCGGGGCGGGGCGAGATCCTGGTCCACGGCCGCCTGGAGATGATGCTCTCCGCGCACTGCCTGATCGGGGCCCTGCCCGGCGAAGGACGAGGGCCGGACGGCGCCTGCGGCCGGCCCTGCGAAAAAAAAGGTTACGCCCTCCGCGACCGCCTGGGCATGCTCTTTCCGCTCGAGCCGGACCGCTTTTGCCGGATGCACGTCATGAACAGCGTTGATCTCTCGCTCCTGCCCGAGCTGGACAGGGTCGCGGAACTGCCCTGCGACATCCGGCTGGAACTGCACGGCCGCGGCCCCGGCTACGCGGCGGCCGTGGTCCGCGCCTACCGGCGCGGCCTGGAGGCGCTGGCCGGGGGCGGGTGGACCAAAAAGATGGGGGAAGAGGCCGAGGAAGAGCTGGCCTCCTTTTCGCCGGCCGGGTTCACGCGGGGGCATTACTTCAGGGGGGTGGAGTAGGGGAGAGTCGCAGCTTGTCGCTGGTTACTCGTCGCTCGTCGCTCGATGCTCGTCATTTGATGCTCGTTACTCTTCGCTCGAAGTCGTGATATCGATTCAGCAGGGTTTAGCGTGTCGCTGCAAGAGAGAGCCTGAGGATGCGTTATTGCCAATGGGAAGAAAACGCCCTCTTTGGTCGAAACCGTATATCAGTTTCGAGGTGGCATGATGAAAACATTGAGGCTGGCCGGTTTCCTGGCGACCGTCGTTTATGCGGGTTTGACCCTGGCGGCTTTCCTGTTCTATCCCCAAAGCTACAGCCCGCTCCATAACTGGCTGAGCGACCTGGGGAACCCGCTAATCAACCCAAAGGGCGCCATCCTCTACAATGTCGGCTGCATTGCCGCGAGCCTGCTTTTGATCGCGTTCTATCTCGGTCTGAATGCCTTGCGCAACGGGGACAGGGTCCTCGGCCGGCTCCTCGCGATCTGCCAGGCCGCCGGGGTCTTTGCCTCGCTGGCACTGATCCTGGCCGCAATCTACGATATCGGCACGCAGACCGCCAGGCACAGCTCGTTCTCCATGCTCCTGGCCGTGGGCTTGACCTGGTTTCTCTGCTTTGCCAACACAGCCCTCCTGCGCCACCCGGGGTTTAGCAAGTGGCTCGGCTTTTACGGCCTGGCGGCGGGAGCCGCGATCCTCGCCTACGGCGTCTTCTTCAACACCCCTCCCGGCGAGTGGCTCGCCATCGGCATGTTCATCATCTATATCGACCTGCTGGCGGCCTTGGCACCGCGTTCCCAAGGCGCCGCGCGCGTTGCGGTTTTGCGGTGAGATTGTGGCGGTTTTTCAAAAACGAAAGAAGGTATATAATATGAAAAAGTCGGTCTTTATTATGGGTATTTTTCTCTTATATCTCGGGATTTGTCTCACAAGTTTATGTAGTGCTTCAAGCAATTTTACTGTAGTCGATAATATACACGATTTTGAACTTGAAATAGGTGAAACTTTACCGGCAAATTTCTTTGAAATTAGTAAATCATCTGAAACAGTCCAAATTGGTACAAATAAATTTGTACAGGGGTATAACATTAAAGCTAAGGGAATCAAATACAAAATTGGTGTTGACGAAAGCATGGTGATAATCTTCATATCTACAGATGATAGAAAATTTACCACTCCTGAAAAAGTTAAACCCGGAATGAAGTTTATGGATGCCATGGAAATCTCAACTCAATTTCCAGATTCTAAATTAATCATCGAAAAGGGATGGGCGGGTGTTATACCATTGCAATCAGGATGGAATGCCGCAGTTCTCTTGGATAAATCGGATGGGTTTTCGATGTTTGATAAAATAGCTTTTGTCTTTAAAAGAAAGTAGGTCTATTACTGACAGATGAGAATCGAGCTGCCGATTAACTATTAGTGATATTTGCGTGCAATTCCTTTTCAAGCATGCCCGGATTGAATCCAAAGATCCTCTTAAAAAATTCTTCATGGGCCTGATCCTTGCTCTTGAATATACTGGTGTAAACCTCGTAGGTAACACGATCATAATACGAGAAGATATTATATTGCGAACACTTACGGCTGAGGAGATCCCCGGCCAGGTAAAAAAAGGCGTAGAGGATCTTGCTGTCGTAGCGTCCACAGACCCGGATGTATCCTTTTGGGGTGGCCATCTCCATGAGGCTGGGGCATCGGCCGCCTTTGACCAGGGCAAGAAAACGCCGGCGCATACCGTCTTCATCGATCAAGCCCAGGTTCGCCAAGGCTTTGTATGCGAGGTTGACCATATGGGCTTTGAGTAACCATACGTATAGGTGGCCTCCCGCCCCCTCCTGCTGCAGGTAGACATGGGCCAGTTCCTGGGCCGTGAAATAAGGGAGCGTGCGGTGGTCTCCCGTTTTGAGCACGACCTCCTGATTGATGAGGATCGTGCCCCTGCTCGTTCCCGCCGCCGAACGGGCCAGCGTGCCCAGGGCCAGGGAGCGGCTCATTGAGGCGGCCGTCATGGCAAACAGCCATTTGTTCGGCAGGATGAGGACCCTGACGGGGCGCTTGAGCTTCACCCCGGTCAGCCTGGTGTAGTAGGGGATCGTTTTCGCCAGGGTATTCCGGACCACGGTTTTAACGTTCGCGCGGGTGCCCGGCAGGCCGTAGATCGCGAAAGCGGGCCTGGGTCCCGGGGAGACGGCGCCCCCCGCGACAGAGACGGGGATGAGCGTCGCGCAGGCAAGCGGCAAAAACCAGCGGCTGATCACTCTTAACACCCCCAAGCGGTGTTTACCGCTTCTCCACCACCAGCCAGAACGGCTGCGAATAGGCCACCCGCCCGTCCGCCTCCACCTCCACCCTGATGAAGCCCTCGTCGCCCCTGGGCCGGTAGGCGCCGAGCGAGGCGCGAAAGACGGCGACCACCCGCCCCTCCTGGTCGATGAACCTGATGAAATCCGCCCCCGGCGAGTCGGCGACGATCTCCCCGTTTCTCACCCCGAACTCCGCCCGCGGCCCCCGGCTGGCGTAAAAGCTCCCGCGGCGCAGGGCCTCGATGAGGGCCTGCGCCGACAATTCTCGTGCCTTGACCCAGACCCAGCCGTATTCAAGGTTGCCCGCGTGCGAGTCGTCCACCGCGATGCCCCAGACCGGCTTGGCCGGGCCCCACCGTGCCAAGAGCAGGTGCCAGAGCGTCAGGTCCCGCGGATCGTCGGAGTGCGGGTTGGCGATCTCCAGGAGGGGAAAGTGGGGGAGTTTGAGGAGATCCCCTGCGTACCAGCGGCCCGTGCCGAGGTTGCCGCGCCAGTTGGGATGCGCCGGGGCGGCGAGGCCGCCCTCGCGCGCGGCGGATTGGATGCGATCGCCCGCCTTGCGCCGGCGCAAAACCCGGCGTACGCCGAGGCGGAGCAGGTGCCTGCCCAGCGGCCAGGTGCCAAAGGACACGGTGTCCTCGCTCCCGGGCAGCACCAGAAATCCCGGCTTGGAGAGGCCTTTGACGTCCGTGACGCGGTCGTGGTCGGTGATGAAGATCGCGTCGTAACCCGCCTTCATGTAGGAACCCGCCGCGCCGGCAGGGGAGATCCGGCCGTCGAACGAGCGGTCTGTGTGCGCGTGCAATTGCACGCGGTAGTACCGCCCCGGAGGGGCGTATGGATCCGCCACCTTGAACGCGAGCAGGGGTGTGGGAGCCGGTATTTTGAGCAGCCCCGGCTGCGACGCGATCTCGTAGCGGGTATTGCCCCAGAGCTGGAGGCCGGCGGCCGCAACGAGCAGGAGCAGCAAGAACAGGAAGGCAAAGAGGCCGATGCGCCCGACGAGGCGGATAGGTTTCCTGCGCGCTCTGCCTCGCATCATAAATCACCACGTCTCGACGTACTTGTAACATGATTATACCGATGTATACGAGGTACGGTCAACCCGCGGTCTTTCTCGACAGGGACGGGACCATCAGCGAGGAGATCGGACATATCACCGATCCCTCCCGGTTCCGCCTCCTGCCCGGCGCGGCCGCGGCCGTGAGCCGCCTGAACGAACGGGGTATCCCGGCGATCCTCGTCACCAACCAGACGGGACCGGCCAGAGGATTGTGCGGTGAGGACGCGATCCGCGCCGTGCACGAGGAGATGCGCGGGCAGCTGGCGGCGGAGGGGGCGCGGCTCGACGCCGTCTACTACTGCCCTCACCTGGCCGGGGGGATCGTCCCTGCCTACGCCGTGGACTGCGGCTGCCGCAAGCCGAGGCCCGGCATGCTCCTGCGCGCCGCGCGCGAGCACGGCTTGGATCTTTCGCGTTCCTACATGGTCGGCGACAAGCCCTGCGATATCGGGGCGGCGCGCAACGCGGGTTGCCGCTCCGTCCTGGTGCTCACGGGATACGGCCGCCGGATGTGGGGCGATCCTTCTCTTTGGCGGGAGTATGCGCCCGGCATGGTGGCGGCGGATCTCGGCGCGGCGGTGAACCGTATCCTGGCCGAGGTCGGGGAGGCTTGAGCGTGGAGGTCGGCCTTTTTGAAGCGTTGGCGCGCATACGCGGCCGCCGCGTGCTGGTGCTGGGGGACGTGATCGCCGACGTCTACCTGGAGGGTAGGATCACCAGGATCTCGCGGGAGGCACCCGTGCCGATCCTGGAGTATACGGGTGAAACCCTCGTGCTGGGCGGGGCCGGCAACGCCGCGGCCAATGTACAGTCCCTGGGGGGGAGGGCCGTCCTGGCGGGCATCGCGGGTGACGATGCGCCGGGCACGGCCGCCAGGGCGTTGGCGCGCCGGCGGGGGATCGACGTCTCAGGCTTCCTGCTCGAACAGGGGCTCTGGAGCTGTACCAAGACCCGCATCCTGGCCGGCAGCGAGCATACTGTCAGGCAGCAGATGCTGCGCGTGGACCGGCTCCCGGATCGCGCGCCCGGGCGCGGGATCCTGGCGCGCCTGGAAAATTTCCTGGCCGCCGCCGTGGCCGACGCGGAGGCGCTGGTCCTCTCCGATTACGGGCTCGGCATCCTGCCCGTCCCGCTCTACCGGGCCGCCATGCGCGACGCCGCGGGGGCCGGCCGCGCCGTGATCGTGGATTCGCGCCACCGGATGCTGGAGCTGCCCGGCGCCACCCTGTACACCCCGAACACGGCCGAGGCCGAGGAGGCGCTGGGCCGCAGGTTCCGCGACGAGGAGGACCTGATCCGGGCCGGAGCCGAGCTTTTGGAGAGGCTCGAGGCGCGGGGGCTCCTGATCACCAGGGGGCCGGACGGCATGACCCTCTTCGTGCAGGGGGGCGGGGTCACGCACATCCCGGCCGCAAACCGGCTGGAGGTCTTTGACGTCTGCGGCGCGGGCGACACCGTCGTCGCAGGCATGGCGCTGGGGCTGGCGGCGGGCCTCGGCCTCTTGGACGCCGCGTTTCTGGCCAATTGCGCGGCGGGCGCCGCCGTGCGCAGGATGGGCACCGCCGCGGTCGGCGCCGAGGAACTGATTTCGGCCATAGGATTGGAGTTGGTCGAAACGGAAGAAGCGCCGGAACGGCGTGCGCTTGCCGAAGAACGCCGGCTGGTGTAGAATAGCCTCAAGACTTGCGACTCCGAAAGCCAAAAACATCGGCCGCTCATCCCGGGAAGACCCAAGACGCGTACCAGCTGGAATGCGGACCAGCCCGTAATCGGGTTGGTCTTTTTTATTAAAGGCATGGTGGCGCTGGAGTACGAGGAAACCCTGCACAAGGCCGCGGGTATCCTCCGGGCCATCGGCGCCGGGGACTGGCTGGAGGGGATGAGGCATGGCACGGGTATGGCTGGACGGCCGTCTGGTTCGGGCGGAGACGGCCGGGGTGTCCGTTTTCCGCCTCACTCTCTCGCGTGGCGAAGGGCCGCGGGGTCTGGACCCAGCCGCCGCCGTCCGTCCGGGACCCGTGACGCGGGAGGTCATGGTCTGGTACCGATCGCAAGCCGCGGCGCGGCCCGCCGTTGATTGACAAGCCTTTTTCCCCTGTGCTAGACTAGGAGTCAAGCCCGGACGACACCGTCTATCCCCAGATGTAGTGGTGTTATGTGCGAATCGGCACCAGGGCTTGTGCTGTCGGTGGTAAAAAACGGAGAAGCCGTATAAACGCTCAGGTGCATCCTTGCGGAGAATGGAGCGGTATTGTCAACCGGCGTCATTCCGGGAGGTTTATGCGGGGACATAAAGAAACACGGGGAAGGATGGTTGAGCGATGGAATATTTCCTTGACGAACAGCAGCGTATGATCAAGGATCTGGCCGCGCGCATCGCGGACGAGCGGGTGGCGCCCGCCGCCGCCGAACTGGATGAAAAAGAGGAGTTTCCCTGGGAACTCATGAAAGTCCTGGCCGACGCGGATCTCTGCGGCGTCTATCTGCCGGAGGAGTATGGCGGCCTGGGCGGCGGCGTTTTCGAGCAGGTGCTGGTGGTCGAGGAACTCAGCCGCGCTTGCAGCGGAGTGGCTGTGAGCTATGCCGCCACGGGGCTCGGCACTTTTCCCATCCTGATGTTCGGCACGGACGAGCAAAAGAAGCGCTACCTGCCGGACATCGCGGCGGGCAAACGCCTGGCGGCCTTTGCCCTCACCGAGGCCAACGCCGGCAGCGACGCCGGCGGGATCGAGACCACGGCCAGGGCCGACGGGGACGACTACATCCTGAACGGCACGAAGCAGTGGATCACCAACGGCGGCGAGGCCGAGGTATACACGGTCGTGGCCATGACCGACCGGAGCAAGGGGGCCAGGGGCGCCTCGGCCTTTATCGTGGAAAAGGACACGCCCGGCTTCTCCTTTGGCAAAAAGGAAAAGAAGCTCGGCATCAGGGCCTCGGCCACCAGGGAACTTGTCTTCCAGGACTGCCGGGTGCCGAGAGCCAACCTCCTCGGACGCGAGGGCATGGGCTTTATCGTGGCCATGAAGACCCTGGATCGCACCAGGCCCGGCATTGGCGCGCAGGCAATCGGCATCGCCCAGGGGGCGCTGGACGCGGCGGTCAGGTACGCCAAGGAGCGGCGCCAGTTCGGCGTGCCGGTCTCTTCCTTCCAGGCCGTTCAGCACATGCTGGCGGACATGGCGACCTCGCTCGAGGCGGCGCGCGCCCTCGTTTACGCCACGGCGCGCATGATCGACGCCGGGGCCAAGGATTTCAGCAAGGAAGCGGCCATGGCCAAGGTGTTCGCCTCCGATATGGCCATGAAGGTCACCACCGACGCCGTGCAGGTCCTGGGGGGCTACGGCTACATGCGGGACTACCCCGTGGAAAAGATGATGCGCGACGCCAAGATCACCCAGATCTATGAGGGCACCAACCAGATCCAGCGCAACGTCATCGCGCTCGAACTTATCAAAGAATACTCCGGGAAGAAATAGTATTACAACATCGACCTCAGACTGCTGGACTTTTCGCCCTTAAGACTCTTAGATATTTGGACTTTCAGACTTTCAGACTGCATTTCAGAGAAGGAGCGTCCTGTATGAAGATCGTAGTCTGCGTCAAGCAGGTCCCGGGAACCACGGAGGTCAAGATCAATCCCGAGACCAACACCCTGGTGCGGGAGGGCATTCCCAACGAGATCAATCCCTTTGATCTCTATGCCCTCGAGGAGGCGCTCAGGCTCAGGGAGCGTTTGGCCGACGGCACGACGGTGACCGCGCTCGCCATGGGTCCACCGCAGGCCGAGGCATCGCTGCGCGAGGCCGTCGCCATGGGCGCCGACGAGGCGGTGCTCCTCTCGGACCGGGCCTTTGCGGGCGCCGACACGCTGGCCACCGCCTATACCCTGGCCGAGGCCATCCGCAAGATCGGGGATGTCTCCCTGATCCTCTGCGGCAAGCAGGCGGTGGACGGCGACACGGCCCAGGTCGGGCCGGAGATCGCCGAGAATCTCGATCTCCCGCACTTGACCTACGTGCGCAGGGTGAACGAGATCGGCGCCTCCTCCATCACGGTCGAGAGGATGACGGACGACGGCTACGAGCGAATCTCGCTGCCCCTGCCAGCGCTCCTCACCGTGAGCAAGGAGATCAACGAACCCCGCCTGCCCGGGATCAAGGGGCAGTTGCGGGCCAAGAAGGCCGGGATCCCGGTCTGGACCGCGGCCGACCTGGGCGCGGATCCGGCCCGCCTGGGGCTCGGCGGCTCACCCACCCAGGTCAGGAGGATTTTCTACCCCGAACATCAGGTGACCGCGGAGATGCTGACGGGTTCGCCCGCCGAGCAGGCCGCGGCCCTGGCAGGCAGGCTGAAGAGTCTGGGAGTGGTTTAGCTAGTTTAAAATCCGGATTTCGAAAGTACCTTGTTATACCCGCGGCTTTGGTCGCCATGTCGGCGTCAAAGGCACTCGGACCTTTGATCGCCCACGTCGGCGCCAAAGACGCGGCATGCTTCGGATAAAGCTTTTACTTTCGAAATTCCGGTTATATGCAGGAGGCATTCGTATATGGGCATCAGGGTTCTCTCCGACAAGTGCCTGGGCTGCAAGCTCTGCGTCCCGGCCTGCCCCTTTGGCGTCATCGATATCGTCGACCGCAAGGCGGTGATCGGCGACGCCTGCAACCTCTGCGGCGCCTGCGTCCCGGTCTGCAAGTTCAAGGCCATCGAGCTCGAGCGGGAGGAAGCGGGCGGCATGGATGTGGCCGCCTACCGGGGCGTCTGGATCTTTGCCGAGCAGAGGCACGGCCGCCTGGCCGACGTCTCCTTTGAACTCCTGGGCAAGGGCCGCGAGATCGCCGGCGCCCTAGGGCAAAGGCTCACCGCCGTGCTCCTCGGCCGCGGCGTCGAGCCGCTGGCACGCGAGTTGTTCGCCTACGGGGCCGACCGGGTTCTGCTCGGCGACCACGAGGCTTTACGTGATTTCGCCGAGCTGCCGTATACGCAGGCCATGGTGGAGATGGCGCGCGCGGAAAAGCCCAGCATCATCCTGTTAGGCGCCACGGCCCTCGGCCGCAGCCTGGCCCCGCGGGTCGCCGCCAGGCTGGGCACGGGTCTGACCGCCGACTGCACCGGCCTCACGGCCGACCCGGCCACGGGCGAGCTGCAGCAGACCCGGCCGGCCTTTGGCGGCAATGTCATGGCCACCATCCTGACCCCCAGGCACCGGCCGCAAATGGCCACGGTCCGGCCGCGCGTCTTTGCCCCGCTGCCGCGCGACGAGGGCAGGACCGGCGAGCTGATCGCCTGGGATCTCGGGCGGATCGCCTTCGATCTCCGCGCCAAGCTCCTGGAGACCATGGCCGAGGAGGGCGAAAAGGTCAACCTCACCGAGGCCGAGATCATCGTCGCCGCAGGCCGCGGTCTGGGCGACCAAAAGCACCTGCATCTCGTCAAGGAACTGGCCGACACCCTGGGCGGCGTGGTGGGCGCCTCCCGCGCCGTGGTCGACGCGGGCTGGATCTCCTACCCGCACCAGGTGGGCCAGACCGGTAAGACCGTGCGGCCAAAAGTCTACATCGCCTGCGGCATCCACGGCGCCGTGCAGCATCTGGCGGGCATGCAGTCCTCCGACTGCATCGTGGCCGTGAACAAGAACCCCGAGGCGCCGATCTTTAAGATCGCCCACTTCGGCATCGTGGGCGACGCCCTGGAGATCCTGCCGGAGATGATCCGCGAGTTCAAGGGCGCCAGGGGCTGACCCCGGCACCGGACCCCTCCCCCCTAACCCCGACCCCTCTCCCGCCATGCGAGGGAGGGGTTTCGTTTGTACCGCGAGCGGCGGGTCACGGGCGGCATCCCCGCACGGTTTGGACACCACCTGCTCCTCGTCGAGATATTTATCGCAAAATTCAAATCCTCCAATCCTGCAGGAGATTGGTGGCAACTGCCGAATGAGTTCACCCTCGATTCCGCTTTCCGGATTACGGGCCACGGTACTGGTCCGCTCCCGCACTGTGGCGGGCGGTCGCGGACCTCCGGCCAAAACCCACTCTTATTAAGGGGGTTTATTATCCATGAGTTTCCACAATAATTACAACGACTGGAAAAAGATGACCGCCAGAGAGAACTGCCCCGTCTGCAACCGCCAGCCGCTACCCGGGGGGATGGTGGACGTGGCTGAGCTGCCCAGTTCGTGGCTGAACGCGGAATCCGCCGAGTGTTTGCAGGGGGCTTGCCGCCTGGTGGCAAAGCAACATGCGATCGAGGTCTACGAGCTGACCGACGACGAGCTCCTCGGCTTGATGAAGGACCTCAAGAAGTGCGCGAGGGCGCTCAAGAACGTGACCGGCGCGGTCAAGATCAACTACGAGATCCACGGCAACACCCTGCCGCACCTGCATATCCACCTCTATCCCAGGTATATCGACGATCCGTTTCCCAGCCGGCCGATCGATTTCAACCAGAAACGGGCCGACCTTTACCAGGAGGGCGAATTCGCCTCGTTCGTCGAGGAGATGCGCCGGGAACTGGCGGGTGGCGGTTGATCGCAAGCCCCCATCTCCGCCCTTCCCCCGCGAAATCGTGAGGTAGAGAGCCGAGTGCAGACACCTTTTCCAAGCTGGCGGCATCGGATAAAAGCCTTTCAGGGAGGAAGAGGCATGC
>JBLNBS010000128.1:0-36766 GCA_050260175.1 Patescibacteria group bacterium | reverse complement strand
CTCGGATAGGCTTCGAAGCACCGCCGAACCCGTACAGGACGTACGGGTTTGAGAATGGTTTTCCTATGTAGCCCAGGGTTTTAACCCTGGGATCGCGGTGGTGAGGTTTTTCACACCGCTTTCAGAGGAGGATGCCATGATCACGATCGCCGATGTGGCACGGGCGGCCAATGTCTCGGTCAGCACGGTATCCAAGGTCATAAACGGCCGCAGGGACGTGGCGCAAGCCACGCGCGCGCGGGTGCTGGCGGCCATCCGCCAGCTCGACTATCATTCCAACTCGAACGCCAGGGGGCTGCGGATCAGGCGCACGATGCTGATCGGGCTGGTCGTGCACTACCTGGACCATGATTACTTTCAGGGCATCATCGCGGGAGTCGAGAGCGCCGCCTATGCCCGCGGCTACAATGTCGTCATCTCCAATTGCCAGTTGTCGATCGAGCGGGAGCAGGCCCTGATCAAATCCCTGCTCCAGCAGCGCGTGGACGGTTTGATCTTCGCCCTGCCCATGACGGACGATGCCGAACTCCTGGCCTTGATGCAGAGGGGCGCCCGTTTTGTCGTGGTCGGCAGGCCCGTGCTGGTGGATCTCATCGCCCCGACCATCATCGGCGATCATGAAGGCGGCGCGTACGATGCCGTCACGCATCTCATCCGCGCGCACGGCAAGCGGCGGATCGCTTACATCCAGGGGCCTCCGGAGCAGAACGACTGTTTCCTCGGTTACTGCCGCG
The DNA here is from genome assembly GCA_050260175.1 of Patescibacteria group bacterium. Lineage (GTDB taxonomy): Bacteria > Bacillota > UBA4882 > JAAYXC01 > JAAYXC01 > JBLNBS01. The sequence goes on along the minus strand of JBLNBS010000128.1, from coordinate 36,032 downwards.
CCCTGTCCGACGCGGGATTGCCTTTTGTCTCCGAACTGGTGGGATGCGCCCAGCGCAGCGCGGAAAACGCCGGTCTGGCCCTGGAAAAGATGATTCGCGACGGGGACCGGCCGGATGCGGTCTTTTGTTTCAATGACGAACTGGCGCACGGGGTTTACCGGCGGGCCGCGCGGCTGGGCCTGCACATCCCCCGCGATCTAGCCGTGATCGGCGTCGACGACACAAAGGTTGCCTCCTGCCTGACGCCCGGCCTGACGTCGGTCAGGGTGCCCACTTTCCGCATGGGGGAACTGGCCGCCAATGAACTCCTCGATCTCCTGGAGGGCGGCGGCAGCGCCCCGGGCAGGCAGGTCCTGCCCACCCAGCTCGTGCCGCGCGGCTCCTGCGGGTGCCCGGAACCGAGGGACTGACCCGGCGCGCCCGGATGGACATGCCCGCGCCCCCGGTTATCCCTCACGATCCGGGGGACGGCCTGATAGAGTACGGCAAAAGCGCGAACCGGCCGGCATACGCCGGCCGGTTCGCATCCTGGCTGAATCTCCAGCACGGGGGCCGAGGACATGATCCACCAGGCGCTCATCGATCTCAATCTGCACGTAAAGCAGCGGTACATCCGGCATCTGGCCCGCCAGTACAATGTCGTCAACCAGATCACCTGGATGACGGGCAGTTTCCTCCTGGGGCTGGAGGAAGATACTCTACACCTTGCAGGATTACCTGCCCGGGCTCGGCATCAGCCATGCAAAGGTGGTTTTCTTCGCACCCGAGGACGGCGATCCCGTTGCCTGGTGCCGTCTGGGAGCGCCATTCATCAGGAAGGGGCAGCCGGAAAAGTTTCCGAGCAGGCAATTTCCGCCCGCTTGGCTGTACCCGGAGGAGGAACCGTTTTCCCTGGCTCTGCTACCGCTCGTGTATTGGGACGAAGAGGCGGCGGGTTTCGTGGCTTTTGACGCCGCCAATCTGGAGCCATGCGCCGCCATCGTGAGGCAGCCCATCGCGTATCTCAACCGTTACCGGATGAAGAGGACCAAGGAACTCCTGGAGGAGGGGAAGAGCGTGACCGAGGCCGCGGTGGAGGCCGGCTTCACGGATTGCTCCCACTTCAGCCGGGCGTTCAGGCGCGAGACGGGCATGTCGCCGCGGGCGTACCAGCGGGGGTAGAGACTGGCGCCGCCGCGTTGATCCCCGGAGTGGGTTCCTACCGCGGGGGCGATTACAACAGCGTCACGTAAGCCATGAAGCCCGTCGTACCCGATATCATGAGCAGCTGCAAGTCGGGCATCGACCATGTGGACGGCAGTTGCCTCTTTTCCCTGTACGACTGGGGCGCCTCTTACGCCACGGGCCTGATTCAGGCCTCCAGACCACGACGTACACGCCCACCTATTAAGCCCTGCGCCTGGCCATCCGCGGCCTGCAGGGCGCGCGGACCACGTTCCAGACCACGAGCTCCACCTCTACGATCAATACCATGCTACGCGGGACGCACAGGGCAGGGTCTGCCTCCTGGCCATGACCGCCAGCGCCAATCCCATCGCCGTGACCGCCGATCTTTCCGCGCTGATTTCTAGCCGCACGGGCACGATGTGGCAGTTCGACGCCACGCACAACGACGTGATCGTGGGGAGCGCCATGCTCAATAACGGCAGGGTCGCCTTTACCGTCCCCGCCATGGGCGAGGTGCTGCTCAGGTTCTAGATCCTGAATCCGGGACGTCCATAAACCATCAGGCAAACATATATCCCGGTCCGCGTTCTCCGATAGGGGCGCACAGCTGTGCGCCCCTGCGGAGACGGGCCATCCCTTGCAGTAAACCAGCCCTCCACCGCGTATGTGCCCTTTGGCACCTCCATGTACATCGCCGTACATCGCCACCTTTGAGTCCATCCTGGATGGAGACGGCTTTGGTACATCCATGTACGTCGCCGCTTTTATGCCCATCCTGGGCGGAGGCGCACCCCTGCAAGATGTCCGTGAATGGCAGAAACATGTCCGCCACGCACAAGACATCCCCCCCCCCGGCAATTGGTAAGCTAAGTCAAGGACGGGACGGGCGCCCTCTACGTCTACATCGCCAACAAAAACGCGTCGCCCGCCACCGTAGTCATGAATGTTTCCGCCCGCAAGACGACCGGCACCTGCACGGTCTGGGAGGTTTCCGCCGCCGGTTGGGATTACATCGCCGGGACGCCCAGCCTGTCGAGCGGCGTCCTGGATTGGACCCTGCCCGGGTACAGCACCACGTTGAGCAAGATCCAGTAATCGGGATCCCGGGATCCGCGCGCGGAGCCGGATCCGGCATAGACTCGGGCGCATGCGCCGGCTGGACCAGGGTCCGGCCGGCGCGTATCCAGGGATTATTCCTGGGTATTGGTGGCAGGAAATCGTACAGGTATGGCGAATACCTCTAGGCAATGTCAGGGATAATACTCCATTTTAAGATGAAAAAATAACGATATTTTGACACTTTTCGCCTCCCAGGGGTTCAAAATGAATGATGTTGTCTATCGGTAAATTACGGCCAATGCTTAATAAGGCCAAAGAGGCAACCGCCCCGCCGTATTTGTCTGTTTTTCGGCCGCGTTAGCGCCGCTTTTCTTTTGCCGGCCGCCGGTTGATGAACGTGAAAAGAGGAGGATTCGTGCCCATGGCCTTCCCGGGGGGGTTCGTGTGGGGGGCGGCCGCAGCCAGCTACCAGGTGGAGGGCGGCGCATACGAGGACGGCAAGGGGTTGTCGGTCTGGGACACGTTCTGCCGCCAGCCCGGCAGGATTTGGCACAGCGATACGGGCGACATGGCCTGCGATCATCTCCATCGTTATGCGGAAGACGTCCACCTGATGGCGGAGATCAAGCTGATGGCCTACCGTTTCTCGATCTCGTGGCCGCGCGTCATACCCGGCGGCACCGGGGCCGTGAACGAAAAGGGGCTGGCATTCTACGACCGGCTGGTGGACGCGCTCCTCGCGCACGGGATCGAGCCGTGGGTCACGCTTTTCCACTGGGATTTCCCCCATGCGCTCCACTGCAGGGGCGGCTGGCTCAACCGCGACAGCGCGGACTGGTTCGCCGAGTACGCGGGGGTGGTCGTGGACAGGCTCTCCGACCGGGTCCGGCGCTGGATGACCCAGAATGAACCGCAATGCTTCATCGGCGGCGGCCATCTGCACGGCGACCTCGCTCCCGGGCTCAGGCTGGGTTTCGCCGACGTCCTGCGTGCCGCTCATCATGCCTTGCTCGCGCACGGCCGGGCCGTGCAGGCCATCCGCGCCCGGGCAAAGACAGAGCCCAGCATCGGCGCGGCTCCCGTCGGGATCGTCAAGATGCCGTGGCGCGACGCGCCCGAGGAGATCGAGGCCGCGCGCCGGGCCATGTTCGCCATCGAGGAGGCCGGCTTTTGGAACAACACCTGGTTCGCCGATCCGATGCTCCTCGGCGCGTATCCCGAGGACGGCCTCAGGCTCTTTGCGCGGGATATGCCGGAGATCGGCCCGGGCGACCTGGAGATTATCCGCCAGCCCCTGGATTTTTACGGCGCCAACATCTACGAGGGCCAGACCGTCAGGGCCCGCGGCGACGGGGGATGGGAGCCGGTCGCGGCGCCCGCGGGGCACGCCCTCACGACCATGGGATGGCGCGTCACGCCCGAGGCGCTGTATTGGGGGCCTCGTTTTCTTTACGAGCGGTACAGGCTGCCCGTGGTCGTCACGGAGAACGGCATGGCCAATACTGACTGGGTGCATCTCGACGGCCGGGTGCACGATCCGCAGCGCATCGATTTTCTCGCGCGTTACCTGCGCGAATACCATCGGGCCATCCAGGACGGCGTGCGGGCCGAGGGGTATTTTTTGTGGTCGATCATGGACAATTTCGAGTGGGCGCACGGCTACAAGCAGCGTTTCGGCCTCATTCACGTGGATTACGCCACGGGCCGGCGCACGCCCAAGGACTCGGCCTACTGGTACAAGAGCGTCATCGAGAGCAACGGGGAGTGCCTGTTCTGATCCTTCTCGATGCGGGCCGTGTATTTGCGGCCCGCGCTCAGTACCACAGCGAAAAGCCGCAAAAAACTAGAGCAGACATACGCCGATGGAATGGATGGTGTGAGGGCGGCGAAATCATTCGATGTATTGACTCCGGCCGACCTGTGCGTGGACCTGCTCCTCTGGGGCCCCGGCGTGGTGCCGGAATTCGGGCAGAAAGAGAAGCTCGTGGACGGCTACCTCCTGGAGCTTGGCGGCTCGTGCAGCATCTTTGCCTGCCAGGCGGCAAAGCTGGGCCTGCGTACGGCCTTGATCGGTAAAGTCGGCCGCGACGCCCTGGGTGAACTCGTCGTGAACCGCCTGGCGCAGGCGGGTGTCGACGCGCGCTGGGTCGAGCGCTCCCCGGATCTGATCACCGGCCTGGGCGTGGCGCTGTGCACCGCCGATGACCGCGCCATCCTGACCTACCCGGGTTCCCTGGCCGCGCTGGAACCGGCCGATCTGACCGACGCCATCCTCGGCTCAGCCCGCCATCTCCATATCGGCAGCTATTACCTGCAGACCGGCCTCAGGCCGGCCATGCCCGGGATCCTGGCTCGCGCGCGCAGGCTCGGCCTGTCTGTCAGCCTGGACACCAACTGGGATCCGGCCGAGGAATGGCGGGGGCTGGACGAGATCCTCCCTTTGGTGGATCTCTTTCTGCCCAACGAGAACGAGCTCTTGGCCGTCACGGGCCGGAGCTGCCTTGAGGACGCATTGCGCTCCTTGACCGAACGCGCGCCCGGGCTCACCGTGCTCGTCAAGCGCGGCGAACTGGGGGCAGCGGCATGGCGCCGGGGAACGCTCCATCACTGCCCGCCCCCGCGGGTTGATACGATCCTGGACGCCGTGGGCGCGGGCGACAGCTTTGACGCGGGCGCGGTGCATGGATTCCTCCAGGGCGCGGCTCTCCCCGAGATGCTGCGCCGGGGCTGCATTTGCGGGGCTCGCAGCCTCTCGCGGCGCGGAGGCATCGCGGGGCAGATCCGCCTGGATGAGATGGAGGTCCTGTTAAATACAAGATCCTAAAAAAGATGTGATGAACCGCAGGGGCGCGGAGGCCGCAGAGTCATGACCGCAAAGAGGGCTTTATCCGTGAATTTATCTCTGCGCCTTTATGAGAACATAGGTCTCGAGGAATCTCATATCATTTTTAAAATGTACTATTTCAATTGCAAAGGAGAAGATCGTGTTGAAGAAGACCATCGTCATCCTGGGCGTGGGCAGCACCTATTTTACCCGCGGCATAGTCGAGAGCCTGATCACCAAGGGCGGCGAGTGGGAGGTCCGGCTGGTGGACATCGATCCCCAATGTCTGGAAATCGCCGTCCTGCTCACCAAGCGCCTGGTCGAACTCTACAAGGCGCCGGTCACGATCGTGGGATCGCTCGAACGCAAGGAGGTCCTCCCCGGCGCGGACGCCGTGGTCTCCACCATCGGCGTGGGCGGGCGGCGCGCCTGGGAAAAGGATGTCTTCATCTTCCGCCAGTTCGACATCAACCAATCCACGGGCGATACGTACGGCGCGGGCGGCGTCTCGCGCGCCCTTCGCACCATCCCCGTAATGGTCGAGGTGGCGCGGGACATCGAGCGGCTCTGCCCCGGGGCGATCTTCATCAATTTCACCAATCCCCTGACGGTCAACGTCCGGGCGGTGGCCAAGGCCACCGCGGCGAAGATCGCCGGGCTGTGCTACGGCGTCACCTTTCACGAGCACTTCCTGGCCAAGTTCATCGGCGTGCCGTGGCGGGAGGTCAGTTGCCGCGCCATCGGCGTCAACCATTTCACCTGGATCACCGAGTTCCAGCACCAGGGTAGGGACGCCTGGCCCCTGGTCAGGCAAAAGCTCAAGGAAAAGGCCGGCACGCCCGAGGTCGAGCACAATCCGTACACCTGGGAACTGTTCCGCATGTTCGATGCCTACCCCTGCGTGGGCGACGGGCACATCTGCGAGTTCATCCCGGGCTGGCAGGGCAGGGGGGCGTATTACGGCAGGACGTTCGGCATCGACGCCGGCCACAATTTCGAGGAATACGCCGCGGGCTTTGACCGGGTCTACGAGGAAATGGCGGACCAGGCCTACGGCCGCAAACCCGTGACCAAGAGCGAGGTCGACATCTCGGGCGAGACCTTCAAGGACGAGGATCTCTTCATCGACGTCCTGAACGCGCTCCAGGGTGGAGAGGCGATCTTCCGCACGGTCAACCTGCCCAACATCGGCCAGGCCTCCAACATGCCCGCGGGCGCTGTCCTCGAGGCGACGACGTTCATCTCCGGCGCCGGCTTCCAGCCGCTCTGCTTTGGCGAGCTGCCGCCCGGCATCTCCGCCATCATGCAACGCATCATCGGCGTGCAGGAGCTGACGGTGGAAGCGGCGCTCAGGGCCGATCGCAAGCTGGCGATCCAGGCCCTGGTGGCGGGCGAGACGGTCAAGACCGAGGCCGAGGCGGAAAAGATGATGGACGTCATCCTGGAGACGCACCGGGCATACCTGCCGCAGTTTTTCAAGTGATAAGCCGACGTCGACGCGGCTAGGACGGGCCGGGCCTTTACATCACGAAGGGCGGGATATCCCCGCCCTTTTTTAGGTATTGTCTGGAGGATATGACGGATTGATCTGGAATACCTTACATACCGACTTAAGGAGAAAAACGGAGGGATCATGATGACGAAGTGGCTGTCCGTACTTGTTATCGCCCTCTTGATCGTCCTGGCGTCCGCCAATCTCCTGGCCGCGGAAGACGTCCAGGGGAAAGCCTTCAAGGCCGCGGGCCCGATCGTGATCGACGGCGACGCCGCCGAGTGGGCCGAGGTCATCAAGCCGGAAAACGCCCTGGCGAGCAACAAGCCCATGGTCGAGGCCTACGTGCAATGGGACGAGGCCGCGCTCTACTTCCTCGTCAAGGTGGCGGACACGAACTTCATCGTGGGTACCCAGGGGTCGTTCTGGAACACGGACTGCGTGGAACTCTTCCTGGACGGCAACAACACCAAGAAGAGCGGCTACGACAAATCCTGCGCCCAGTTCTGGTTCTGCCTGAACAACGACGGAACCACCGTCTACATCGGCCAGTGGCATCGCCCGGGCGACGCGATCGATTCGTCCATCTTCGGGGGCAAGGTGCCGGACCTCGAGGCGGCGGTGGCGATCACCAAGGGCACGGGTTACGTGATGGAGATCAAGATTCCGGCCAAGAATCTCAAGCTGGACGCCCTGGCGGCGGGCAAGCAGATCGGCTTTAACTACACCGTCAACGACACCGCCTCGGGCAACTTCTACTGGGCGGCCGGCAAAAACGTCAACACCTTCGAGAAGCCCAAGACCTGGGGTACCGTGACGCTGCAGTAACGCCTTGGCAGACGCAACCGCGGGCTGAACCCTGGGGCCGGGGCGCGATGAACGCAGCGGCCCCAAGCCTTTTGTAGTGTAGCACAAACTTTTGAGTACCTGTGCGTGTAGGCCATGGATCGCCTGATGTGTCGGTGCCGTGGGGCACCTGATACCGGAGTTTGTGCTCCTCAAATCGGGTTGGTCGCACAAACTCTTGAGGTGATTACGTTGAGCGATGTCGTGACGGATTACGGAGGAGAGGGCGGCACCAAGGTAGTCAGGCTCGATAGGCGGGAAACACCCATGACCGCTCCCTGAGGTTCGAAAACAGCGATCAGATGCTTCGGTTGAGATTCATGAAAAGCAGCCGCGCTTTCAGGCGGATTATCCCGCCTGGAGTCCCGGGTCCGATCATGGCATGACGGCGGCATGGGGGGATCGATGATGGCCGCGGCCAAAGTTGTACTGCCGCTGCTCGCCGAGGTGGACGTCCTGGTGGCCGGCGGGGGCCTGGCCGGGATTGCCCTGGCGCGCACCTGTGCCGAGGGAGGGCTCAAGACGATGGTGATCGAGGGGGGAACCTTCCTCGGCCTGGAGCTCGGCGTCTGGCAGCGGCCCTGGTTTTTTTGGGACCCCGGCCTGGCGGAGGAGGCCGCCGCCTGGTTCCCCCTGGAGGCGGGCGTTCACCGGAAAAAAGGCGATGTGGTCCCCATCGGGATGGACGCTTACAAACGCAAGCTGGAGGACAGGCTGCTCGAAGCCGGGGTGGGCTTGCTCTACGGCACGCTGCCGGTCGCCCTTGCCCTGACCCCCGGGGGGTGGCTGGTCACGGTGGGCAACAAGTCCGGGCGGCAGGCAATCCGGACGCGCGTGGTGGCCGACGCCACGGAGACCGCCGTGACGGCGTACCTGACGCGGCGCGTGCTGTACCGCGGCCCCCGTAACTCCGCGGCTCCCCGGATCGCGCGCCGCACCGTCGAGTTCACCGGGGTGAGGAATCCGCGCCGGATATACGATCTCCCGCCGGACCTCGGGGTTTTTGGCGGCACGATCGAGGTCTATCCCGGCGCGTTCGCCGGCGATCATTTCTACGTGGACATTCCCGTGGAAGCCGGGGGGGCGGCGGAGCCCGGGGATGAATACGAGATCCGCAAGGTATCATTGGAGGCCGCCGCCCATCTCGTCGCGCACGTGCCTGAGTTCGCCGGGGCCAGGTTGGGTTTTGGCTCGCTGCACGCCATGCGCGGGCCGGCGCGCGACCCTCTGGACGAGCTGGCGCGCGGTTCCGGGCTGGGACGGGAGATCCTGGCGGACGAGGTGGACGCGGGACGATGCCTCATCCTCGGCGGGACGCCCGGCGTGATTCAGACCGGCTGCCGAGCCGCAGGGACCGCGACGGCCGGCGGCTGGGACGTGCGTGGCGACAGCGAATTCAACACCCTGTACGGCTTCCCCCTCGTGCAAGCCGATGCCACGGCTTTCCCCATAGCCGCCGAGGCCGACGTTCTGGTGGCGGGGGGCGGCACGGCCGGCGCCGCGGCGGCGATAGCCGCCGCCCGGGAGGGGGCGCGCACCGTCCTCTTGGAGATGCATGCCGGCCTGGGAGGCACCGGGACGCTTGGCGGCGTCAACTCGTATTGGTTCGGGCGCGGCGGCGGTTTCACGCGCGAGATCGACAGCCGCGTTACGGCCTGGATGGCGCGGCTCAAGCTCCGGCGCGAGTCCTACGCCTGGGGCGGGAGGGATGCCTGGAACTGCGAGCTCAAGGCCTTTGCCCTCCTCGAGGCCTGCCGCGAGGCGGGGGTGCAAGTCCTCCTCGATCGAACGATCGTCGGGGCGTTGGCGCGCGGCAACGAGGTGGGCGGCGCCGTCTTTGCCGGCCCGTGCGGCCCCGGGGCGGCCGTCGCCGGCCTGACCGTGGACGCGACGGGCGACGGCGACGTGGCCGCTTTTGCCGGGGCCGGTTTCGTCCACGGCAACGAGCGCGACCGCATGGGCATGTGGGCCGCGCTGGTGCAATACGCCGCCCCCGGTGTCTATCAGGGCGGCGGGTTCACCACCACGGCCGACACCGGGGACGTCCTGGACTGCACCCGCTTTATCCTGGCGAGCAGGAGGCGCGGGGGCAGGGTGCACGACCACTGCGTCCTTCTCGCGCCGCGCGAATCGAGGCACATCGAGGGTGAAACGACCCTGACCCTCATGGATCAGCTGCTCGGGCGAACCTACCCGGACACAATCTGCATCTGCCGCAGCAACCACGACACCAAGGGGGTCTCCACGGCCGATATCGTGCATTTCGGCCTCCTGCCGCCGCACCTGGAGATCGAGATCCCATTCCGCGCCCTGGTGCCAAAGGCCCTGGAGAACATCATCGTCGCGGGCAGGGCGTTCTCTTGCACCCACGACGCCCTGGCGGCGGCCAGGATGATGGATGACATGCAGCAGATGGGCGGCGCAGCCGGGCTGGCCGCCGCCATCTGCCGCAAGCGGAGCGTACGCCCGAGGGCTCTGGACGTTCGCGATCTGCAGGAGCGATTGGCCGGCATGGGCTTGCGCCCCCCCGCGGCCCTGTCTGGCCAGGCCGGAACCAGGCCTGATACGGCTGTATTGATTGAAGGCCTGACGGGCCTGGAGCCTTTCGACTGGCTGGAAATGGGTCTGGAGGAAACCGCCCGCGGCGTCTCGCCGATCGTCCATCTGTGCGCCGCCCCGCGGGACGAGGTCCTGCCGCTCCTGCGCGGCGCCTTTGCCGGCGCCGGGGGCGCGCGGCGGCTGCTCCTGGCCAGGCTCCTGCTCTGGCATGGGGATGCCGGGGGCTTTGACACGGTCGCGGACGAGATCCGCCGCCGCTGGCGGGAGTCGCCGCCCCTGCCGCCGCGGGCCGGGACGATCCGTTTTTGCCAGATGCCCCCGGACCACGGGATCATGCCCGAGACGGTCCACCTTTTAAAGTCGCTGGCCTGGGCGCGGGACGAACGGGCGGCCGGCGTCGTCGCCGAACTGGCGGAGCGGATCCGCGCGGCAAAACGGGATTATAGCGATACCCGTCAGGGCATTTACCACTACATCGAGAGCGCCGCTTACATCGCGGAGCGCCTCGCCTCCCCCGGTTGTATAGCGCCCTTGGCATTGCTCCTTGGCCTGCCGGAGCTGCAGGGCCTGGTCAAGCGGGACGGATTCGAGGTGGACGTCCTCTCCGAACGCCTGGCTTATCTCGCCATCTCCCTGGCGCGCGCCCTGGCACGCTGCGGAGCCAAACACGGCTTGAATATCCTCGCGGAGTTCGCCGCCGACAACCGTAGTATCCTGGCTCGGAGCTCGCGGGATGAGCTGGCGGCCCTGACGGGATTGGACTGCTCCGGCAGACCGGAAGATTGGGCGCCCAAACTGTCGGCCTGGCCCGATTCGTTCCCGCCCGCGCCCTGGCGAAAACGGATGCATTGACGTCCCTGAACAGGGTCGCTGGGAGGTTAGGGGGTGGAAACCGCCGCACACCGGTATAAAATGGTCTTTCTCAATAAAGATTGGGAGGTTGGAGTAATGAAGAGGTTAATTTGTATAATCTCTCTCACCCTGCTGGTCCTCTCTCTACCGGTCGTCGCCGGTAAACCGCCGGGAGGCGGGATCGTGGTTACCGTGAGCGACACGGTCGTCGCCAAAACCCCCGATTACCTCGGCGCGTGCGAGGGCGGATATTGGAACGTCGCCGATCTGGTGGACTGCGGCATGCGCTCGTGCCGTTTCTGGGTGGACATGTCGCGCCTGGAAGCCACCGATGACGACGGCGTCTATGGTTTACCCACCATCGCGGAGATCAAGGCCAATCCGGGCATCATCCCTTGGGCCGTGTGGGATCAGAGGTTCAACGACCCCGCCAACTGGCCGATGAACGAGGGCGTGAGCGTGGTTCCGGCCCAGGTCTTTGCCGATTGCATCGCCAACGGCATCGTGCCCCTGATCTGTATCAGGGTCAAGGACATCCACGCCGGGCCGGCCTGGACGCCGAATCCGCCGTACACGCAGGCCGATCTGAACGAGATCTGGGAATACTGCTTCGCCTTGGCTTATTGGCTCAATGTCCGGCATAATTACGGCATCTTCGAATGGCAGGCCTGGAACGAGCCCGACCGTTCGAGCCAGGGCTGGACAGGCACGGATTACGATTACGCCAACCAGTTCGTCAAGACCATGTACGACGCGGTCAGTTATGCCAACAGCCTCGCCTCGCCGGCCGTGCCCGTCTGGATGCATGTGGGGAATTCACCCGGGTGGAGCCCGATGAATGCGGCGTTCGATTACGCCGACGCCGAATCCCAGGTGGCGGACTACCACTATTATCGCAGCTCGCAGACTTCCCAGGCCCAGAACTGCTTCGGCCAGGTCCAGGCCCATAATCCGGACGGCCTGCTCGAGCCGCTCTGGAATTCCGAATGGGGAACCTACCGCCAGTCCTATACCACATATAACCAGGCTATTGTGGTCGCAGACGACCTTTATGAGTTCGCCATGTTCGACACGACGGTGGGCGATCACCTCCGTGGTTCCAGCATCTTCATCATGTGGAACTGGGGCGCCCCGGACAACGGCCTGGTCAACGACGGCGTCAGGACGGTCACCTACTACGCCCACCGCATCATGAACCGCAGCCTAAACGGCTACAAGGACATTATGCAGACCACGGGCGCCAGCGGCCAGTTCGCGGTCACCCGCGACGCGGCCAAGATCTACGTGACCGTTCTTTGCAGCGGTTCGACCTATACCGTCAACCTGAGCGCGCTCGGCATCACCAATACCACCGCCACGCTCTATTACTGGAATTCCTCATATAACGATCAGATCGTTGCCAATCCGGCCGTCACCAACGGGCAGGTGACCTTCACCGGCCTTTCCGACGGCGCGGCCGTGCTGGTGGTGCCGAGGTAATTTTACGATCGTGCGGATTTCACGTGAACGCCAAGGGGCGGGAAGGAGGAAGCACCGTATTCCGGGGCTTCCTCCTTGTCATGCACACGGATGTCGCTGCGTATCTTGGAAAATCGTATTCACATCAACTTTGGATTCCGGAAAGGATTTTTCCAGCCCATATGGAACCCCGGCGTATCGTGTCGGGAGTGATCCGCCTGCATCGGGACGCCCGGAAAAAAACCCGGCTCCCGGCCACCATTCATGAGGGGGACGCATGGAATGCCTTCGGAATACAGGATTAAACGCGATATCGTGGAAGCCGGTCGCCGGCTCTGGCTGCGGGGCTACGTGGCGGCCAATGACGGCAATATCAGCGCGCGCCTTGGGCCGGATGAATTCCTCACGACACCCACCGGGGTCAGCAAGGGGTTCATGACGTCCGAGATGATCGTGAGGGTGAACGGCAGGGGCGAACGCATCGGGGGCGATCTCCAGCCCTCCTCGGAGATCGGGATGCACCTCGCGGTCTATCGCGAGAGGCCCGACGTGGGCGCGGTCGTGCACGCGCACCCGCCGATCGGGACCGCGTTTGCCGTGGCCGGGCAGCCGCTCCCAAAATGCGTCTTGCCGGAAGTTATCGTCACTCTGGGCGACATACCCCTGGCCGCATACGGCGCCCCGTCCACCGGCGAACTCCCGGCGTCCATCGCCAAGCACCTCGCGGATCATAACGCCTTTTTGCTCGCCAATCACGGCGCCCTGACGCTCGGCGCCGACGTCTTCCAGGCCTATTACCGCATGGAAACCCTGGAGCATTTCGCCGCCGTTATCTTGGCCGCCAGGCAGCTCGGGGGCGAACGGGAACTGCCGCCCGGGCGCGCGCAAGAACTGCTCGAGATCCGCGAAAAGCTCGGCCTCAAGGGCGTGCATCCCGGCGTTGGCAGCTCATAACAGAGGAAAACAAGATATGCCTTTAATAGAATATTAACTAGAAGTTTGGTAAAATTTGTTATAGTCGAACCACGGCGCCTTGCGGCAGGAGGAGACGCAATCTTGTGCATCTCTGTTGTATGGCCGGAAGGGGGTGGCAATTCCTTACGGAACGATTTCGGGATATCCGCGACGCGGAGGTTGTTTGGCCCGCTCTTTGCCATGGCGATAATGGCTTTTGGATGGTACTCCGTAATACATGATGGGAGGCGGAAAGATGAAAAGACATTTCCGGATGGTCCTAATAGCCGCGCTTTTGTTGGGTCTCATCCTGGCGGGGGGGCTGATGACCGCACAGTCCGCCCCCGGTGGCGGCGGTGGTTCTGTATTGACCGTTTCCGGCACCCCCTGGGGGATTACCTCCATGTACACCGGCGCCTGCGAGGGCGATGTTGATTTCAACGTCAACGACATGCTCGATCTCGGCATCAATGTCTACCGCATGTGGTGGGGCATGGGCAGGCTGGAATGGCAGGATGACGACGGCGTTTATGGCTCGCCCACGATCGCCGAGATCAAGGCCAATCCGGACATCATCAACTGGGCCTGGTGGGACAATGCCTTTACCGTGCGGCCCGCCTACGCATGGGAGGAAGGCATCTGGCAGGGCACGACCGCGCAGCAGTTGCAGGGTTTACAGGCCAACAACATTCTCCCCGTCGTCACCCTGCGCCCATATCACAAGAGCTCTCAAGCGGCCTGGGCGATTCCGCTCTGTCCGCCCGATACTGTAGAGGATCAAAACGAATGGTGGGAACATGTCTTCGCCACCATTTATTGGTGCAACGTCCGCAACAACTACGGGGTCGACGACTGGCAGGTCCACAACGAACCGGACAACGGCGGCCAGGGCTGGGCCGGCACCGAGGCGCAATACTACCAGTTCGTGCAACTCACCTACGACGCCATCAAGTATGTCTACGATACCTACCTGCCCGGCAGGCCCTTCCGCGTTTACGCGCCCGTCTCGACGAGCAGCGACTCCTGGGTGGCCGGCTGCCTGCAGCAGGCCGGCCCCTATTTCAACGTCCTGGACACCCATGCGTACAGCAGCACCTGGTCGGCGGACGCGCAGGAAGCCAACGGTTACATCCAGCAATACGGCGGCGGCCGCCATTACGACCTGTTCTTCAGCGAATGGGGGAGCTGGCACCAGAACCAATACAACACGGTCAATTTCGTCACCACCTCCTTGATGCCCAATCTCATCAAAGGGTGCTACAACGATAACAACCACGTCTGGGGCAGCTGCATCTTTGGCCTCTATGACTGGAAAAAAGGCGTCTATGGCCTGCTCGATGTCGAAACCGGCTACAAACGCGAGGGCTATTGGGGGATGCGCATGGCTTGCCGTGCGATCCAGGGCGGTCGCACCACCTATCAGACGGCGAGCACGAACGGCGACCTGCTTTGCATCACCACCCGCGACGCGGCCGGCAGGTATTACGTGCTCATCAACAACAAGGGACGGACGGTGACGGCGACCGTCGATCTGTCGGCATTGCTTTACAGCGGTACGGGCACGATGTGGGAATACAGCGCGGCGAACAAGGATGTCATCGTCGGCAGCCCTGTGTTGAGCGCGGGCAAGGTGACGATCACCATCCCGAATGGCGCGGTGTTGCTGAAGTTCTAGTAAACGAGATTAATCCCGCTTTACCGCAGAGACGCAGAGAACGCCGAGGAAATCTACTGGATGTCGCTCTTCTCTGCGGCTCGGTAATTTGGCACATCTTTTTGGAGATAACGAATCCAATTGCCAAAACCGGGGGGGAGGATGATCCTCGCCCCCCTCTTTCGTCGGAATTTATTCATATCCATTCTGGAGGACACACGGGGTTTGCTGAAGAAAAAGCCAGTGCGTAGACCTGTTCGGCAAGGAAGAGGTATGCCCATGGCCTTAATGACGATCCCCTACGACCGCGGCGGGCTCGAGCTGGCACTGGACGACCGGCGCCTGGCCGCCGTCCTGGCGCCAAAAGGGCTGAACGCCGGGGCGTTTGGGGATGACCCGATCGGACACGCCCTGGCAAATCCCCATGATTCCCTCCCCTTGGCCGAGCTGGCGCGGGGCAGACAGCGCATCGCCGTCATCACGAGCGATCACACCCGCCCCCTCCCGAGCGCGGAAACGCTCCCGCGCCTCCTGCGCGAGATCAGAGCCGGCAATCCCGGGGCCGAAGTTACGATCCTGATCGGCACCGGCACCCATCGCCCCATGACGCGGGAGGAGATGTACGCCAGGTTCGGCGAAGGGATCATGGCGCGCGAATGCCTCGTCTGCCACCGCGGGGACGAGCCGGAGGCCCTGGCCTTGATCGGCCGCCTGCCCTCGGGCGCGCCGCTCGAAATAAACAGGCTGGCCGCCGAGGCCGACCTGCTCGTGGCCGAGGGTTTCATCGAGCCGCATTTCTTTGCCGGCTTCTCCGGCGGGCCAAAGAGCGTCCTGCCCGGGATCGCGGGCCGCCGCGCCATCCTGGCGAACCACTCGGGCCCCAATATCGGCCACCCATCGGCCCGCGCCGGGATCCTTGACGGCAATCCCGTGCACGAGGAGATGCGGGCCGCGGCGCGCCTGGCGCGCCTGGCCTTCATCCTCAACGTGGTCCTGGACGAACGCGGCCGCGTGGCCGCGGCATTTGCCGGCGGCTGGCACGCGTCCCACACGGCCGGCGCGGCTTTCGTCCTGGAACACGCCAGGGTCGGCGTCGCGCCCGCGCCGATCGCCGTCACCTCGAACGGCGGCTACCCCCTGGATCAGAATCTCTACCAGGCCGTAAAGGGCATGACCGCCGCCGAGGCTGCCGTCCAACCCGGCGGCCGCATCATAATCGCGGCGGGCTGCGCCGACGGCATGGGAGGGGAGGGATTCGCCGGGCTCCTCGCGGGCATGGGTTCGCCGGCCGCGTTCCACGCGCGGGCCTGCGCCACGCCGGCGGACGAGACCGTGCCGGATCTCTGGCAGGCTCAGATCCTGGCCCGGATCTTGAGCAAGTGCCGCGTCACGGTCGTTACCGGGCACCTGGCGCCGGACACCGCCCTGCCCCGGGGCCTGACGATCAAGAGGACGCTCGGCGAGGCCGTGGCCGAGGCCCTGGCCGAGGCAGGCCCGGAGGCCAAGGTGACGGTCATCCCCGACGGCGTGGGTGTGATCCCGGAATACCGATGAGGAGGGGAAAACATGGCCGACATCAGCAGCATGAAAATGAACCCGCCCGTGAACCGCCTGCGGGGCTCCCTGCCCAAGGTCGGGATCAGGCCGGTCATCGACGGCAGGCGCAAGGGCGTGCGCGAGTCCCTGGAAGAGCGGACCATGAACATGGCGCGGGCCGCGGCTGATCTGATCGCCAAAGAATTGCGGCATCCCTGCGGGCTGCCCGTGGAGTGCGTCGTCGCGGACGCCTGCATCGGCGGCGCGGCCGAAGCGGCTGAAGCGGCGGAAAAATTCGCCCGCGAGGGGGTCGGCCTGACACTGACCGTCACGCCGTGCTGGTGCTACGGCTCGGAGACCATGGACCTGGATCCCCTCCATCCCAAGGCCGTGTGGGGGTTCAACGGCACGGAACGGCCGGGCGCGGTCTACCTGGCGGCCGTGCTGGCGGCGCACGATCAAAAGGGCCTGCCGGCCTTTGGCATCTACGGCCGGAACGTGCAGGACCGGGACGATCCCTCCATCCCGGAGGACGTCCGGGAAAAAATCCTCCGTTTCGCCCGCGCCGGCCTGGCCGTGGCCGCCATGCGGGGCAAGTCCTACCTTTCGATGGGTTCCGTCTCCATGGGCATCGCCGGCTCCATCGTCGAGCCCGGCTTCTTCCACGACTACCTTGGCATGCGCAACGAGTACGTGGACATGAGCGAGTTCGTCCGGCGGATGGATGAGGGGATTTACGACCCGCGGGAGTATACCAAGGCCTTGGCCTGGGTCAGGGCCAACTGCCGCGAGGGGCGCGAGATAAACGAGCCGGCGAAACAGCGCACCAGGGCCCAGAAGGACCGCGACTGGGAGACCGTCGTCAAGATGGCCATGATCGCCCGCGATCTCATGGTCGGCAATCCCTCCCTGGCCGAGCTCGGCTTTGCCGAGGAGGCGCTGGGCCATAACGCCATCGCCGCGGGTTTCCAGGGCCAGCGCCAATGGACGGACCATTTCCCCAACGGCGACTTCCTCGAGGCCGTCCTGAACTCGTCCTTCGATTGGAACGGCCTCCGCCAGCCCTACATCGTAGCCACGGAGAATGACTGCTTAAACGGCGCGGCCATGCTCTTCGGCCATCTCCTCACCGGCACGGCGCAGATCTTTGCCGACGTGCGCACCTACTGGAGCCCCGAGGCGGTCCGCCGCATCACGGGCCACCAGCTCCAGGACCGCGCCGCGCAGGGGATCATCCATCTCATCAACTCCGGCGCCGCCTGCCTCGATGGGACCGGTAGGCAGAGCAGGGAGGGCCGGCCCGCCATAAAACCCTATTGGGAGATCGCCCCCGAGGAAGCGGGCCGCTGTCTGGACGCCACCAAGTGGTGGCCGGCCCAGGTCGAGTACTTCCGCGGCGGAGGTTTCTCCTCGGAGTTCCTGACCCTGGGCGGCATGCCGGTGACCATGTCGCGCGTGCACATCGTCAAGGGGCTCGGGCCGGTCCTGCAGATCGCCCAAGGGTACACCGTGGATCTGCCCGAGGAAGTGAACCGGATCTTAACCGAACGCACGAACCCCAACTGGCCGACCACCTGGTTCGCGCCGATCCTGACCGGCCGCGGGGCGTTCAGGGACGTGTACGCCGTCATGAACGCCTGGGGCGCGAACCACGGCGCTGTCAGCTACGGGCACATCGGCGCCGATCTCATCACGCTCGCCTCCATGCTGCGCATCCCCGTGGGCCTGCACAACGTGGCCGAGGAAGACATCTTCCGGCCCAAGGCCTGGACCCATTTCGGCGCCGACGATCCCACAGGCGCCGACTACCGGGCCTGCGCAAGCTTTGGTCCGCTGTATGGATGAACCGTCCGGACCGTTTCTGACCGGGGACGGGCCGGCATACAGTCCGGCAGGGACGCATAGGGCGGCAAGGCGGGAGCGGACGATCGATCCAAAGCCTTGGAGGTCATCTCCGCCGCCACGATCGGTTTTTCCTCTGGTAAAAGTCTCGGATCGGTGAGTGTGCCTCGACCGGGTGTCACCGAATGACATCGCCTTCAAGATGTACGGCCTGGCATGAAGGGATATGGAGACATGCGCGGCTTGGCCAGAATCCAGAACGGGAGGAATGATCCATGCATACCGCCCAGTCCGCCGCATCGGGCAACACCCCCGGGAGCTTGCGGCGGGAAGATCTCTCGCCCCATTTTGAGGACATCGGCGGCAGGAAGGTCTTTTACGTCGACGGCTGGCCCTTTACCATCCTGACGGCCGAGATCACCTGGCTCGATCTCGTCCACGGCCGCTACCGCGAGACGCTGCACGCGTACGACCACCTCTACCCCGCGGCCGCGCGGCTGGGTCTCAACACGCTCAAGGTGCCGATCAAGTGGTCCATGGTCGAGCCGGAGCGGGGGGTCTACGATTTCTCCTATCTCGAGCACGTCAAGGCCACAGCCGAGCGGCACGGGTTGAAGCTCGTGGTGGGGTGGTTCGGGCATTACGCCAGCGGCGACGGGACGATCTACCGGAACCTGCGCGGCGAGGTCTACGCGCCGATGTATGTCATCGAGGATACGGAGACCTACCCGCGGGCCGTGGATGCCGACGGCGTCGCCCACCACAACGCGGTCTCCTACGATTACGAGCCCGTGATCGAGGCCGAGACCGCCGCCTTTAGGGCCTTTATGCGCCGGATCCGGGAGATCGACGCCCAAACCCGTACCATCCTCATGGTCCAGGTGGAGAACGAGATCGCGGTCTTTGGCGCGGACCGGCAGAACGCCAAGCACTGGCGGGATCATTCCCCAGCCTCGGAGCGGTTTTTTCGCGAGGGCGGCTACACCGACGACCTTCGCTACAGTGCCGAACGGTTCAGCGGCAACTGGCTGCGCCGCCTGACCGAGGCGGGCCACGCCGAATACCCCATCCCATTCTTCGTCAATTTCGTGGGCGGCAAACTCGCGGATTGGATGACGGGTGGCGCCCCGGGCGAGGACGTGGCCACCTACATGAAGAACTGTCCCCGCATCGCCTATGCGGGGCTCAACCATTACGCTTCGCCGGACGAGTCCATGGACGACGCCCGGGCCGTCCTTGGGAGTTACCGCGTGGGGCGGAACCTCGTGGCCGTCACCGAGACCAACAGCGACCCCGGCCCCCTGGCGCCGCGCCTGGCCTTCCTGGCCACGGGCGAATTCGGCGCGCCGATCTTCGCCCCCTGGGCGCTGGACGTCTCCTGCCCGATGGCGGGTTATCCGTACGTCACGGCCGGGGGGGAGGCGGCCAACGGGGCCTTTGCCCTCAGGGAGAGCTATCTCGCGCTCGGCAGGATCCTGCCCCATCTCGCGTATTACGGCGGCACCGAGCGGCTAAAGGTGTTCGTGCGCAATCATCCGGGGGAGGCATACCGGGAGACCAAGGAGGTCGGAGGCGTGCCTGTGACGGTAACAGGCGAGGAGCACGGCGACGGGCAGGCCATCGTCGTCAGCCCGGCCCCCGGCGAATTCATCATCGCGGCGTTCAGATGCGGCGTCACCATCCCCTGCGCGGCCGCCAGATGGCCGGAGCTGCGGGAGATCGAGGCGCGCCGCGTTGCCTGGCGGCGTGGGGGCTGGATGGAGGAACAGGGGGAGCCGTTCGTCACCATCGACCAGTCCAGGCGCCAGGTCCACCTCTGGCTCCACGAGCCGCAGGCCGTCCGGGTGAGATGGCCGGAGTAGCTTTATTTGAGGCAAGCAAAGCGATATCCATGGCGGCTGCCAAGGCCGCGGGCGGTAAAGGTATTTCGCATACAGACGGAGGTGCGGAAGATGGGTTTGCCGTCGGTTGGCGTCATCGGCGCGGGCAGGATGGGTAATCCGATGGCGCGCAATCTGCTCGCCGCGGGGTACGCGGTGCACGTCCACGATCTCAGGCCCGAGGCATGCACCGGGCTGGTCTCCCGGGGGGCCGTCCTTTGCGGGAGTCCGGCGGAGGTGGCCGCGGCCGCGGAGATTATTCTCTTGAGCCTGGTCCACGTCTCCGCCATACGGGAGGTGCTCTTTGGCCCCTCGGGCGTCGCGAGTGTGCCGGTGGCGGGCAAGGTCGTCATCGACACCTCCACCTCCTCTCCCACCGAAACGCGGCTCATGGCTCAAAGGCTGGCCGCGTTGGGCGCCGGCATGCTGGACGCGCCCGTGACGGGCGGTGTCGCCGGCGCGGAGGCGGGCACGCTGAACATCATGGCGGGCGGCGACCCGGAGACTTACGAGAGGTGCCTGCCCATCCTGCAGGTCCTGGGCGGAACCGTGGTTCGCGTCGGCGGTAGCGGCGCGGGCCAGGTGGCCAAGCTGGCCAACCAGATGATGATGTGCGGTTATTTCGCGATCATCGCCGAGGCCTTCGCCTTTGTCGAGGAGATGGGGGTGGACCCGGCCAAGGTCTTCCAGGTCGTCGAGACGGGCGGCGCCAGGTCCGGTCTGCTCACCGGCTTTGGCCGCCAGTACGTCCGCCGGGCCGAGACGGGCGAGGATGATCCGCCCGACGAGCATTACACATTTCTCTACAAAAAGGACCTGCACCTCGCCCTGGAGGAGGGGCACGCCACAGACTGCCATCTCCCCGTCACCGCCGCGGCCCACGAACTCTTCAAACAGGTCCTGGGGAGCGGGATAAAGGCCTCTTTCCCCCTGAACCTCCTGGAACTCTGGCATCTCCTGCGCGGGAGGCGGAAATAAGCGATGCTTGCCTTGGCTTGTGCCACCCTGTCCTGCGACGGCTTTGGGGACAACGACTTTAAAAAAAGCTTCGAGATGCTGCCCCGCGCGGGTTACAGGTATGCCGAGTTCGACTGCTGGCATCCCGGCAGTCTGACGCCTGCCAAGATACGCGATCTGCGCCGGCGGTGCCTAGACGCGGGCCTGGTCCCCGCGGCGGTGTACAGCTCGGCTTTCGGCGGGGGCGACAGCCACGCGCTCACCAAGGACGTGGCCCACAAGCTCAGGATGATGGAGGCCGCGCGCGAGCTGGGTTGCCGCCGCATCGTGGCCACGGGCGCCAGGCGGGGAACTGAGGGCGGCCTGGAGGCCGTGATCGAGGCCCTGCGCCTGCTCGCCCCGGCCGCGGAGGAAATGGACGTCCAGATCTGCCTGGAGAACCATGCCGGCAGCACCCTCGAACGCGCCGAGGATTACGGCCGCGTCCTGGCGGCGGTCCCTTCCCCCGCGGTGGGCGCCTGCCTGGATACCGGCCATTTTGCCGCCGCCGCCGTGGACATGGACGAATTCATCGCGCTCCACGGCAAAAGGATCAACCACCTCCACATCAAGGAGAACAAGGGGACCGGGACGGCCCGGTTCACCCGTTTCGGAGAGGGCGACACGGACATCGCGCGCGTGTTGGACCAGGTGCTCGCCCTGGGGTACGAGGGCTTCGTCACGGTGGAGCTGCCGCCCCAGGAAGACCGCCCGACAATGCTCGAGGACATCATTCTCCCAAGACGTATGTTCGCAGCTTACGAGCGGGAATAGCAAAGCTTTTTCTGGGTATTCCCTTCCCTCAGGAAATCCAAACTGCTTTTAGCTTGGCCTTCGCCCCCGCGCCCGTGATGTCCCGGTTGGTCCAGGCCGGGCAGGCCGCCACGGCCGCCAGGCAGCGGCCGAAGATGCCGGGTGCGCGGCGGCGGTTGAAGCGGTACGCGAACTCGTCGAGGTAGGTGAGGAATCCCGCTTCGCCCGGGCGGGCATCCCGTGACATAGGCACATAAGATGGGGGGATGAGATCTGTAGGAACGGGGAGAGTGCGTGACGATGCGGCGGTTTCTCTTCGCGGCAGCGCTTTGCCTGGCGCTCATCCTGCCCGGTGTGGTCCTGGGCGGTCCGGCCAGGTTCATCCGGGTCGGATATTTCCCCAACATCACCCACGCCCAGGCCCTGGTGGGCATGGCCACGGGAGCGTTCCAAAAGGCGTTGGGTCCCGGCGTCGAGATCAAGTCCTTCCTCTTCAACGCCGGGCCGTCGGCCATGGAGGCCCTCATGGCGGGCGAACTCGACCTGACCTATGTCGGGCCGAACCCGGCCGTCACCTGCTACATCCGCACGGGCGGCGATACCCTGCGCATCGTGGCCGGCGCGGCCAGCGGCGGCGCGGGCCTGGTCGTGCGCAAAGACGCCGGGATTCGCAGGCCGGCCGACCTGGCGGGCAAGTCGCTGGCCACGCCGCAGCTCGGCAACACTCAGGATGTGGCCCTGCGCCACTACCTCATGGACCACGGGCTCAAGCCGCGGGAATTCGGCGGCAGCGTGCGCGTCCTGCCCACAGCCAACCCGGATCAGCTCACCCTCTTTTTCAAGAAGGAGATCCACGGGGCCTGGACGGTCGAGCCCTGGGTCAGCCGCCTGATCCTGGAGGCCGGCGGCAGGCTGTTCCTGGACGAACGCGATCTGTGGCCCGGGGGGATGTTCGTCACCGGGCACCTCGTGGCCAGACGGGCGTTTCTTGCGCAGCGGCCGGGCCTCGTCATGGCGTGGCTGCGCGCGCACGTGGCCGTCACGCGTTCCATCAACACCGATCCCGTCCGGGCGCGCCGGGTGCTCAACCGGGAGATCAAGCGCTACACGGGCAAGGCTTTGCCGGAGAGGGTCCTGGCGGATGCCTGGGGCCGCCTCACCATCACCTGGGATCCCGTCTGCAATTCGCTCCGGCAGTCGGCCCGTTGGGCCTTTGAATTGGGCTTTTTGGGCAAATCCAGGCCGGATCTGCGGGGGATCTACGATCTCAGGCTTCTGAACCGGGTTCTCAAGCAGGCGGGCCTGGCGCCGGTGGAAGAACAATGATGAATATGGACATATTCACGCTCTTGA
The DNA here is from genome assembly GCA_050260175.1 of Patescibacteria group bacterium. GTDB lineage: Bacteria > Bacillota > UBA4882 > JAAYXC01 > JAAYXC01 > JBLNBS01. Next base: position 12,807 of record JBLNBS010000128.1, on the reverse strand, counting down.
AGTTCAAAGTCGAGTTGTAATATCAATTCACCACCTGTTCCAGGAGATCCAGGTGGTTATCCATCTCCCGTAGGGCGGCGGCCAGGTAGTCGCGTCCTGCCTGGCTCAACCGCCCGCGGGCGAGCCGCATGACCAGGGACCGCACGGACTCGTTTTCCTCCAGCGTCCGCCGGATGGCAGCGCCGAGAGCCGGCAGGGATCCCGGGGAGAGATAACCCAGCCGCAGCATGAGGTCCTCGTGGGCCACGCCGAGGTGAGGGGCGAGTTTGGCCAGGCTCTCCGGGGAGGGCGAGGGCCTATATCCTCCCTCGATCCTCGAGATCTCGGAGTGGTCGAGGCCGCTCGCGCGGGCCAGTTCCCGCTGGGACAGGCCTTTTCGCAGGCGTAGCTCCTTTAGGTAATCGCCAAAACCGCCGTTCATCGCGTCACCCCCACGCCGGCTGCGTCCGCGCCCAGCGGCATCCATACCGCCGGTCAAAAGCGGGTCGGGCCGGTCGGCTATGCACAGTAATTCGTCACCGAGCCATACCTTTATGACGATTGCTCCGCCGCCGGTAATCCTGTTCCATGACATCCCCGGCCTCAAGCCCTGCTGGCGCCGCTTGCTGACAAGCCGATGAAGAATCCCCCGCTACCGGCCTCGCGGCAATGACGAACGGCGCGGGAACCGCCCCGGGGAGGCAAGCCCGCGCGGGAGGGAACGGGTATCCCAGGAAGCGGCAGGAGAACCACAGACGACCAGAGACGGAACTCGACAACCCAAGATTTTGTGTCGTATAATATTCTCTGGCACAAGATATGGCCGGCAAGGGGATGGGAACGTGCATTGCCCGAGCTGCGGCACTGGCGAGACAAAGGTCCTGGACTCCCGGGCAGTCGACGCGGGCGCGGCCGTCCGGCGGCGCCGGGAGTGCCTGGCGTGCGCCAGGCGGTTCACCACTTTTGAGCGGGCGGAGGAATCACCCCTCCTGGTGGTAAAAAAGGACGGGCGCCGCGAACCTTTCGACCGGGGCAAGCTCCTGGGCGGACTCCTCAAGGCCTGCGAAAAAAGGCCCGTGGCCGTGGCCAGCCTGGAGGAGCTGGCGGACCGGATCGAGCGCGAGCTGCGCAACCGGCCCGAGCACGAGGTGCCGAGCGGGGAGATTGGGGAGCGGCTCATGGCCGAACTGCGCAAGCTCGACGGGGTGGCCTACGTCAGATTCGCCTCGGTTTACAAGGAATTCAAGGATCTCGACACGTTCAGGGAGGAACTGGAGGCCCTGCGGAGGGAGCAGGAAAGGTAAGAAACAGGGGGAGAGAGGATGGCCAAGGTCGAACGGGAGCTGAACATCCCCGAACCGGAGGTGCGCGCCGTCAACCGGGCGCCGCTTTTGACCCTCCAGCCGCTGCAGCCCGCGGATCGGGTCTTCAAGTCCATCCGCAAGCGCGACGGGCGGATCGTCCCCTTTGAGCGGGACAAGATCGCCGCCGCGATCTTCAAGGCCGCCAAGGCGGTCGGCGGGGAGGACCGCCAGCTCGCCGAGGAACTGGCCGAGGCGGTGGTCAAGCACCTGGCGGCGCGCAAGGGCAACGGCATTCCCCAGGTCGAGGAAGTCCAGGACGCGGTGGAAAAGGTCCTCATCGAGACCGGCCACGCCAGGACGGCCAAGGCCTACATCCTCTACCGCGACCGGCGCACGCGGCTGCGCGAGGCCAAGAGCGAGCTCATGGACATCGTGGAGGACATCCTCGTGGAGACGAGCCGCGAGAACGCCAACATCAGCAACTCGCCCTCCGCCAAGATGCTCCAGATCGCCTCGGCGGCGAGCCGCCGTTACTACCTGTCGCGCCTCATCCCCGAGGAGATCTCCCGCGCCCACCGCGAGGGAGACCTGCACATCCACGATCTCGACTTTTACGCCAAGACCCTGACCTGCGTGCAGATCCCCCTGGCCAGGCTGCTCGGCGAGGGATTTGACAACGGCCACGGCTACATCCGGCCGCCGAAAAGGATCGGCTCCGCCACGGCGCTGGCCTGCATCATCCTTCAGAGCTCCCAGAACGACATGCACGGCGGGCAGTCCTTCGCCTTTTTCGACCGCGACCTCGCCCCCTTTGTGCAAAACGCGTCGGAGGACGACGTCTACCAGGCCATGGAGGCCCTGATCTACAACCTGAATTCCATGCACAGCCGGGCCGGGGCCCAGGTGCCCTTCAGCAGCCTGAACGTGGGCACGGACACGAGCCCCGAGGGGCGCCTGGTCACGCGGGCCCTCCTCCTCGCCCACGAGCGGGGCCTGGGGCGGGGCGAGACGCCGATCTTCCCCAACATCATCTTCAAGGTCAAGAAGGGCGTCAATTTCGATCCCGGCGACCCCAATTACGATCTCTTCACCCTGGCCATGCGCGTCTCGGCCCAGAGGCTCAACCCGACCTTTTCCTTCATGGACTCCTCCTTCAACGCGCCATTCGGCGCCGAGGTCGGGTACATGGGCTGCCGCACCAGGGTCATCGCCAACCGCCACGGCGAGGCCGTCACGGACGGGCGGGGCAACCTCTCCTTTACCACCATCAACCTGCCGCGCGTGGCGCTGCGGGCCGGCGGGGACCTGGAGGCCTTTTACGACGGCCTGGAGGCGGTCATGGATCTCGCCGCCCGCCAGCTGCACCACCGTTTTCGTATCCAGGCCAAGCTCAGGGTGAGGGACATGCCCTTCCTCATGGGCCAGCATCTCTACCTCGATTCGGAACGGCTCAAGCCCGAGGACCAGATCCTGCCCGCCATCAAGCACGGCACCCTGTCCATCGGCTTCATCGGCCTGGCCGAGGCCTTGATCGCTCTCACCGGCGGGCACCACGGCGAGAGCGCGGACGCCCGGCAGCTGGGCCTGGAGATCGTCAGCTTTATGCGGCGCCAGGTGGACGCCCTGGCCGAGGAGTACGATCTGAACTACACCCTCCTGGCCACGCCGGCCGAGGGGCTCTCCGGCCGCTTCGTGGGGCTCGACCGCAAGACCTTCGGCGTCATTCCCCGCATCACGGACAAGGAGTATTACACCAACAGCTTCCACGTGCCCGTGGATTATGAGATCGGCAGCTACGACAAGATCGCGATCGAGGGACCGTACCATCGCTTCACCAATGCCGGCCACATCAGCTATGTGGAGATGGCCTCGCCGCCCGTCCACAACATTGACGCCTACGAGACCCTGCTCCGCCACATGGCTGCCTGCGACATGGGTTACGCCGGCATCAACTTCCCCATCGACGAGTGCCACGATTGCGGACACCGCGGCATCTTCCCCGCGGAATGCCCCTCCTGCGGCTCCGGCCGGATCCGCCGCGTGCGGCGCATCACAGGCTACCTCTCGACGGTGGACCGCTTTAACGACGCAAAGCGGGCGGAGCTAAGGGACCGGAGGGCGCACGGGTAACGCGCGGCGCGCAGCTCGTTGCTCGATCCTCGTTACTCGATTCTCGTCGCTCGTAGCTCGTTAACCCTTCGGTCCCCTCACCCCCAACCCCTCTCCCGTGGAGCGGGAGAGGGGCGGGAACGGGCGGAAGGCTGTAACTTGCATTGCCGGGGAAACCCCACCCCCGGGTTAAAACCCAGAGCGGCTTTGGTACGTCCGCGTACGTCGCCGTTTTATGCCTATCCCGGGCGGAGTTGATGGATAGGAACAATCCGTCCTGTCTCAGGGCCATTCATAGCCCTTATGAAGGATTAGCGGCGGTCTTTAGGCCGCCGTAACTAAAGGCGGATGAACCCATGCCCAACCGCGAGGAACTCCAACCCGCGCACTTCCTCTGGCGACAGTACCGCCCCGAGACCGCGCCGTACCGGTTCGCGGCCCGCGGGAGGGACGAGGCGGTCCGCTGGCAGGCAAGGGCCAGGGAGGAGTTGGCCCGCGCCCTCGGTTTCCAGGACATCCCCAATACACCCTTCGAGGCCGAGGTCCTGGAACGGGTGGACAAAAAGGATTATACCAGGGAAAAGATCCTCCTGCGCACGAGCGAGGCCTCGCTCATGCCGGTATATCTCCTGATCCCGAGGGGGACGCCCCCGTTCCCGTGCATCCTGGCCTTTCACGGGCACGGGTACGGCGTCAAGGACATCGTGGGCCTCTGGGAAGACGGCTCGGAACGCGGGACGCCGGACGGCATTCACCAGGATTTTGCCGTGGCGCTCTGCCGCAGGGGCTTCGCCGTTGCCGCGCCCGAGATCGCGTGCTTTGGGGAGAGGCGGACGGATTTCTCATACCTGAATACACTCCTCGGACAGGAGGAACCAACGAGCTGCCAGCACGCGGCGATGCTCGCCATTCACCTGGGCGGCTCGATCCTCGGCCTGCGCGTGCACGACGCCAGGCGCCTCGTGGATTACCTGGCATGCCGGGCCGAGTTCGACCTCGGGCGCCTGGGCGCCATGGGCCTCTCCGGCGGCGGCATGCACACCTTCTTCTCCGCCTGCCTCGACACGAGGATTAGGGCCTGCGTCATCAGCGGCTACTTCTCCACTTTTCGCGAGAGTGTCCTGGCCATGAACCACTGCCCCTGCAACATCGTGCCGGGCCTGCACCGGTTCGGCGAGATGCACGATCTCGCGGGCCTCATCGCGCCGCGGCCGCTGCTCGTCGAGGCGGGCGACCGCGACCCCATCTTCCCGCTCGAGGCGGTCAGGCGGGGCGTTGCCGGGGCGCGGGATGTCTACGAAATCTTCGGCGCGGCGGGGAACCTCCGCACGGATTACTTCGAGGGCCGCCACCAGATCAGCGGGCGGGTGGCGTATGATTTCCTGCACGAGAACCTGAGCGGGGATGTCGGGGAAAAGTTGAGATAAACCCACCCTTGTCCTCTCTTTTGCTAAAGAGAGGGTAACCCTTGACTTCTGAGCCCAGATGAGTTCAGTTTTTACAGTTCTTTTAGGCGGGTGACGCTCAGGATATGCTCCGCATCAGGACCGATCGGCTCGAGCTCATCGCCGCCGACCTTGCCTTGATCGAAGCTGACCTGGCTGATCGCGCGCGATTCTCCGCTATGCTTGGGGCGCAGATCACGCCCGAGTGGCCACCCGCCATACTCGTGGACGTTATTCCCGTTTACCGCGACTTGATCCGCGACCAACCCACGCTCGCCGGTTGGCTTTTGTGGTACGGCGTGCTTCGTGCCGCGCCATCCCCGGTGCTCGTGGGCAGCGCCGGCTTCATCGGCCCGCCGGACATCGCGGGCATGGTGGAGATCGGTTATTCCGTCGTCCCCGGTTTCCAGGCGCGCGGCATCGCGCCGGAAATGGTTCGCGCCCTGGCGGACTGGGTTTTTTCGCATGCCGGTGTCGCGGGCATCAGGGCCGAGACGGCCGACGGCAACCTCGGCTCGCGCAAGGTGCTCGAACGATGCGGTTTCAGGTTCTCCGGCAAAGGCAATGAGCCGGACACGGTCCTTTACTGTTTACTCCGCCCAGGCTTGGACCGGTAAAAACTCTCATTATGCCGGAACTAGACGAGGCCTGGTAAGGATGGGATGAAAGGAAACGGGTTTGGGCGACGGCGCGTCGTGTGATGTTCCGGCAAGCTTGGCATACGGCCGTTGTTGGATATGACGCAGGAGGGCAAATGGCATCCGGGAATTTCCATTTGGACGGGCGGAGATTTCTCGAGCACGGGGAGGCGTACTCCGCTCTCGTGCGGCTTGATGGGAAGCTTTGGGACATGGATCGGGTGCCGCCGTCTGGTTAATTTCTACATTGACACAATGATACTAAGGTAGTACTATAAAGATGACGCGAAAGATCAGAGAATTGATGCGAATACTGGAGCAAGAGGGCTTTGCCGATCGGGGCGGGGCTGGCAGCCATCGCAATTATAAGCACCCGTCGGGCATCAAGGTCACGCTCAGCGGCAGTCCGGGCGATGATGCCAAGCACTACCAGGAACGGGATGTAGAGAAAGCCATCCGGGAGGCTCGGCGGAGGAAATGAAGCCAGGCGATCGGTATTTGAAGATCGTGACATGGTCGGACGAAGATCGGTGCTATGTCGGTACATGCCCGGGCCTGATGCTCGGCGGCGTTCACGGCGATGATGAAATTAAAGTCTACGAGGAACTCTGCCAGGCGGTGGACGAGTGGATTCGCATCCACGAAAGAGACGGAGAGCCGCTGCCCCCGGCCACCGCGGGCAAGGAGTATTCCGGCAAGTTCGTCGTGAGAGTAGGCAAGGAACTGCATAAAGAATTGGCCATCGAGGCCCTTTATGAACAACAGAGCCTGAATTCCTACTGCGTCAGGCTCCTCAAGGAACGCCACGCGACATACGGTGAGAGCGATCCACAGGCGCGGAAACCCCGGCGGTTTGGTAAAAAGAAACAGCGATGAGGCGATCCTCAGGCGCATGAATTATGGCGATCAAGCTGCCGCAGGACTTCAAAGAGTTCTTGCGATCGCTGAACGAGCATGAGTCCGATACCTCGCGATCGGCGGGTATGCCGTGGGTTATCACGGCTACCCCTTCGCAGAACAACCCCTTCTCTTTGCCATGACTTCAGGAGAGGGGGTTGTCGCTATTTGTTTCCCATGTCTTCGCGGTCTCGGATTTGCGCGTGGAGGTAGCGGCGGGCCGGCTGTCGAATCACCTATGAAAAGGACGTGGCGGCGAACCGGAACGGTAATGCCGCCGGGGGGATGCCGCTCGTGGACGATCTGCACCAGCCCCTGCGTCTGGCCGGCTTGACCAGGGAGAGCGTGGTCGACGGGCCCGGGCTCCGCGCCGTGGTCTTCGTCCAGGGCTGTCCGCACCGCTGCCCGGGCTGCCACAATCCCGGGACCTGGCCCATGGACGGCGGTTATGAAACCACCGCGGCCGCGGTCTGGGAGGAGATCAAGGACAGTAAGCTCCTGCGAGGCGTCACCTTTAGCGGCGGAGAGCCGTTCGCCCAGGCCGGCCCCCTGGCCGCGCTGGCTGAGCTGATCAAGGTCCGGGGCTGGGATCTCATGATCTATACCGGCTACACCTGGGAGGATTTGCGGGCGCGGTGCGGCCAGGATGACGCGATCAGCCGCCTGTTGGCCGCGGCCGACATTCTGGCGGACGGGCCGTACATCGAGGCGCAAAAGGACCTGTCCCTGCCGTTTCGTGGTTCGCGCAACCAGCGGCTGCTGGACCTGCCGCGTTCGGAGGCGGCTGGGGCGCCGGTCCTCTGGGAACCCAGATGGAGGCATCTCACGTCCTATGACTGACACGCGAGGTGGGTCGCGAGCGCCTGGGGCGGCGCCCGCGTGGCGCGAGGAAACCGCGCGGGGGCAGCGTTACCTGTTCTGCCATGCCCTTTCCGAGATGGCCTGGCTGCGGCATGCCTTTTCCTTTCGCATCGACGCGGAGGGCCGCGAGTTGAACCTGGCCCTGCACGCGGGCGGCAACGCGGCGGAAGCCCTGGCGGGCCGGGCGCGGTTCCTGGCCGGCCTCGGCCTCGAGCCGGGCGCGCTCGTCGCGGGGGAACAGGTGCATGGCACTGGTGTGGCCCTCGTGGGAGCGGCCGAGCGGGGGGCGGGAGCTCTGGCCCGCGAGACGGCCCTGCCGGCCACGGACGGACTGGCGACGGCCGTCCCCGGGCTGGCACTCGCCGTTTTCCACGCGGATTGTGCGCCGCTGCTCCTCGCCGATCCCGCGACCAAATCCGTGGCGGCCGTGCACGCGGGCTGGCGCGGCGCGGTGACGGGTATAGCGGCAAAAGCCGTCGAGGCCTTGGCGCGTCTCGGCGCCGCGCCAGCCGGTCTCGTGGCGGCCATCGGCCCCTCCATCGGGCCCTGCTGTTACAGGGTGGGGGCGGAGGTGACCTCACTGGTGCCTGCGGAGGCCCGCGACGTCCTGATCGCACGGGACGGCGGCGTCCATCTGGACCTGCCGGGACTGAACGCCTGGTGGCTGCGCCGGGCGGGCGTGCCTGGAGCCCGGATTCACATTGTCCCCCGTTGCACATGCTGTGGTACGCCCGTATTCCACTCGTACCGGCGCGACGGCAAGGGGGCGGGCCGCATGATGGCCGTGATCGCGCGAATGCGCTGAGACGCGAGCCGGGCTCGGCGGCAGGAATGGTCCCATGGAAGTAGAATCTCCCAACCGACGGCGGGAGGGGCATCCTTGACGGTCAATCGCACGCGGCATCACCCGATCTGGCCCAGGTCGTTGGCAGTACTCCTCCTGGGCACGCTGTTTATCTCTCTGCTCTGGCAGGGTGTGCTCGTGGCGATCGGTTTCCTTTTCCCCGAATCCACGACTTCGAGTTATGGCACGCTGGAAATCACCGACCGTGTCCAGGTGGTTTTCCTCCGCCACGAACGGCTGCTGCCGGCCCCAGGAAGCGGTATCTTTCGGCCGATCCTGTCCGCGGGGGAAAGGATCCCGGTGCGTGGGGCGTTCGGGGAGCTTCATTCCGGCGGCCGGGGATGGCGCAAATGCCGGACCAAAGACGCCGGGCTCCTGGTCTATACCTCGGACGGCCTGGAAGACGCGCTCCAGCCCGAACGGGCGATGACGGAGCCGGACAGGGCGTATGCCAAGGCGATCGCGGGGCGGATGCGCCGCCTCGGCGGGCGCGGGCGGCGGGTCCGTACGGGCGAGCCTCTGGCCCGTATCATCGAGGACACGGAGGAGTTCCTGCTCGTCAGGATGCCGCCGATGCGCGCCGCGCTCAAACCAGGCGGCAGGCTCTGGGCCAGGGAGGACGAGAGCCTGGTGCCGCTCAGCGTCGTCAAGACTGTATCCTCCCGGCAGGGAACCATGGCCGTGCTGCGTACGGACAGATTTCCCCCCGCCTGGCTGGCAGTCCGGCAGAGCCGCCTGGACCTCGTCTGGGAACGGTATACCGGCACGCTGGTGCCCAGCCGTTTCCTGCGGCGCCGGAACGGGCGGTCGGGACTGATAGTGATGGTCCGGGGCAAGCCCTCGTTCGAGCCCGTGACCGTTCTGGCCTACAACCGGGGCCAAGCCGTGGTGGAGGGGATTCGCGAGGGTGAGATCCTGCTGCCGAGGTAGGATCTTGGCGGGAGAGAGGTCGAGGCCGTGGAAGGACTGACCGCCAGATGGCTTGAGGTAAAGCGGCGCATCGCCGGGGCGGCGGAGAGGAGCGGCAGAGAGGCCGGCGCGGTACGGGTGGTGGCGGTCACCAAGACCGTCCCGCCCGGCACGATACGGGAGGCCCTGGCCCTCGGCCTCACCGACCTGGGGGAGAACCGCGTCCAAGAATGCTTGAAAAAGCAGGAGGCCCTGGGACGCGATTGCGCAGCCTGGCACATGATCGGCAGCCTGCAGACGAACAAGGCGCAGCGGGCGGCTGAGGCCTTTGCCTTGATCCACTCCCTGGACCGGCTGGAACTGGCCGAGGCGCTGGCCCGGGCGGGCGAACGGCTTGGCAGGAGGATACCCGTGCTCGTGCAGGTGAACGTCTCCGGCGAGGCGTCAAAGCACGGGATTCCCCCCGGGGAGCTGCCGGGTTTCCTCGGCCGGGCCCGTAGCCTGGCCATGCTCTCCCTCAGCGGGCTCATGACCATGGCGCCGCTGGCCTCCGATCCCGAGACGGCCAGGCCGGTCTTCAGGCGGCTCGCGGACCTGTTTGCCGGCATGGCCGAGAGATACGATCTCGGCCCGGATTGGCGGTGGCTCTCGATGGGCATGAGCCAGGATTACGAGGTTGCCGTGGAGGAAGGGGCCAACCTGGTCCGGATCGGCACAGCCATCTTTGGACCGCAGCTAGGTAGATAATGACCAACCCAGTCGGCTCCGGAGGAGCACACAGCTCAGGACCAGGATGGTCTAGGGTCTGCCGGCCAGGAGGCCTTGGGCAGACTGCGCGCTCCTGCAGAGACGTGCCGGTCTCACCCGATGTCGGCAGATAACGGATGGTGCAGTCGCGGCGGAGGTTTTCGCACCGCCTCTGAGGCGGGGAGGTAGCGGAGATGCGTGAATGGGCGAGGGAAGAAACCAAAAGCGAGCCGAGCCGCGCGGGTTTCCTGGAAAAAGTGCTCAGCTTCCTCGGTTTCGTGGCCGACGAGGTGGAGGTCGGCGAGGAGGAGCTGGAACAGGAGACTCCGCCCGACCGCCCCCGCCGGAGCCGTCCGCACGTGGTCGCGCTCCAGAGCGCGCAACGGCAATTCAGGCTCGTGGTTTTCGAGCCCAGGGCGTTCGACGAGGTCCAGACCATCGTGGATCAGCTCAAAAACCACCGGCCGGTCATCGTCAACCTGGAGGAGACGGACAAAGCTCTAGCCAGGCGGGTGGTGGATTTCATGAGCGGCGCGGTCTACGCCCTGGCAGGCGGGATGCAAAAGGTGAGCGTCTCGATCTTCCTTTTCACCCCGGCCAACGTGGAGATCACGCTGGGGCCGCGGGCCGAGCCCCGGGAACGCACGGGTTTCTTTGATCTTTCCTAGTACACGTGATTAAGACCGTTTGACAGGATTAACATGATTTTCAGGATTTACACAGATTTTTTACCAATTTTAATCACTATTGTTTGTTAAGTTCTTTGACCCGGAATCCTGTTAACGTTGGAGGGGGTGCTGGGTTGGGCGGGGTGCTGGATGGACTGCGGGTGGGCTTTATCGGCGCGGGGGCCATGGCCGAGGCCATGCTCCGGGGCCTCGGCGGATCGGGGGCGGTTTTTACAGCCAGCGACCCGGACCCGGCGCGCCGCGCCAAGATGGAAGCGGACCATGGCGCCTCCCCCGCGGCGGACAACCGCGCGCTGGTGGACGGGGCCGAAATGGTCATCTTGGCGGTCAAGCCACAGGTGGCGCCCGCGGTCCTGGACGAGGTGGACTCCGCCTTTAGGCCGGGGCAGATCCTCCTGTCGATCGTGGCCGGCCTGCCCCTGGCCAGGCTCGGCCGCGGGCTGCCGCCGGGAGTGGGTCTGATCCGGGCCATGCCCAATGCGCCCGCCCTGATCAACGCCGGCGTCACCGGGGTCTCCCTGGCCGGCCGGCATGCGGGGGAGCGAGAGGCGGCCCTGGGTGCACTGGCCCCCCTCGGACGGGTTGTCTTCCTGCCCGAGCATCTCCTGGACGCGGTAACCGGGCTATCCGGCAGCGGCCCCGCATACGTGGCGGTTTTTGCCGAGGCCCTGATCGAGGCGGGTGTCAAGAATGGTCTGGCCAGGCCGGCAGCGACCGAGCTGGCGCTCCACACCATCCTGGGCGCGGCCCTGATGCTTACGGGCGGCGAAGCCCCATCGGCGCTGCGGGAGCGCGTCACCTCGCCGGGCGGCACGACGTCCTTCGGGCTCTACGCCCTGGAACGGGGCGGTTTCCGCGCCGCCGTCATCGAGGCGGTTTCAGCGGCTGCGGAACGTGCCGCCTTTTTGGGCCGAGGTTATCAACCGGACACGCGGGGGGAGCGGGCATGATCTGGCTGGTCAATACCGTCTTACGGCTCGTCTCCCTGCTGATCCTGTTGCGGGTGGCTGCGGGCTGGCTCGATCCATCCCGCGGCAGCGAGTATCACCGCCTCCTGCACGTCCTCACCGAGCCGATCCTGGCGCCCTGCCGCCGCCTTTTCTACCTGCGCGGCATGCGCATCGATTTCACGCCCCTCATCGTCCTTATCCTCCTGGAATTGGCACGGGGCCTGATCGTGTTGGGCCTCAGGGCATTGGGCGCTTAGAAGTTTGAGTTATGAGTTATGACTGTTGAGTTGCAGTAAGGAAATACGCCCGTAGAGGCATGAAAAAGGAGCAGCATGACCGATTTTGCGTTGACCCATCTCTCCCCCGAGGATCGCCTGCTCATACGCCATCTCTTCGATCTGGGCGAGCGGGCTCTGCGCGAGGAAGCCGCCGTCCAGGCGGATTTTCTCGATCCCCGCCAGCGCGAGGTGGCCGGGCGCGAACTGGCGATCCTGCCGGGATTGAGGGCACTGTTCCACGGGGGGTATCGCCGCGCAGAACGCCAGCGCCTTACCCTGGCCCCGGATTACCTGCTCTTGGAGTCGATCCGGCCCGGCCTGGCCTTTTTGGAGATCAAGCCCGCCCGGGCAGCCGATCTCACGCACGGCGATTACCTGGGCGCGATCCTGGGCCTGGGCCTCGCGCGCGAAAAAACCGGCGACCTGATCGTCCTGCCCGCGGCCTGCCAGTGTGTGGTGGCGGAGGAGTCCGCGCCATACATCCAGGCAAATCTGCGCCGGGTGGCGTCGGTCGGCGCCGAGGTCGCCGCCATCGAGCCCGAGCAGCTGCAGGTGCCGCCGGAGAGGGAAAAGGAGATTCGCACCACCGTGGCCTCGCTCCGCCTGGACGCCGTGGCCTCGGACGGTTTCGGCGTCTCGCGCACCCGCATGGCCAGGGAGATCAGGGCGGGGCGCGTCCGGGTGAACTGGCAGGTCGTTCAGGATCCGGACAAAACGCTCTCGGAGGGGGACGTGATCTCCATCCGGGGCCGCGGCCGCGTGATCCTGACGCAGGTGGCCGGGGAGACCAAGAAGGGGCGGCGGGGGCTCATGTTGAAGAGGTTGATTTAGAATAACGCGGCTCGCCGCTGGTCGCTTGGGGAACGATTCAGGATAGGATGCTTTTGTGAGCCCCGGGTTTGTAATCCGTGGTGTGGGGAACGGGCCGACTGCGTTTGACCGCGATCGATCATGACCGACGGCGCCCTAAAGGATGCCGCAAATCTCATGAAGGGCCATGCATGGCCCTGAGACCGGATGGGACGATTCTCATCCATGGATGGGTTGGTGAGATTAGCGGCGGGCCTCGGCCCGCCGTCAGCCCAGGAGAGGTGGTCTTATATCATGCTCACACCGGTGGATCTGGAAACGACGGTCTTCAGGCGGGGGTTCCGCGG
>JBLNBS010000127.1:0-7954 GCA_050260175.1 Patescibacteria group bacterium | reverse complement strand
CTTCACGGATCTTTTCATTCCCGGGCGATCATCTTGAACGCGATATCATCCCTGAAATCAGGCAGCGGGATCGTCACCGTCTTGCCTTGCGTGTTACACTGACGGAGCCCAGGCTCCCGGTCCCGGTCGGTCTCGTAAAAGAACACGTGCCAGTCCGCGGCGCCGCCGGGCACGGTGATGGTGATCCTCTGTTTGGCGAGCACGGGCTTGAGCTTCCAGTCCGGGGGCTCGCAGAGCCTTCATCCTATAAAGGGGAAGTGGACCGGCTAGAAGGTTCGCGGCGATCCGGCTTTCCTGGCTATTATAGCGCGAGGCGAACCCGCGCCCGGCGCGGATCCACCTTTTTTGGGGAGGGTGCCGTGAAGATCACGCCGCCTTGCGCAGGATGAAGGAGTAGATGGCGACCGAGACCATGATTATGAAGCCGTAGATCAACTGGATCCAGAAGCCCGTCAGGCCGATGGCGATGATGCCGGCCTCGAGCGAGCCGATGATGAGCGCGCCAAAGAAGGTGCCGAGGATCGTGCCCTTGCCGCCAAAGACCGAGGTGCCGCCGATGAAGACCGCGGCCAGCGTGGTCATAAGGTAGCCCTGGCCCTGGCTGGGCCAGAAATACGTCACCTCGAGCGTGGACAGGATCCCGGCAAAGGCGGCGAAGAACCCCATCTGCACGAAGACCAGGGTCCGCACGAGGTTCACGTTGATGCCCATCATCAGGGAGCTGTCCTTGTTGTCCCCCACGAAGAGGACGTGGGAGCCGAACCGGTGCCGGTTGTAAACCAGCCAGAATATCACTCCCAAGCCCACGAGCCAGATGAACTGCGCGGGGACGGCGCCGAAGAGCCTGCCCACGCAGAGGTCGTAAAAGACGCTCTCCTTGGCCGCCACGAGCGAGATGCCCTGGCCCTGCGCGCAGACGTTGACCAGGCCCCTAAAGAAGAACTGCGTGCCGATGGTGGCGACCAGGGAGGGGATATACAGGCGGACGACCAGGAACGAATTGAGCAGGCCTGCAAGGATCCCCGTCGCCAGGCAGGCCAGGGCGGCCAGCCATACGTTGCCGGAAAGCTCCAGGACCTTGCCGAAGATCCAGGCCGTAAACGCCAGGACGGAGGGGAAGGAGAGATCCATCTCCCCCAGCGTGACCACGAGCGTCATGGCCAGGGCCATGATGCCGAAAAACGGGATGGTCGACATGAAGGAGTAATAGATGTCGGGCTGAGTGAAGACGCCGGGGTTGCCCGCGAGAAACAGGCCGTAGACCGCCAGGAAGACGACGAAGATGCTGATCTCGAGCTTGAACGGCCTGACCTTTGCTGCCTGCAACATGACTAGCTACCCTCTCATAAGCGCGAATGTGGAAAACCCGCGGCCGCCCGCGCAAGGGCGGCCGCGGCCTAGCCCAGGGTGCCTGTCCTGACGAGTTGGAACATCTTGTCGATCAGTTCGTCCTGGGTGATGTCTTCCTTCCTGAATTCCCCGGCGATCCTGCCCCTGTCAAGGATGACGAACCTGTCCACCACGGGGAAGAGGTGGTAGATGCTGTGGCTGATGAAGATGGCCGACTTGCCGCGCCGCTTGATGTCGAGCACGAAGTCGAGGACCTTTTGCGTCTCCGAGAGCGAAAGCGCCACGGTGGGTTCGTCCAGGATGATGAGATCCGCGTTGAAATAGAGCGCCCGGCCGATGGCGATGCCCTGTTTCTCCCCGCCGGACAGGGACTTCACTTCCGTATCCACCGAGATCGCCCCCGAGGTGAATCCCATCTGCCCCCGCAGGAGCTTCTCGGTCTCCTCCTTTTGCCTGCGGACCTTGAGAAAGCCCAGGGCGCCCGTGATCTCCCTGCCCGCGAACATGTTGCGCCAGAGGGACTGCTGGTCCGCGAGGGCCCGCTCCTGGTAGACGGTCTCGATGCCGAGCTCCCTCGATCTCCGCACGGAGTGGATGGTGATCTGGCGGCCTTTGTAGTAGATCTCGCCCGAGGACGGCGGGTGCACGCCCGTAATGATCTTGATGAGGGTCGATTTGCCGGCCCCGTTGTCGCCCACCAGGCCCACGATCTCGTTCTTGCCCACGCGGAAATCCACGCCCTTGAGGACGTGCACCCCGCCGAAGGACTTGTGGATACCAACCATGGTGAGCAGGCTGTCAGCTTCAATCTTCACGGCCATCTTCGTCCTTCTTATCTGATGCCTTTCTTTGCCAGGGGAGCCACCTTGTCGATATTGGTCTTGTCGATGATCGCCGCGCCGGTGTCGATGTGCAACCCCGCAAAGCCGTACTTCTTGGTCAGGCAGATCTGCAGGATGGGCAGATACCCCTGCAGCCACGGCTGCTGATCGAGCACCGCCCCGACCCAGCCTTCCTTGATGGCGCTGACCGTGGCCGCGCTGAGATCGAACCCGGCGCCGAAGATCGCGCCCGGCTTCTGGTTGGCGGCCTTGAGATAGGTGCCGAGCGTGGAGGTGAGCGCGCCATGATCCGTGATGATGAGCTTTACATTGGGATTCTTGGCGATATAACTCGTGATGACCGGCGTGCCGAGGGAGGAGTCGGCGTTGACGGCGTCGGAGATCTCGATGTAGTCTACCTTGACGCCGAGAGCCTTGAGCGCGTCGATGCAGCCCTTGGTCCGGAGGCCCCTGGTCTCCTGGCCGAGCAGGCCCCAGACCATGGCCAGGTCGCCGCTCTTCAGGCCGGCCCGCTTGGCGGCGCCTTTGCCCAGCATGATGCCTGACTCGTACAGCTCCTGGCCGACGTAGCCAAAACCGCGATCCTTGAACTTGTCCTCGATCGCGGGCAGGCTGGTGTTCTGGCTGGTGACCAGGATCCCCTTGGCGACGGCCTCATCGACGAGCGGGGCGAGGGCGGTCACGCCGGGATGCCCCATGATGGCGATGCCGTCCGGTTTCTTGGCGATGGCATCCTTGAATTGGGCCACCATCTTGTCGGGCAGCCAGTCCGACCAGACGTAAGTCACGGAGCAGCCCAGGTCGTTCTGGGCGGCCCTGGCGCCGCGGTAGACGACCGAGGCGAACGGGCAGCCTTCGTTGCCGCCGGGGAAGAACACGATCTTAACGCCGGCGAAGTGCTTGGCCGTGGCCCCGTTGGCGCTGAGGCTCAGCATCAACGCCAGCACGAGGAGGAGATAACCGATCCTCTTGCCCATCTCTCATGATCCTCCTTCACTAATGAAACTCGAGCATAATTTCCAATCGCCCTACCCGGTGGACAAACCGCTCGTCTCAAATTCGCCGCTCTTTTCCGGCCGGACCACCCCTTTGGAGCTTACGCGGTCTAAAGCCGGGCGGCCTCCGCGATGCGCATTGGCAGTTCGATCGCCTTTGGACGGCTGCCGCGGCTTCCACGATCTCCATACAGAATATTAGCACGGGGTCCAGGATCACCTCTGGCTTAATTTGCTGCCGGGCTGGCGTTTTTTGTCGCGGCGCCCTCCCGGTATTCCTTGGGCGTCAGCCCCGTCAGGCGATGAAAGATCCTGCTCAAGTAGTTGGGATCGGCGTAACCCACGGCGAGCGCGATCTGGCCGATGCTGGCCCTGGCGCAGCGCAGCAGGCGGGCGGCGGCGTTCAGGCGCAGGCGGGTCAGGTACTCGACGAAATTCTCGCCGGTCTGGTCCTTGAAGATCCGGCTGAGATGGCTCGGGCTCAGTCCCGCCGCGGCCGCCACGTCCTCGAGGGAGAGGCCGTGCTCGGTGTAACGTTCCCTGATGTACTCGCAAGCCACGGCCACCGGGCCGCTCTGGGGCAGGGATCGCAGGGGGGGCAGGAGCGGCGGCTCCTCGGGGGCGGGCGCGGCCTCGTCATTGCCGCGCGCCTTGAGCTGCCGGGCGGCGCGCTCCAGGGCCCGCATAAGCGTCGGTTTGCTGACAGGCTTTAGGAGATAATCGATGACCCCCAGCCTGATGGCCCGCTGGGCAAAGCTGAAATCCTCGTGGGCCGTGATGACGAGGCAGACGCAGTCCGGGCAATACCTGCGCACCTCGCCCAGGGCAGCCAGGCCGTCGAACCCGGGGATGACGATGTCCAGGAAGATAAGGTCAGGCGCCGTCCGCCGGCATTGCTCGATCATCTCCGGGCCGGTGCGGGCGATCATGATCTTCTTGACGAGCGGACTCTCGCGGAGGATCCGGCGGAGCGATGCCGCCGTAATCGGCTCGTCCTCCACGATCAGCACGCGCACTCACGCCATCCCCTTTCACACTTCTACTCGCGCTCGCGGAGGCTTAAAACGATCGCGGTGCCGCGTCCGGGCTCCGTCCGGATCTCCACGGGCCGTTCCTCCCCCGTCCACAGCCGAAGCCGGGCGATGACATTGGCCAATCCGATGGGACTGGCATCACGGCACCTGCCGTCGTATGGCCGCAACGCTTCCTCGATCGCCTCCCTGGTCATGCCCCGCCCGTCGTCCGCCACCTCGATCACGGCCGCGCCCCGCTGGCGGCGGACCCTGACGGCGATCGTGCCGCCGGTGCGGCCGGCCAGGCCGTGCAGGTAGGCGTTCTCCACCAGGGGTTGCAGGGTGAGAGGCGGCAGCGGCGTGTCGAGCAGGGAGGGATCGATCTCTTTGACAAAGGAAAAGGATTTCTCCCCAAAACGCATATGGAGCAAGGCCACGTAGTTCTCGACGTGGTTCAGCTCCTCTTCGAGAGCCACGGACGGTCCGGGACTGCGCAGACTGTAGCGGAAAAGGCGGCCGACATTCTCAAAAAAGACGGCCGTGCGCTCGGCTTTCTCCAGATTGGCCAGATGCACCCCGGCGTTGAGAGTGTTGAAGAAGAAATGGGGATTCATCTGCGCCTGGAGAGCCTGGAGCCTGGCCTGCTGCAGCATGTTCTGCATGGCCAGGTTCTCCACCTCGCGTTCCCTGAGCCTCACCTCCAGGGCCGACTTTTCGTGCAGGTCCTGAATGAGCCGCGCCAGCGCCCGCGACATCTGGTTAAAGGCCTCGGCCACGTGCCCCACTTCATCACGTTCCCTGACCGGTATCTCGCGGGAAAAATCCCCCTGCGAGACGCGTCCGGCCGCTTCCGCCAGTTCGGCCAGGGGCCTGGTCAGCCTGTACGAGAGCAGGACCAGGACGAGCACGGCCAGGAGCAGCCCCCCGATAATGAGCAAGAGGGCCGCGCGGCCCAGGATGACGAGGCTGTTGGAGATCAGCCGGTAATTGCCGGCCTCGCGGCGCAAAAGATCCATGACCGCCAGGTGGATTCGGCCGCGCAGGAATTCGCCCGTGACGCTGAAGGCGTGGAAGGGATCGCCGCCCCGGGCCAGGGACCGCCGCTCCTGGGCGTCGATAACCGCCTCGCCCTGCGCGAGCATGGTCTCGACCATGCCCTGCGCGTCCTCGCCGGCGAGCACGTCCTGGAGGAGCGTTGGGTTTCCCACCAGGGCCAGGGCGCGGGCGCGCAGCTCTCCAGCGCGCGCTGTGTAGGCGGTGCGGGAACGCTCGTCCCCGACCGCCAGGTATTTTTCCAGGGCTGCCTCGAGGTTCTCGGTCTCCTCGGCCAATCCCGCCCAGGACATGCTCGTGCGCAGGAGGCGGTTGACGCGCAGGATCAACCGGCGCTCGAGATGGTAGGAGAGAAAGCTCGTGAGGGCAAAGATGGAGAGCGCGCCGATGAAAGCCCACGCGATCCTGGTAAAGAAAGGGCCCGGCGATCCGGCGCCGCTGCGGCCCACTTTAGGTGCCACCCCCCGCGCCGTAGTCGCGCAGGAGACTCTCGGCATCCTCCGGCCAAAAGACCTGCACGCCGGAGTTGATCTCGTCGGGATGCGTCCGTCCGGCCAAATTGTCGGCCAGGAGGCGCACGGCGTCGTAACCCATGGCAAACGGGTAGCTGGCCACGGTGGCCAGGAGGGCCCTCTGGCGCAGGAGCTGGAGTATCTCGGGCAAAAGCCCCGCGCCCACGAGCCTCACCTCGTGATCCAAGTCTCGATCCCGCAGGACCCGGGCCACGGCCAGGGTATCCCGGGGACTGGCGCAACAGATCGCATCATACGGGGGATCGCCCGCCAGGAGCCGCGCCGCTCCCTGCTCGGCCAGGGCGGCCGAGGGCGGCAGATAGTCCACGCGCGCCAGGTGCAAACCCGGTACCGCGGCGATGGATCGGCGCAGGCCCGACAGGTACCTGTCCCCGGCATTGCCCGGGCGGCCCGGCGCCCTATTGAGCACCGCGGCGATCTCGCCCTTTTTTACGGCCTGGCGCAGGGTGCGCCCGACCTCAAAGCCGAGATAATACGGATCGGGACCCACGTACCCGCGGCGCCCGCTGCCCGGCACATCCACGCCCATGGCGATCACGGGGATGGCCGCATCCCGGGCGCGCGAGATGATCGCCGCCATATCGGGCGTATCCTCGGCATGGCAGATGATGCCGTCCACCCTGGCCGCGATCGCCTGCTCGAAACGTTGCGCCGTCCGATCGGGATTGGGATAGCGCGGCCCCAGGAACTCGAGGCCCACATGGTAACGGCGCGCCGCCTCGCGCATGCCCAGGCGCATCTCCCGCCAATAGCCGTCATCCGAGGTGGGCATGATGGCCGCCACCCGCCAGCTGTACTCCGCCGGAGCCGCGCCGTGCTCCGGCAGCCCGACCAGCCTCTCCGCCGCGCGTTCGGTCAAAAAGAATCCGCCGCAGAGAACGAGCGCCGCCAGGGCCAGCCGGGCGGTCCAAACCGTCAAAGCGCCGCGCCGGCCGCGCCCGGAAACCGCCCCATGCCGGAGGCCGTCATCGCCCATGGGCGCCGCCCACCCCTATTACCGGACGGTTCATGAATATCACTTCTAGAACGGGGCGGGATCATCCTGCCTTTCCGCCAAAGCCGCCGGGAGCGGCCTAGGCCGGCGGGCGGGATGGTTATTGACACAAACACCTGTTCGGGATATAATGATCTTGACAAACCCGTGTTTTTGAACCGGCCGTGGCAAATCCACCGCGCCCGGGCCGTCCCAGCCGCCAGGGCCGCGCTTGGGCTCACACTCTTGGGTGATTAGGGGAGGAATCCTATATGCGCCGCATCCGCTTGGTGGTCAGCGATCTCGACGGCACGCTCCTTTCCAGATCGGGCCGTCTCGGCGGGCAGACCAGGGAAACCCTGGCCGAGGTACGCCGCCGCGGCGTGCATTTTTCCATCGCCACGGAACGCCTTTTTCACCACGCCCTGCCCATTGCGGCTGAGCTGCATCTCTCGGACCCGCTTATCTGTTGCGACGGCGCGCTGACGCGGAATGTATGCGGCGAACCGATCGAGCGCGAGTTGTTCCTGCCGCCGGAAACCGCCCAGGAGGCCTTCGCCCAGCTTTTCTTCTACGCTGATTCCATCTTTCTCTTCGGCCGGGATGTCATCTACGCCTCGCCCGAGGCCGACGAGGCGGAGGTGGCGCCCTGGGGGAGCCGGGTGATCCGCTTCGATCCGCGCGCGGAGCTGCCGGACAACCTCCAGGCCATCCTGGCCTTCGGCCAGCGGGATCTGCTGGGGCAGGCGGCGAGGCTGTTGCACGAGGCCATACCGGGGATCAGCGCCACGATTGCCGAGGGTATGCGCCAGGGATCGGCTCCCCTGCTCGTGCGGGCCAAGGGCGCGGACAAGGGCGCGGCCCTCTCCGCCCTGCGCGCGCGCCTGTCGCTGCGGCCTGACGAGGTCATGGTCTTTGGGGGCTGTGGTGGCGATCTGCCTATGTTCCGTGAGGCAGGCTGTTCCGTGGCGCCGCGCAACGCCCCAGCCGCCGTGAGACGCGCCGCCAGCTATGTCTCGGCTTACACGAGCGACGAGGAGTTCGTGGCCAGGGAGCTCGAGCGGGCGATCCTTTAGAAGCGGTGTGAAAAACCTCACCACCGCGATCCCAGGGTTAAAACCCTGGGCTACATAGGAAAACCATTCTCAAACCCGTACGTCCTGTACGGGTTCGGCGGTGCTTCGAAGCCTATCCG
>JBLNBS010000126.1:0-11101 GCA_050260175.1 Patescibacteria group bacterium | reverse complement strand
GAGATCGCGGGTAAAGCTCTTGCGGCCGAGCGGCGACATTGGTCTCCTCCTCTTCGCCCCGATTATATCACAGAAAAAACCCCCATTTAGCAGGTAAATCCTTCGCGCGCAGGCAAAGAGGGAGCAGGCACCGGGTCTTGGCCGGGCTGGGCGTGGCGCCCTGCTTTGCCCTGAATGCCACAAGCCTTATCGCCGTGATCGCGGGCCTCTATCTCATCACCCCGGGGGAGAGGGGGGAGGGGTCGATTCAGCGGGCCGCCCTAGCCCTGCTCTTTGTCATCGGCTGGGCCATGGCGAGCCTCAACGCCTCCGTCAACTCGACGCTCCAGATCTCCACCGACGATCTCCACCGTGGCCATGTGATGAGCGCCTACGCCATGGTCCTGGCCGGCGTGACGCCGCTCGGCAGCATCTTGGCGGGCACCGTGGCCTAGTACGCCGGCCCACCCGCCGCCTTTGCCTCCGGTGGCGCGGTTGGATTGGCCGGGGTCGGGGCGATATAATTCAGTCAGTTAAAATTTGCCAGTTCAGCAGGGGGATTTTTCGATTATGTCGAACCGGGCTATCAGCGAAAAGGTGCGTAAAGCATATCTTGCCGCAAGGATTCATGGACCTGCCAGGAGGATGACACACAGTGCCTCGTAAGCACCTCTTCAAGCTCATCGCCTTGATCTTGCCGGCCACGGTCATCATCGCCTGCGGCCCGCTCACCATCGGGGTCGCGGCGGCAGCAACCCTGGATTTGACCACCAGGCCGCAAATCTGGTTCGGCCCGCTCCCGCCGATGGAAACCCACTCGGGCCGCCCCTTCATTGGCTCGGACGATTTCATGGACCTTTTTACCGCGAGTGCGCCGTGGGACAAGGCCGCGTCTCGCGTGCGGGTCTTTGAGCTCTTTGGCGAGTGGGTCTCCGAGGACGCGACGGACGCGGAGTTGCGCCGGGTCGTGGCTGACCTGAACCGCCGGGGTATCCCGATCGCCGTTCAAGTAGGACCTCTGAACCCGACCGATGCATATGGAAGAGGCGTCGAAGGCTTCGCCGGCATTCAAGAGGGATTTCGGATCGCCCGCCGGATCAAGCAGGCCGGCGGGACGATCTCGTTCGTGGACTTCGACGAGCCGTTCTTCTTTGCCAGCATCTACGACGGACCGCAGTCCACCCGCTGGTCCGCGGAGAAAGTAGCCGCCGAGGTCGCGGAGTACGTCGAGGCCGTCAGGACTGTATTCCCCCAGGCCGCCTTCGGCGGCTCGGAGCCCTTGCTGCGCGAGCCGTATGTCAAGACGGCCGACCTGAAAAAATGGATCGATGCCTACCAGGCCGCGGCCGGTATGCCGCTGGCCTTTCTCCATCTCGACCTGGATTATACCCGGAAAGACTGGCCGCGGGCTGCCAAGGAGTTGGAGGATTTCTGCCGCAGTCGGGGAGTCGCGTTTGGCCTCTACTATCTCGGCGACGCCATTGATCCCACGGACGAGGCCTGGCTGTCCCACGCCGGCGAACGCGTCAAGACTTATGAACTGGCTGCCGGGGGCGATCCGGATCACGTCGTTTTCATGTCGTGGCACGATCGACCCGACCGGGTGCTGCCCGAGACCGCGCCTTACACCTTCACCTGGTTCATCAATACATACTTTGAGGACAAGGCGGCTCTGGGCATCCGCACCGCGGGTGTGGGGGCCAATCTCGCCTACAAAAAGCCGGCCAAGGCCTCGCGGTCGCTCGGCGAAAACCCCGCGGCGAACGCCGTCGACGGCAACAGCGAGACCTGGTGGGCGCGGGCGATCACGCGCCGCAGTGGATAGAGATCGATTTGGGAAGCGAAAGCACGGTCGCGGAGATCAGGCTGCTCGTCAGCCAGAGCCCGGCGGGCGCGACGACCCATCGGATCCTGGCCAAGGGGCCGGGCACCAAGAACAGGTATACCCCTCTTGTGACTTTGAAGGGAGAGACGGCGGACTCCCAGCTTCTCTCCTTCAAACCGCCTGAGCCGCTCAAGGGCATCCGGTATGTCAAGATCGAGACGACGGCCAGCCCCTCCTGGATCGCCTGGCGCGAGATCGAGGTCATTGCCGGGGAATGAAAACGGGCCGGTAGGCTGATAGCCTACCGCCACACCAGATCCGGCAAGGGCTTGAAGGCCCTAAGTTTGGGATCACATATCCTCAAAGCCACGGATGGCTTGCTGTATTTGTGTAGCGGCGGTCTTTAGGCCGCCGTCGGCTCGGAATGAATTGTAGGCGGTGATTTCCGCCCAGGATTGAAATCCTGGGCTAGGTTTCAGATCGTTCTGAATCCCCTGCGGGGGATCGGATGTATTCGGGATGGGAATGCGGTTAGGCTGCGAAGCACTACCGAATCCCCGCAGGGATTTGAGAATGCTTTTAGATTAGCCCAGGAATTCATTCCTGGGCTAATCTCACGCCGCGGTTAATCTCACGCCGCCAGGAGCCTTCTGAACTCCTCCCCGGCCAGGCGCTCAGCTTCGGCCAGGGATTGCGCCAGTTTTTCGATGAGATCGCGGCGATCGGCGAGGAGATCCTTCACCCTTTGCTCCTCGGCGCGGATGATCTCCTCCACGGCCTGGCGGAGGCGGTCCTGGCCCACGGTCTCCTCGGTCACGATGCCGAGCGCGGAGAGGCCGCTCGTCACGACCTGCTTGGCAAGGTACGCCGCCTGCTGAAAATCGTTGGCCGCGCCCGTGCTGCGGTTGGCGTAGACCAGCTCCTCGGCCAGCGCCCCGCCGAGGGCGATGGCGATCTGATCCCTGAGATAATCGCCCGTGTAGAGATAGCGCTCTTTCTCCGGGGCCTGGCGCACGAAACCCAGGGCCTTGCCGCGCGAGGCCACGGTCACGGCCGCCACCGAGTTGGGATGCAAAAGCTCGCTCGTGAGGGCGTGGCCGCTCTCGTGCACGGCCACCCGCACGAGTTCCTCCCGCGTGGGTTTGCGCTCCAGCTTTTCACCGAGCATGACCTTGTCCACGGCCTCCTTGAGATCGCTCATGGCGATCTCTGTCCGGCCCCGCCGGTAGGCGAGGATGGCGGCTTCGTTGGCCAGCGACTCCAGGTGGGCGCCGGAAAAGCCAAAGGTCTCCCTGGCCAGCTCCTCCAGGTTCACGTCCGCGCCCAGGGGCTTTTTTTGCGTATGGATCCTCAGGATGTTGAGCCGGCCCTCCTTGTCCGGGAGATCGACCTGCACCTGGCGGTCAAAGCGCCCGGGCCGCAGCAGGGCCGGATCAAGGAGATCCGCGCGGTTGGTGGCCCCGATCAAAAGCAGGTTGACCTCGTCGTCGCTGCGCAGGCCGTCCATCTCCACGAGCAGCTGGTTCAGGGTCTGGTCGTACTCGAGGTGGCTCGTGTGCTGGCCGCGCTTGCCCCCGAGCACCTCGATCTCGTCGATGAAGACGATGGCGCTCCGGCGCCCCTCCTTTTTGGCCAAGGCCCTGGCCCGGTTAAAGAGCTGCCTGACCCGCTGGGCCCCCACCCCGGCGTACATCTCGATGAACTCGCTGCCCGAGGCGGCGATAAAGGCCGACGATGTGTAGTTGGCCGCCGCCTTGGCCAGCATGGTCTTGCCCGTGCCCGGCGGGCCGGTCAGGAGGATGCCCTTGAGCGGCCTGATGCCCAGCTCGCCGATGGCCGCCGCGTCCTTCATGAAATCGAGCGCCTCCAGGAGCTCGCGCTTGGCCACCTCCTGGCCGCCGATATCCGCAAAGGTGACGGGGCAGGGCGGCGAGCCGCCCACACGCACCGCCTCAAAGCCCGTGGCGGAGCGGCCCTGGGACAGGAAGTAGACGGCCCCCAGCACGCCGCAAAGGAGCAAAAAGGGCGTCAGATCCGCGCCCCGGACGGCGAGATAAGCGATCACCGCCACGCCGGCGCCCAGCAAGAGTTCACGCCATGATTCACGCCACATCTCCCGCTCCTCCTCCCTGGTCCGGATATGGCTGCATCCGTTCCGGCCTAGGCAGCGCCTCGTAGAGGTACGCCCTGCCTTTTTCGAGCTGCACGTAGATGAAACGCCGGCCCGGGTAGACGCGGGCGCGGCTCAGGCCGTGGCGGTCGGCCAGGGATTCCAGATCCCGCAAAAGCAGGGTGTACCGCCCGGTCGCCATGCACTCCTCCAGGCTGAAACGCAGCTCGTAGTAAGCCTCTTGCAGCCCCTGGCGGCGATCGCCAAAGGCCAGCTCGGTAATTTGTTCCTTTTGGCGGCCCTCCACGGCGGCCAGAGCGCGTTCCGCCGCGCGCTCGAGATCGGGCACCCGCGCCAGGTCCAGCATCAGGCGGCCGCCGCCCGCCGCGGCGCCGAGCTTGTAGCCCCGCAGCCCGGGAATGGCCTTCATCTCCTGCGCCAGGGGGCGGCTGACGCGGAGGGCGCGCGCCAGCCCCTGGCCCCCGATGAGCAGGGCCAGGGTCAGGACAAAGACCACGAGGGCCAATCCCAGGCGAATCTGCCGCCAATAACCAAAACCCCGCATGATGCCTCACCTTTTCCATACTAGGTTAAAAGTAAACCCAGCGGACGAGAGAACCGTATAACACGGTATCGTTCTCATGTAGGGGCGCAGCATGCTGCGCCCCTGACCCGCAACACCGTATTATCCAGGGAAGCCGCGGATTCACAAGATTACATAAGATCACACGCAGGTCAGATTATAACATACGCCGGGCGGGGCGCGGAGCGGAAAGAGCAGGAGGGATTGGAAAGAGGCCGATAAGGAGGCGTCAGCCCGGGAGCGAGGGCGTGGAGGGGGCGCGGTGGAAGACGACGCGCCAGCGTACGAGGTAGTCAACCCCCGAGGCCAGGCTGAGAAAGAGGGCGATCCAGAGCAGCCAGCCCGCGGAGGAGGGCCAGAGGATGATCGCGGTCACGGCCATGATCTGGCTCATGGTCTTGGACTTGCCGAGCCAGCTGGCGGCCGTGGCCTGGCCCCGCGCCCCGGCGAACTGGCGCAGGACCGTGACCAGGAGCTCGCGGCCGATGATGGCCCAGACCATCCACCAGGCCACCCAGCCCAGCTTGGCCAGGGAGATGAGGGCGGTGGAGATGAGGACCTTGTCCGCGAACGGATCGAAGGACTTGCCGAACTGGGTCGTTTCCTTGCGCACCCGGGCCGCCCAGCCGTCGAGGCCGTCCGTGAGGGCGGCCAGGACGAAAAAGCCCGCCGCGATCAGCGTCTGGTTGGGCACGCGCCAGAACAGGAAGAGCACGCTGAGAGGGGTCAAGAGGATGCGCAGGGCCGTCAGGCTGTTGGCTAGGTTCACGATACGTGCATCTCCCGTTCCATTTTCTGCCGAATCATGCTTCGACGCATACCGCTCAACTCCTGCCCGCTTCCTTGGAGCCTGCGCGAGTAATGCAATGGATCGGCGGATATAGTATTGCACATGGCGCATGATGCCAGAGATTGCTCCGTTGGCCCACAGAACGGGTTAGTCGCCAAACTCTTGAGGCGGTGTGAAAAACCCGTTTCTCTACCCGGGGATGAATCCCCGGGCTACACCTGAACGATCTTTCCAAAGCCCTGTCCTCCTGACAGGGCTCGGATAGGCTTCGAAGCACTACCGAACCCGTACAGGACGTACGGGTTTGAGAATGGTTTTCCTATGGAGCCCAGGGTTTTAACCCTGGGATCGCGGTGGTGAGGTTTTTCACACCGCTTCTTGAGCAGGCGGTTCTCATCCCTCATCCACCACGGCCTCGAGGTCGTAAACCCCGGCCTTGACCGCCCGCACGGTGACGAACTCGCCCGTCCTGCCGTCCGCCAGGGGCACGTGGATCAGGCCGTCCACCTCGGGCGCCTCGGCCTCGGAACGCGCCGCGTAAAAACCGGGCCGCAGGGGGTGGGGGCGCTCGACCAGCACCGTGAAACGGCGCCCGACGCGGCTCGCGAGCAACTCGCGGGAGATCCCCTGCTGGAGGCGGAGCAGCTCGCGGCGGCGCCGCTCGCTGACGCGCCGCGGGACCCGGCCCGGCAGGCCGTATGCCTCCGTGCCCTCCTCGCGCGAGTAGGCGAATACCCCGAGCCAGTCGAAGCGCTGCTGAATCAAGAAATCCGCCAGTTCGTGGAAATCGGCTTCGCTTTCCCCGGGGTAACCCACCATGAAGGTCGTGCGCAGGGCCAGGCCCGGCACGCGTTCCCGCAGGCGGTCCAGGAGGCGGCGCACGGCCCCGGGATCACCGGGCCTCCCCATGTTCCGCAGCACGCGGCCGGAGATGTGTTGCAGGGGGAGATCGAGGTACCGGCAGATGCGGCCGCCGGCCAAAAGATCGATGAGATCCTCGTCGACGTGGGCGGGATGGGCATAGAGCAGCCGCCACCAGCGCGGCCCGGGGATCTCGGCCAGCCGGCGCACGAGCCCGGCCAGGGTGGGGCGGCCCGGCAGGTCGTGGCCGTAAGCCGTCGTATCCTGCGCGATGAGGGTGATCTCGGCCGCCCCGGCGCGCGCCAGGGATTCGGCCTCGGCCACGATGTCGCCGGGAGGCCTGCTCCTGTACGGGCCCCTCACCGAGGGGATGACGCAGTAACGGCAGCGGTTGTCGCAGCCGTCGGCGATGCGCAGATAGGCCCGGTGCGGGGGGGTTGACAGGAGCCGGGGCCAGGCGGCGCCGGGGGTGAATTCGGGCGGGCCCAGAGCCAGCAGGCCCGGCGACTCGGCCGCGCGCTCGAGCAACTCCTGCAGGTCGGCGTAACGTCCCCGCGTGAGCCAGAGGTCGATCTCCGGCAGCTCGCGGCGGAGTTCCTCCCCGTAGCGCTGCACCAGGCAGCCCGCGCCCACCACGAGCCGGCAGCGGCCCTTCTTTTTCCACGCCGCGGCCTCGAGCAGGGCGTTTATGGCCTCCTCCTTGGCCTGCGCGATGAATCCACAAGTATTAACGATGATGATCTCAGCCTCGGACCGGTCGGTGGTCACGGTATGGCCGCAGGCCGCCAGGCGGCCGAGGATCAGCTCGGAGTCGACCAGGTTCTTGACGCAGCCCAGGGAGATCAAAGCCACGCGGGGCAAAGAGACACCTCATTTCTCGAGTTGAAAATACGGTAACATAGACAAGATTAACAGGATTTACAGGAGTAAACAAGGATCATCGTCGCGATTATAGAATTACCGACAACAATAGACATGATTTACATGATTAAATAAAGATAACACTCTTGAATGATGCGAATTTGGATCGATGGCGAGGATGATCTCGTATTGTAGTGCGAATCGATTCATCCATATTGATAATCATATTAATCCATGTTAATCCTGTCTAAATGGTATCGTTTAGTTTTCCAAGATCATCGTCACGATTAATCTTTATAGAATTAACGGCAACAATAGACATGATTTACATGATTAAATAAAGATAACACTCTTGAATGATGCGAATTTGGATCGATGGCGAGGATGCTCTCGTATTGTAGGGCGAATCGATTCATTCATATTGATAATCATATTAATCATGTTAATCCTGTCTAAATGGTATCGTTTAGTTTTCCAAGATCATCGTCACGATTAATCTTTATAGAATTAACGGCAATAATAGACATGATTTACATGATTAAATAAAAATAACACTCTTAAATGATGCGAATTTGGATCCATGACGAGGACGATCTCGCATAGTAGTGCGAATCGATTCATCCTCTTTGATAATCATGTTAATCTTGTCTAAAACGGTATAACAATAGACATGATTTACATGATTAAAAGACAATAATACTCTCGAATGATGCAAATTTGGGTCAATGGCGAGGATGCTCTCGCATTGTATTACGAATATATTCATCCGCTTTGATAATCATATTAAATCATGTTAATCCTGTCTAAAACGGTATCGTTTTAGTTCTCCAAGATCATTGTCGCGATTAATCTTTTCTGTTTGTCGGTGATGCCTTGGTTCCCCGCGCCGGCTGTGCGGGTTTGGCCGAACCTTTTTGCGCGAGAAACCGCGCCAGCTCCAGGACGGCGTGCCGGTCCTCGGGGGACTGGAGGGCCGCCACTTGGGCGCTCAGCTCCGCGAGATACGCGCGCGACTCCGCGTCGCCGCCTGGCTCGCCATAGACGGGGCGCGGCTCCCGGACGGTCATGTCCGCCGGCCCCTCCACGCCCAATAGCCAGTCCGTGCTGACGCCGAAAAGGCCCGCCATCTTGACGAGGACGGCGGTCTCGGGCTCGCGCGCGCCGCTCTCGTACTGGCTCACGGCGGATTTGCCCACACCGACCAGGCTGCCCAACTCGGCCTGGGTCATACCCCTTGCCAGACGCAGTTCCCTCAGCCTGCCGCCGATCAAGCCGATACCTCCCAGAGCCCGGCGCCGCCCGCGCCTCCCGGCCGCATTCCGCGCGGACGGGCGGGAAGAAACCGGCCGCTCCGCCGCCGCGCAGTTCTCACCTCTATTCTAGCACAATCCGCCCCTGGTTCACAGGGGGAAAATCTGCCGCTTGACAGTTCACCAAATGTGAACTACAATGGAGTTAACGCCGGGTGAACCGGCTCTCCGGAAGGGGGTGGGCGAGCCGCGACAGGCGGCGGTTTCATGCGCTCGATCCATCAGGTAGGAGGAATCATGGGCGCCATTGTCAAATTGATGCAAACCATCGGAAAAATGGGAGGTGTCGTAATGATGAGGTTCGTCGGAGTGTTGGCCCTTGTCTTTGCCCTGGCTGTCGCGGGCGCGGGATGCCTGCCCGCGCCGCGCGAGGGCGACGGCAGGGTCGAGATGCGGGTGGCGTGGACGGCCGCGCGCGAGGCCTGGCGGAGCCTGGACGAGATCGCGGCGGTGACCGCCGTCCTGACCAGGCAGAAACTGACGGTCACGGTCGCGATGACCATGGGCGCGGGCGAGGCCACGGGGACGGCCGAGGGGCTCTACGCGGGCGAGTGGGGGGTCCGCGTCGATGCCGCGACGATCGACGGCACGGTCATCTACACCGGCGAGACCACGGTCATGGTGTTCTCGGGCCAGACCAGCAGCGTCGAGATGACCCTTGCGCCCGCCCCGGGCAAGCTGGACATCACCATGGACGTCCAGTTCCTGTTCGATCAGGGCCACGCGGTGACCGGGGGCAAGGTCGGCATCTACAAGGATCCCGACTCGGGCAGCGCCGATTACGAGGATATGGACCTGGCGGGGGCGGCCCTGCACGCCCTGGTCGAGGATCTGGCCCCGCAAACATACGACGCCAGGGTGGTTATCCCCCAGGCGACCGACGCCATCTTTACTAGCGAGTACTTTCAGTTCGACATCCTGCCCGGCCGCACCACGGTGGTCCATATCACCAATGACGGCCAGGTCCAGGTCGCGATCGACATTATCGCCGAGCCCGGCCAGGTCACGGGCCTGGCGGCGATCAAGGACGGAACGAACGTGAACCTGTCCTGGCTGGCGGTCTCCGGCGCCACCGGGTACCGCGTCTACCGGACGGACGGCGAGGGCCGTTTCCGCCAGTGCCCGGGCGGCCTCCTGGACGGCGGGGGTGTGACGACGTTCACCGACTCCACCTTTGCCGACGCGGATCCGTATGCCGGGGTGGTGCGCTATGCCGTGGCCGCCCTGATTGGGGAGCTTGAGGGGTTGAGGTCCGAGCCGGTGGCGGTCGTGCCGTAGGGCGGATGAGGCAGCGGGGGCCAGGCGATTCCGCCGGCCCCCCATATATTGTCTAATATCTCGTTTAAATTGGACATGATTTACATGATTGATATGATTAAACTATGAGGAAGAAGGAAATCGAACAGATGGAAAACGACCCGTTTACTGAGAGAATCATTGCTTGCGCCTACAAGGTAGAAATTGGACTATTACTGAATTTTTCACAATCTGTTCAAATTAAAAGGAAATATCGACAATATTTTAAATAATAATTACATTAATCATGTTAATCATGTCAAATTAATTCGTTCGTCTATAGGTGTTATAGTACCAATTCAAGCCGTAGAGCCAGCGTTCCATCCCAACCGTCGATTCCGAGACGATGGTTGAGATTGCTCACTCTACCCACGGCGAGCTCGAGGCCGGCCGTGAAACCGCCGCCGAGGCCGATCTCGCATCCCGCCCCCAGCATCCAGGTGGTCTCGACCGTGCCCGTCAGGAACTCGAGCGCCTGGCCGGCCGCCGGGTCCCACCGGTCGCCGAATCCGCCCTCCCCGTGGCGCTCCCGGGCCAGCTCGATCCAGCCCAGCCAGGTGCCGAAGTCTCTCGTCAGGCGCGCTTTCAGCAGATCCGCGTCCGGGCCGAGGGCATGGCCGAGCGGCCCGTCGCCGGCCCAGTAGTCGCCGGCCGCGTAACCCTCGTGGTAGGTAAAGGTATAGCGGGAGACGGCCGTGTACTCGCCCGCCAGGGCCAGATCGTCGCGGCCGAGGAACCGCTCGATCCCGCCCCCGAGCTGGAGGCCGATCCGGTAAGGGCCGTTCCAGGCGGGGGTGATGGGCAGTTCGTCGATGAGCAGGGCCGCGTAACCAAAGCCCCGCTCGCCGTTGTAGCAGGCGTCGAGCTGGTAGAGGAGGTTCGCGTCCTTTGGGTCGCCGACGCGAGATTCGGTCAAAAAGACCTTGCAGACCGAGAGGGGAAAGAAGGGGTAGGGGATCAGGTAATAGGGCGAGAAATCGCCGGAGAGCAAGGCGGTTTCGATGAGCCCGAATTGCCAGCGGCCGCTGCCCGCGGTATACCGGCGGCCGATGAGATAGCGGTCCGAGCCGCCGCGCGGGGGGAGGGCGGCGTAGAAATTCTCGTAGTGCATCGCGGGCAGGATCTCGAACCCGTCGTAATCCGCGGCCAGCCAAACCAGGGGAAGCCCCGGCCCGTCCCCAAAGAGGAGGTTCTCGAAGGGCGAGGGGCCCCACGCGACGGGCATCATGCCGGCGCGCAGCTCGTAACCCCAGATCTCCCCGTGCACGCTCAAGGCCTGCAGGCGGAGGCCGTCCTCTTCCCAGGCCAGGACGAGCGGGTCCAGCCAAGGCAAGGGCGCGTCCACCGAAAGCGTGAGGCCGGCCGGATCGGCGGTCGCCGGCGCGGCGGCCAGGGCGAGCAGGAGCGCAGCGAGCGCGGCCGCGGCGATGGTATGGCAGGGACGCGACATGTCAACCCCCCCTGGAAGCCTTATGGAGCCGACGGC